>NZ_CP010978.1:5042500-5380816 GCF_000271665.2 Pelosinus fermentans JBW45 | reverse complement strand
AAATAAATGAAACGTACTTATCAACCAAATAACTTATGGAAAAAAAGAACCCATGGTTTCCGTGAACGTATGAAAACCAGAGGTGGTCAATTAGTCCTTAAAAGAAGACGTGCTAGAAGCAGAAAGAAATTATCTGCGTAGTAGGGCGCCAGAACAGGCCTATTTTCCATATGGCGGGATGATAAACTGTGATATATAAGTTATCTAAGCAAGGGATTCTACACAAAAATAAAAATTTCCAAACTGTATATAAAGCCGGCAAATCATATGCTAATCGAATGATAGTACTTTATGTGCTATCTACTAATAGTGTTGTTCGTCGAGTAGGATTTGCTGCAGGTAAAAGATTGGGTGGTGCGGTAGTACGCAATCGTGTAAAACGTCTTTTGCGGGACTCCTATCGTTTAAACCAGCATAAGTTAATTAATGGAATTGATTTGCTATTAGTTGGCAGACAAGCTGCAGTAAGCTCAAATTCTATAGCTGTTGGTAAAGCGTTTATTCATTTGTGTGAAAAGGCAAAAATTTTGGCTAAGTAGGTAGTTGATAATGAAAAAAATAGCTATAATGATGATTAAAGGTTATCGTTTATTTATTTCACCGCTCAAACCGCCTACTTGCCGTTTTGTGCCGACTTGTTCAGAGTATGCATTGCAGGCAATTGAGAAATATGGGATTTTCCGTGGGGGTATTATGGCTGTACGGCGCATTTTGCGCTGTCATCCCTTTCATCCTGGCGGGTATGATCCTGTTTGATATATAAGAATCGATTCAAGATTACAATTAATTTTGTTACAAATTAATATTGAGGACGTGAGATATTGGCTCTGTTTGATTCGGCTATTGCATTATTGCAGCATATATTAACTTTTTTCTATGATATGACAGCTAGCATTGGTATACCTAATTATGGTATAGCTATTATTTTGGTAACTTTGATCATAAAGTTGCTATTATATCCTTTAACTGTAAAACAAGTTAAAGGTATGAAGGCTATGCAAGATCTACAACCTAAAATGAAAGAATTACAAGAAAAATACAAAGGAAATCCTGAAAAATTAAATAAGGAAATGGCACTTTTATATAAAGAGTCAGGGGTCAATCCTTTATCAGGCTGTTTACCTCTATTGGTTCAGATGCCTATACTTATGGGAATTTTCTTTGCCATTCGCGATTATCAATATGCACAAATACCTAGTTTTTTATGGATTGCTAATTTGTCTCATCCTGATCCTTTGTATATTTTACCTGTACTTTCAGCAGCTACTACTTATGTTCAACAAAAACAGACAAGCAGTGATATGAATCAACAGGCAAAAATGATGATGACTTTTATGCCATTATTTATCGGCTATATTAGTATTACTTTTCCTGCTGGACTTGTATTATACTGGGTAATGAGTAATGCATTCCAAATTGCTCAACAGTGGTGGATGTACCGTGGTGAAGCTCAAAAATAAGGAGGCTAATTAACACGATGACTTCTGTGGATATGACAGGTAAAACCGTTGAAGAAGCGGTACGACTGGCTTTAAATGAACTTCAAGTTGGAGAAGACCGCATTGAGTATGAAGTGTTAGAAGCGCCCAGTAAAGGTTTATTTGGCTTTATTGGCAGTAAGCCTGCTAAAGTGAGAGTGACTATTAAGCCAATTGATCCGGTACAAGTGGCTCATGAATTTTTGAAAACTGTTTTTGACTTAATGAAATTAGAGGTACAGATTGAAAGAGTAGGAAAAGAAGATTCTATTAATTTTAATATTAGGGGTAATGATTTAGGTATACTGATCGGTAAACATGGTCAGACTTTAGATGCGTTGCAATATTTGACTAATTTGACAGCAAATCGTGATATTGATGGTAAGGTGCGTATTGTTCTTGACGTAGAAGATTATCGTCAGCGTCGCACGGATACGTTAAATCGTTTGGCTGCTCGTTTGGCTGATTCTGTAAAACGTCGTGGAGAAAAAGTAGTGTTGGAACCGATGAGTCCTAACGAACGTAAAATTATTCATATGGCTCTTCAAGATGATCAGCGAATTATTACTTACAGTGAAGGGGAAGAACCCTATCGCAAAATTGTGATTGCTTTAAAAAGATAGATAGTTTACATATTCAAAAACCCAGTAATAATTAATTATTACTGGGTTTTACTACTAAAGAATAGCCATGTATATTAATTGTTTACCATAGATAAATATTCCCAGGGAAATGGGTAAAAATAGTAAGTGTATAGTATCCTTTTGAAAAATCTCATCTTTTGTCTGTTTACGGCTATATTATGGTTGTTTTTGTGAGAGTATATGGATACAAAATAAGGAGGAATAAAAGTGTTTGCAGAGGATACGATTAGTACAATCGCTACTGCTCCAGGTGAAGGAGCCATTGGCATTATACGTATGAGTGGCTCCTTGACAATAAAGATAGCGGAAACATTTTTCCGTGGAATAAATGGGAAGAGTGCAAGACATATCGCATCCCAGCAAGTGGCATATGGGCATATTATAGATCCGGATAATGGCCTGGTTATTGATGAGGTTTTATTACTTGTTATGCATGGCCCTAAATCGTATACGCGAGAAGATGTTGTGGAAATTCATTGCCATGGCGGTCCTGTGCCGATGAAGAAAATTCTAGCACTCACACTGCAGTATGGTGCACGATTATCCGAACCTGGTGAATTTACAAAGCGGGCATTTTTAAATGGCAGACTGGATTTATCTCAAGCAGAAGCCGTTATGGATATCATTAGAGCAAAAACAGATGCTTCTCTTCGTATGGCTGTGGGTCATTTATCGGGAGCCTTATCAGACGAGATACGCAAAATGAGATATGAAATTTTAAGAATGATTGCTAATTTAGAAGCGACCATTGATTTTCCAGAAGAAGATATTGAGGTCTTAGCTGCTCAGGATGTTAGAGCAGCAGTAGAGCTTTTATTGGCAGACGTAAATCATTTATTGCTGACAAAAGAGACGGGACGGATATTACGGGAAGGATTAGAAACTGTAATTCTTGGTAAACCCAATGTGGGTAAATCCAGTTTGTTAAATGCTTTGTTGAAAGAAAAAAGAGCGATTGTAACAGATATTCCAGGAACAACTCGTGATGTGATTGAAGAATTCGTGAACCTATCGGGTGTTCCTTTAAAAATTGTAGATACTGCTGGTATTAGAGAAACCTCTGATATTATTGAACAAATGGGCGTGGAAAAGGCAAAAGAATTTGTTGTGACAGCGGATCTAATTTTGTTATTATTAGATGCTTCCCTGCCATTATCAGCAGAAGATAGAGAAGTACTAGCTATGCTTTCCGGTAAACAGGCAATTGTCTTAGTTAATAAAACAGATTTGCCGGTGCTTTTAAATTTGGATGAAGTATACACCTATATAGCAGATACCAAAGTATTAAAGATATCGGTAATGGAAGGTACTGGTTTACCAGAACTAGAGCAGATGATTGTGGATATGGTGTACGGTGGTGAAATAGCTCAAAAAGAGGGAGCGTTTCTTACTAATTTGCGTCAAGCTAATTTATTAGAGCAAGCAAAATATCATTTAGAAGCGACGATTGCGACAATTGATGAAGGAATGCCATCGGATTGTATTGTGATTGATTTAAAAGAAAGTTGGGACAAGCTAGGGGAGATTACAGGAGATACAGTGGGGGAAGATATTATTGATCAGATTTTCACTCAATTTTGTATTGGTAAATAGGGGAGTGGCAAATTGTGTTTATTGCAGGCGAGTATGATGTAATTGTGATTGGGTCTGGTCATTCTGGATGCGAAGCAGCATTAGCGGCTGCCCGTATGGGCTGCCAAACGCTGTTAACGACGATTAATTTAGATAATATAGCTTTTATGCCATGTAATCCTTCCGTTGGTGGTCCGGCTAAAGGGCATTTGGTAAGAGAATTAGATGCATTAGGCGGGCAAATGGGGATTAATGCAGATAAAACTAGCCTTCAAATGAGAATGCTAAATACAGGAAAAGGACCAGCTGTACATGCATTAAGAGCTCAGGCTGATAAAGATTTATACCATATCACAATGAAAGAGACAGTTGAAAATCAGCCTAATTTAGATGTGAAACAGGTGTTGGTCGAAAGGATACTGTCGAAGGATCAGAAAGTATATGGAATTGAAGTGGAAACTGGAGAAATTTATTATACGAAAAGTATAATACTAGCGACAGGGACCTATTTAGGTGGAAAAATTATCATAGGGGAACTCGCATATAAAGGCGGTCCCAATGGTCAGCGAGCAGCTGAAAATTTAACATCTTCCTTAAAAGAATTAAATATTCGCATCATGCGATTTAAGACAGGTACCCCGGCAAGGGTAGATAAACGTTCCTTAGATTTTTCCAAAATGATCGAGCAGCCGGGTGATGAAGAGGTTCATAATTTTTCTTTTTTAAGTGAAATTACAACTAGAATGCAACTGCCCTGCTGGCTGACATATACCAATGAAAAGACTCATGAAATTATACGAAATAATCTACATCGTGCTCCTATGTATACGGGAATTGTAGAGGGGGTTGGACCGCGATATTGTCCATCGATTGAATCAAAAATTGTAAGATTTGCCGATAAAAATGCACATCAATTATTTATAGAGCCAGAAGGGCATCATACCAATGAAATGTATGTGCAAGGCATGTCTACAAGCCTGCCAATTGATGTACAATATGAATTCTTGCGAACCATTGCTGGCATGGAGAATGTAAAAATTATGCGTCCGGGTTATGCGATTGATTATGATTGTATTGATTCTACCCAGCTTAAGCCAACTCTAGAATTTAAAACGGTTCAAGGATTGTTCTCAGCAGGTCAAATAAATGGTACATCAGGTTATGAAGAAGCAGCAGCTCAAGGCTTAGTAGCTGGCATTAATGCCGCCCTATTGGTTAAAGGTCAAGAACCGCTGATTTTGTCTCGTTCTGATGGATATATCGGAGTGCTGATTGATGATTTGGTTACAAAAGGAACCAATGAGCCCTATCGCATTATGACCTCTCGAGCTGAATTCCGCCTTATTTTACGTCAGGACAACGCGGACTTGCGTCTAACGGAAATTGGACGCAAAATTGGTTTAGTCAGTGATGAACGATATGCTAAATTTGTTTGTAAACGTGATTCCATTGAAGAAAGTTTAAAACTGCTGCGCAGTGTAATGATTACCCCCACGCCTGAAATACAGGCAAAGATGCAGGCAATGGGAACAGTAGAATTGCGTACAGGTATTATGTTGTATGATTTACTGCGGAGAACGGAAATTAACTATAACATGATTTCTGAGCATTTTGCTGTACCTCTCTTGGATTCGGCGGTACAGCAGCAAGTAGAAATTTCTGCTAAATATGAAGGTTATATTAGCAAACAACTTGAACAAGTAGAGCGGGCGGCCAGATTAGATGAAAAATTATTGCCTGAGGATATTGATTATATGCAGCTAAGCGGCTTAGCTGTGGAAGCTAGAGAAAAATTGAATGAAATTCGTCCGTTATCCGTAGGACAAGCAGGACGTATTTCCGGTGTTTCTCCTGCCGATATTTCGATATTAATGATTTATATGGAACAAAAGCGTAGGAGGGATGAAGCAATTGATCTTTCGTGAGGTGTTAATAAAGGCTGCGACGGAATATTCTTTATCCTTAACAGAAGAACAGTTAACGCGATTTTCCCAGTATTTTGAAATATTGATAGAATGGAATCAAAAAATCAATTTGACAGCGATTACAGATCCGAATGAAGTGGCTGTCAAACACATGATTGATTCCTTATCTTGTTATGATAAGATTATTTTTAAAAATGGGGCAAAAATAATTGATGTAGGTACTGGAGCTGGTTTTCCCGGATTGCCTCTTAAGATTTATCGTCCTGATTTAAAACTGACGTTATTTGATTCTTTAAATAAAAGAATTTTATTTTTAAAAGAAGTAGCCGAAAAATTGGAAATACCGGATATTGAATTTATACACAGTCGAGCTGAAGATGGTGGGAAAAATAAACAATTTCGTGAGGCATATGATATTGCAGTGTCTCGGGCAGTAGCAAGATTGAGTATCCTCTCTGAATTATGCCTGCCATTTGTGGCTGTAGGAGGGTTTTTTATTGCCCTTAAGGGATCGCAGTACAGTCAAGAAATAAAAGAGTCTACAAGCGCTCTCAGAGTGCTTGGCGGCGAAATCGAAAAAATTGAGAATATTAAACTGCCAGGTCTTGATGATGTAAGGGCAGTTGTATATATTCGAAAAATAAAAAAAACGTTACCAGTGTATCCTAGGCGTCCAGGCATTGCAGAAAAAAATCCATTATAATACAGTCATGTTAAAAGGAACTTGTGTGGAAATGCCGAATATTACCTTATTGACAAGGCTATTTTAGGTAAGGCGGTGTACAGATGAAAAATTTAGCCAGATTATTAGGCCTGACTTCAGAAAGTCCGGAAATTGCTAAAGAGGCTAAAGAGCAAACCAATATTGCAAGAGATATAGATAATAGGCAGGATGATAGCAGCTTAAGCACGATGGAAAATGGGATGAATGAAGGCAATGTACAGCATGTACAAATTACTGAAATTGTTCCCAATCCATTTCAGCCAAGGAAAATATTTAGTCAAGAATCTTTACTGGAATTGGCATCATCCATTGAGGAATATGGCATTATACAACCCTTAATTGTGCGTCTTATCCCTGATGGTTTTGAATTAGTGGCGGGAGAACGTCGTCTGCGCGCTTCAAAGTTAGCAGGCTTAAGCCAGGTACCTGTCATTATAAAAGAGTTTACTGATAAAGAAATGGCTGAATTAGCTATGATTGAGAATTTACAGCGAGAAGATTTACATTTCTTAGAAGAGGCAGAGGGCTTTCAGCAATTAATTACAAGTTTTTCTTTCACCCAAGAGGAACTTGCTAAACGTATGGGGAAGAATCAATCTACCATTGCGAATAAATTGCGATTATTAAAACTGATACCTGAGGTTCGTGGGGTAATTGCAAGGGAAAAGTTAACTGAACGACATGCCCGCTCGTTACTAAAGTTAGATGATTCTAGATTGCAATTAGAAGTATTGGAAATGATCAGTGAAAAGAAGTTAAATGTGCGAGAGACAGAAGAGCTTATTGAAGAGTTTTTAGAAGATATCGCCAAACAAGTAGAGGCTAAAAATACTCCTAAACGCAATGTTGTAAAAGTGATTCGCGATGTACGTATTTTTATTAATACCATTAACAATGTAGTAGGCGAAATGAAAAAAACAGGTCTTAAAATTAAAGTAAAACAAGAGCAAGATGAGGAATTTATTCATATTAATTTACGCATTCCGAAGAAAAAATAAAGTCAGTATGATATGTATAGTTATAATATATTAAAAAAGCTAACAATTCATTGTTAGCTTTTTTAATATATTATAACTCGTTTTATTTTTGTATCAGAAGGTATGGAATTAGGGCTGCCACTTTCCGTCCAGTTAATTGGTATCATAGGATCGTTGATATCAAGTTCAAATAGCATTTTCGTACTTTTAACTAGAAGGTACAAGGAATGGTCAATGACTCGAATCTCGCTTACCGAGTATTGATTTCGTATATCGCCAACCGTAGAGTGAAGGGTAACATTTTTATCAGTTGTGAACCTGGAATCATAGACGTTTATAATCGATACTAATTGCGATTTTCCACTTGAAAGCTCTAATACTAAGGAAGGATCGCTGCTACTTTCTAAATAGATATTTGCAATGGTTTTTTTGCTGCCATCAATATACGTTTCATTAAGAGAAAGAGTTGGATATAATTTCTTTACATCTTTCAAAGGCATGCCAATTGGTATCAGACCTGCTTTGCTGACTGTCATTTGAACCTCAGCGGGGATCGTGGAAGAGAAGGTTTGAGGTGTTTTTTTAGTTGGAGATGTTGGAGCATCTGGTATATCTTCTTTTCGTACTATAGTAGGAAGTGTAGGATCGGCACCAGCACTTTTGAGGATTTCGGCAATTTTTGCTTCTTGTTTGGAGTAGGCTTCCATAAGTGCAGTTCGTCCGTTTTTGTCTTGCGTATTAGGATTTGCTCCTGCCTCTAGTAACAGAGTCGTAATTTCTTCCGTTCCCATTGCAGCAGCATACATTAAAGGGGTCTTGCCAGATCTGTCTTGTATGTTAACAATAGCCTGCTTTTCTAGCAGCAGCTTAATCATCTCGGGCTTTTTATAAAAAGAGGCCGCTGTTAAAGCTGTCCATCCATCTGTGTTTCGCGTTGTATTAATGTCCATACCTGCGTTAAGAAAAGCGAGCACAATTGCTTCATCACCACGCCCTGCATAAGTAATCAGATTTTTTCCTTCGAAAGTAATTCCCTGCTGGATTATTTTATCAAGAGGAAGAGGTGCTTCTAATGTTTCAAGTCCTTTTTGATAGCCAATATATCCTCCCGCCAGGATGCAGGCACATAATAGCAAAAGAACAGTAACTAGTTTTCTTTTAATTTGAGACTCTTGTAATAGCTGTGTTAAAAAAGATAATTTTTTTGTGGGAGGTATTTCTTGAGACGGATTTTCTTCAGTTGCTGATAGCTGATCAATTCCGTTGTTAACAGAAGCTGATTCTGGAGCGAATAATTCTTTATTAGCAACAGCTAGTAGTTCATCAATCGCTGCTTCACTCATTATTCCCTCTTTATCCATTGCTTTTTACCACCCATCATTTAATAATATATATAAAAATTGACATATTTATATAAAATTCCATATAATTTGTCATAAATCCTGCATTTTTGATAAAAAAATTAACTTGTATGAAATTAGCAAAAAGATGCTGTTTCATACAAGCTAAATTTATCGATCATGGGATAAATAGTATACGTTATTGTGCTTTATCAGCCATAAAATTTTTGGCAATTGTTACAGCATCCACACCATTAGCTGCATAAGAATCGGCATTTGCTTGATTTGCATATTCCTGGGTTAGCACAGCTCCGCCGACGATAGTTTGAGCAGAACATCCTGCAGCTTTTAACGCTGCAATGGTGTGGTCAATTTGCGGCATCGTTGTCGTCATAAGGGCGCATAGACCCACAATATCAGCTTTATGCTCTAGGGCTTTTTCCACAATCTTTTCGGGTGAAATATCTTTTCCTAAGTCAATTACAGTAAAACCGTTATTTTCTAGTAAGGCAGCCACAATATTTTTTCCTAAATCGTGAATATCACCTTTAACAGTAGCTAAAATGATAGTACCTAGGCTTGTTGTTGCATGAGCCGGCAGTTCTTTTTTTATTGTAAGGAAGGCGGCGCGCATGCTTTCGGCAGCTAATAATACTTGGGGGAGAAAACATTGTCCATTGCCAAAAGCGATACCAACTTTATTCATAGCCGTTGTTAATGCTTGCTCACTAATCTCAATGGAACCATGTCCTTCTCTTAATGCCTGCTCTACTAAAGGAACAACCGCTTCTTTTTCTCCAGATACAATGGCAAGATGGATTTGCTCGATAATGTTTTTGGGTGTAAGAGGGACAGCTCTTTCTTCGGATTGACTAGTGGGAGCATAATTTACACTGTAGGATCTGCCGCTGGGATCATTCCCTAAAAGCAAAGCTGAAGCTGCTAAGGTTTGCTGCATGAGAGGATCATACGGATTTAGAATGGGCGCATCAAGTCCGGCATCTAATGCCATCGCACAAAAGGTTGCATTAATAATATCTCGCCTGGGCAGTCCAAAAGAAATATTACTAAGACCCATTGTAGTTGGGTAACCAAGGTGCTGGCGATACAATTTTAATGTGGCAAGGGCTTCAAGACCAGCCCTAGCATCTGCCGCCGCTGTTAGGATGAGAGCATCTAATACAAAATCCCCGGGTTTGAGACCAATTTCAAATGCTTTATGAATAATTTCTTGTATTACTACTAACCGATCTTGAGCGGTTTTAGGCACTCCAGCTGGACTAATAGGTAAACAAAGGATAGCAGCTCCATATTTTTTTGCCAGAGGCAAAAAAGACTCTAAGCGTTCTGGTTCTGCACTGACTGAGTTAATCAGCGCCCTGCCAGGATAAGCCTTTAAGCCTGCTTCTAATGCGTTTACATCTGTTGTATCAATAACCAAAGGAACATCTACCAGCATTGATAATTCCTGAATCGCATACTGCATGGCCTTAGCCTGGTCAATTCCTGGGACACCCATATTTACGTCTAGAAGCTGTGCCCCTGCACGGATTTGAGACAAGGCTTCTTTTTTTACGGAAATAAATTGTCCTGAAGCAATATCGGCTGCTAACTGTTTGCGGCCTGTAGGATTAATCCGTTCGCCAATAATGACAGTGGGATGATCAGCACCGAGGTAAATGGTTTTACTACGGCTGGTTAAAGCGGTAAACTTCTTTGCTAATTGAACCGTGGGTAAATCCGATAGGGAGAGATGCTTTACGGCTTGGTATATAGATTTAATATGATGGGGGGTAGTGCCGCAGCAACCGCCAACATAACGAGCACCTGCAGCAACTAATTTTTTAGCCCAATGTCCCATTTCCTCTGGCTGCATGGGAAAAACAGTTTGTTTATTGATAAGGCTAGGCATTCCTGCATTAGCTTGAACACTAATTGGACAATTTGTAGTCTGTGCTATTTTTTCTACAATTGGCAGTAATTGCGCAGGACCTAAGGAACAATTCACACCAATGATATCAGCACCCATTGCTTCTAAAATGATAGTTGCCGTTACTGGATCAGTGCCAGTTACAGTTCTTTCATCAGCACCAAAAGACATTTGACAAATAACGGGCTTTTTGGAAGCAGCTTTTGCTGCAAGTAAAGCTGCACGCATTTCTTGAATATCAATAATCGTTTCAATTAGAATCATGTCTACACCTGCTTGATCTAAGGCAGAAATTTGTTCAAAAAAAACGTTGTAAGCATCATCAAAGGATAAGTCTCCTAAGGGTACTATTAATTTACCTGTAGGACCGACAGAACCTGCTATCTTGGTGGCAGGACCACAGGCAGCCCGGGCTGCCTGAACAGCGGCAGTATTAAGCAGCGCGACTTTTTCTTCTAAGCCATAATGGGTTAATTTAATCCGATTTGCTCCAAAGGTATTTGTTTCAATAATATCGGATCCGCTATCAATATAGCTTTTATGTATAGCCGTAATCACGGCTGGCTGTTCTTGATTCCATAATTCAGGACAATATCCCGGCGGTAATCCTGCATTTTGCAACATCGTTCCCATGGCGCCGTCAAAAATATAAATCATAATTTCAATCCTTTCTAGATAGACAATTTATTTGTTGGCATTGATCACATTTAGAACCTTCGATCATTTCCTTAAGGGGGAGGTTCGGTACAGTTGCTGTTAAGCCGATCACAGCTGTAATGGATTTACGGGGGAGAAGCATACATGTAGAAGTGACTGTTATATTAATTTCATCACCATGTGCTAAAGATAAGATTTGAGGTTGAACCCTAATATCCCACTGGCCATAGCCTGGGCTAAAGCGGAATAGAGTGGTATACCCTTGCTTATTTGCTTCTTGCTTAATAAGCTCACAAGCTTGATCGGCAGCCAACTCTACTGCCGTTGTGCCTGCTGCATCTAATAACAAGCCTAAGGTGTATTCATTTTTGCTGAAGTAATCACTTACGAGCTCTTCTAAATTAGGTCCTATGGTAACTGCAATAACGGCAACTTTTATAGAGTTCGCCAAGTGTTTACTAATAACGGTTGGAGGTAGTGATAAAGGCTCAGGGCTCATAATCGTAGCAGAACTTGCATCATAGTCATAAATCTGCCAGCTTGCTTTTGGTTTGGAGATGATTTGTGCTTCTGTACAAGCATGGTCAAGTAAGTGCTGGGGGAATTCAGTACATTTGGTAAGGCCTGAATAACGTTTTAATTCGCTCATTTCTAGCGTTTGAATGGTTGGGTTGTAAATTGGCACAGTATCCCTCCTTTGGTTGTATCAAGAACATTTTAATGTATAAGAATTCAGCTGATGATAAGCTTCTAGATATGTATAATATATTAAAATGTTTATTTATAAATTACTAGTCTGTCAGGGATGTAGAGGCATTATTTAACGCAAATTTGTTTGTTGAATAATGCTTTTTGATTGTTCTAGTTTATTCATAGTATATAGATGTATACCATCTACCTGATTTGCTATCAGATCTGTAATTTGGCTGCAAGCATATTCAATTCCTGCTTTTTCAAAATCTAAGGGTGAATTTTCATATTTTTGAATGATGTTTTGTAGGGGTTTAGGAATAGAAGCACCGCATAATCCTTTAATCCTGCCTACTTGTTTGCTATTTAGTAATGGCATGATTCCGGCACTAACAGGGATTGTGATATTAACTTGTTTAATGCGGTCAAGAAAATCATAAAGAATGGTATTATCAAAAAACATTTGTGTAATTAGGAAATCTGTGCCGCTGTTTACCTTTTCTTTTAGGTGAAGAAGATCTGTATTCAAATCAGGGCACTCTGGATGTCCCTCTGGATAAGCGGCAGCAGCAATACAAAAATCATGATTGGATTTAATATGGGCAATTAAATCTTTTGCATATTGATAGGTATTTTCTTTTCCTTTATTATTGTTTTTGTTTATAGGATAATCGCCTCGCATAGCTAATATATTTTCAATATTATGAGCTTGTAGTTGATTTAACATTAGATCAATATCATCTTTGTGCGAGTTGATGCAAGTTAAATGAGCTAAGGCCTCGACACCATAAGTATTTTTTATTTTGTCCGCGGTTTCAATGGTGCGGTCTGAAGCACTGCCTCCAGCTCCATAGGTAATACTAGTAAAATCAGGATTGAGGGTTTGTAAGCCCTCTGTTGTTTTAAAAATAGATTCTAAGGTGACAGTTTGTTTTGGCGGAAAAATTTCAAAAGAGACAAGGGCTTTTCCTTTGTTAAATCGATCAGAAAGTTTCATACAATAACCTCACATTATTATAATTTAATAAAACAGCCTCTTTCCTTTGAGGAAAGAGGCTGTTTTATCATCCGTTCTTTCCTCTTATCTTTCAGAACGTGAATTCTGCTGGATTTAGCACCATTTGCATTGCTGCTGGTTGCTGGGTGTCATAGGGCCAGTCCCTCGACCACTCTAGATAAGAGTATTTATTAAATTGGAATTCATGATAATATAAAACGGCCTGATTGTCAATGTTTTTTAAATAATTATAAAATTGGTTAAATAATGGTATATTTACGGAGGCTATCTACTATTTTTGGCAGGAGATAGTCTCTATAGTGTGGAATGAATTAGCTTATAGAAATTAGAATCCGAGAGGAAAGTTTGTAAGTAGAAGACTAAGGCTTGACCTGGATTCTAAAGACCTGGCATATGCCTTAGTCTTTCTTAAAATATGAATGAGAATATGGGGTGAACTACTTGGTGAAGGTAATTGCAATTGCCAACCAAAAAGGGGGCGTTGGAAAGACAACAACTTCTGTTAATTTAAGTGCTTGTTTGGCTGATTTAGGGAAAAAGGTGTTATTAGTGGATCTTGATCCACAAGGTAATTCTACAAGTGGTTTTGGTTTTGATAAAACCAAGATTAAACAGTCTGTTTATGATGTGCTAGTTAATGATGTACCGATTGAAGGCGTTATCTTACAAACCAAAATTGAAAGTCTAATGCTGTTACCCGCTACGATTCAGCTGGCAGGAGCGGAAATCGAGTTGGTTTCCATTATGTCTCGAGAAACGAAGCTAAAAAGAGTTCTAGATAAAGTGAAGTACAGTTATGATTATGTTATTATTGACTGCCCCCCTTCCTTAGGGTTATTGACTATTAATTCATTAACCGCCGCTAATTCCGTATTAGTGCCAATTCAATGTGAGTTTTATGCATTGGAAGGGTTATCCCAGCTAATGAATACAATTACTCTTGTTCAGAAGAATCTAAATCCGGCGTTGTCTTTGGAAGGGGTAGTTCTGACAATGTTTGACGCCAGGACAAACTTGTCCATTCAAGTAGTAGATGAAGTGAAAAATCATTTTCGTCATAAGGTATACCAAACAATTATTCCCCGGAACGTTCGTCTTAGTGAAGCACCTAGCCATGGACAGCCTATCACTCGATATGATCCTAAATCTAAAGGGGCAGAAGTTTATACAGATCTAGCTAAAGAGGTGATTGATGATGAATAATAATTCTCAGAGAGGACTAGGGCGAGGATTGGATGCATTGTTTTCTAGTTCAAAAGGGGTAGATGCAGAGCCTCTTATAAAGAGTGTTTCTATCTCAGAAATTATTCCTAATAAATTTCAACCACGTCGGATCTTTGATGAAACTGCATTGCTCGAATTAGTATCTTCCATTAGTCAATATGGCGTATTGCAACCCCTTGTAGTGCGAAAAAGTAATAATATTTATGAATTAGTAGCTGGTGAGCGACGGTTACGTGCTTCTCAGCAAGCAGGTCTAAAAGAGATCCCTGTTATTATTAAAGATTATACAGATAGAGAAATGACGGAAATCTCTTTAATTGAAAATATACAAAGAGAAGATTTAAATGCCATTGAAGAAGCTCTTGCCTATCGTCGTTTAATGGATGAATTTAGTTTAACTCAAGAAGAAGTTGCAAAGAAAATTGGTCGCAGTCGCTCTGTGATCGCGAATATGGTACGTTTACTGAATTTACATCCAAAGGTACAAGATTATGTTTCACGTGGAACATTATCCATGGGGCAGTCTAGACCCCTATTAGCCTTAGAAACCCTTGAACTTCAGTTAGAAGCAGCAGAAATCATTATTGAAAATGATTTATCAGCAAGGGATGCAGAAGAATTAGTCAAACGATTATCGGAAAAAAAGAAACCAGCAAAACAACAACCGAAGAATGTAGAAGAGAAAAATTTTTTTGTGACAGAAGCTGAAGATCGACTCAAGATGATATTAGGTACACAAGTAAAAATTAAGGAAGGAAAATTCAAGAGCAAAATAGAAATTGAATTTTCTTCATCTGAAGAGTTAGAACGTATTCTTGAAGTTTTAAGTGGTGATGAAGCACCGGCTCCTAGTAAGTCTCGCGGAACCTTCGCAGTATAAGAATAAAAAGTGTCAAATTATGTTTCACGTGAAACATAATTTGACACTTTTTGTAAAACATAACGATATGCGATATAAATTAGTAATATATTGCGAATAAAGGAGAATTAACATGCAGGAAACACCAAAAGCATCACGTTTGCACATTGCAATTTTAGGACGACGTAATGCAGGGAAATCTAGTTTAATCAATGCACTGACAAACCAAAAAGTTGCGTTAGTATCAGACGTTCCAGGGACAACAACGGATCCCGTATATAAAGCGATGGAAATTTTACCAATTGGTCCGGTTATGATTATTGATACTGCAGGTATTGATGATAGCGGGTGCCTTGGTACATTACGAGTAGAACGCACCATGAGCGTATTAAATAAGGCGGATTTAGTGATAATTGTATTGGAAGCTGAAAGCGGCATAACGCAGTATGAAAAAGCTTTAATAGAAGGTATTAAGGTAAAGAAAATACCTATTATTGGGGTCATAAACAAAACTGATAAAATTACGATAGCAGCAGAATTGGTAATGAAGTGGAGTAATGAGTTTAACATTCCCTTGCTACCTACTAGTGTAAAGAATAGTCAGGGTATTGAAGAATTGAAAAAATTAATTATTACCTATGCTCCGCCAGATTGGCAGGGACCACCTGTGATTGGGGATCTCATCCAAGCCAAGGATACAATAATTTTAGTGACTCCCATTGATTCAGCAGCACCGAAAGGGCGACTCATTTTACCCCAAGTTCAAACCATTCGTGATATTCTTGACCATGATGGTGTGACAATCGTGGTTAAAGAAACAGAACTAAAACAGGCAATTGAAAATTTACGTAAACTTCCTCGATTAATAGTTACAGATTCACAAGCTTTTGAGAGGGTATCGGCAGAGACACCATCAGGTGTTATGTTAACATCTTTTTCTATATTATTTGCGAGACATAAAGGCGATTTGGAAACGTTAGTATCTGGTGTAAAAAACATTGAGAAGTTAAAACCAGGGGATACAGTTTTGATTGCGGAAGCTTGTACACATCATCAACAGGCTGATGACATTGGAACCGTTAAAATTCCTCAATGGCTGCAAAAAAAAGTAGGCGGAGAGTTAAACTTTGAATGGGTTGCAGGCAGTCATTTCCCAGAAGACTTAAGTAAATATAGCTTAATTATACATTGTGGCGCTTGTATGTTAAACCGCAAGGAAATGCTTCATCGTCTTTCTGAGGTCACAAATAAAGCAGTACCTGTAGTGAATTATGGGATTTTGATCGCATATATAAATGGAATTTTAGAACAAGCGTTAGAACCATTCCCTCAGATACAAAGAATATTGAGTGAATTAAATTAGATAATATGATAAAATGAAATGCAATTCGTATTAGGCAACAGCAAAATGAACAATAAAATGGCGCAAAGGGAACGCTTAGGGATTTTTTACCTTGCGTATCTTTTGCGTCCTTCGCTCTTTTTAATAGCCTGGAAAGTATAAGCAGAAAAAGTAGTTAACCACGAAGGTCGCGTAGTGTTTTTCTTATAGTCTAGGCAAGTTAAGTTTACAGTAAAGATGTGGGAAGGGAGGGGGAAGAAGAAAATGAAGGGTACCTTAGTTAATGCAGCAGCTGTACTTGGTGGGACACTTATTGGTTTAGCATTAAAACAACGACTTTCTCAGCGCTATCAACATACACTGATGCAGGGGTTAGCTTTAGCCGTTGGTCTAATTGGTTTACAAATGGCTCTAAAAACACAAAATATATTGATCGTCATATTAAGTGTAGTACTCGGCGGTTTGCTTGGTGAGTTTTTGAACATTGATAAATGGTTGTCGAATTTTGGTGAATGGTTAACATTAAAAGCAGGTAATAAACATGGCAGTGTTGGTGAAGGTTTTATTACAGGGAGTTTAGTATTTTGTGTAGGAGCAATGGCAATAGTTGGGTCAATACAAGAAGGGCTAACGGGAGATGCTAGTACGTTATATGCAAAGGCGATGCTGGATGCTGTCGCTTCGGCGGTCTTTGCATCAGGGCTGGGCATAGGTGTGGCCTTATCGAGTATTTCTATTTTACTGTACCAAGGTTCGATTACCTTACTGGCAAGTAGCGTTAGCGGTATGATAGCCGATAAGATGATTATTGAAATGTCAGCAGTGGGTGGTTTGCTTATCATGGGCATTAGTTTACTAATGCTGGAAATAAAAGCAATCAAAGTAGCTAACTTACTGCCTGCAATTCCGATTGCTGCAATTCTTGCGTCTTTATAACCGGTGTAAAAAATTAAGTGTAAGTTGAAAGGTATGATGAAATGGATTATGCAACACAAGTATCAAATCTGGTTATGAATAATTTACAGTATGTATTATTAGGTATGACAGTAATGATTTTATTAGCATTGTTTGTCTTTATAAGTATTAATATAAGACTTGGTAAAATGAATAAAAAATATCGTAGAATGATGCAGGGGGTAGATGGGGAAAACTTAGAGAAACTACTAATTTCACATATTGAAGAAGTAAAGTATGTTGTGAAGAAAGTGGATACCCTATCTGAAGATTGCAAGCGATTAGAAAAAATATCAAAAGATTGTGTACAAAAGGTCGCTCTTGTTCGGTTTAATGCTTTTGAAGACGTAGGCAGTGATCTAAGTTTTGCTATTGCACTTTTAGATTCTTATAATAATGGTATTGTAATTTCCAGCATTTATGGACGTAATGAATTTCGTACATATTCCAAGCCAATTATTTCAGGAGTTTCATCCTATTTGTTGACAGAAGAGGAAAAACAGGCATTAGCACAAGCTATCAAAATAAAAAAATGAAAATAAGCAGGACTTCTTAGAATAAAGGCGAATATAAAATATGTTTAAAACATATAGAAATATTTCCCAGAAAAGGAGCCAAGATTTTTGATTAAAAAAGAAAGTAAGCCAGATCGAAGAGAGTATACTTTAATGATTGTACCCCATCAGGGACAAGCAGTACGTAGGATCAGAATACCTATTGTAGCAGTAAAATATGCTGTTTCTTTTTTATGTTTGCTTATTGTCTTTGCGGTAGGAAGTTTCATTAATTATCGTTATACAATTAATACAGCTAATGTCGAGAAAGCGGAGCTAGAGACATTGCGTCAAGATAATGGAGTACAAAGTAAAGAAATTGAAGAACTGGCCAAAACAACTGCCAGTTTAAAAACAGATATGGAAAGATTAAACTCTCTGGATGCAGAAATAAGACGTATTGTTAACAATGAAGATACAACAGCTACATCCCGTGCTGGTTTAGTGCGTCCTTCAGCTACTTATACTGGACAAGGAGGACCGGTACAGCCTGATATTGATACCATAAAAAATACTGTGCAAGATTTACAGGCTGCCATTTCAGTACGAGAGCAAAGCCTAAATGAATTAAAGCAGGCTTTGCTGGACAAGCAATCCAGAATAGCGATTACTCCTTCTATTTGGCCGACAGGCGGAGAAGTTACATCTCGTTTTGGTTGGCGTAATTCTCCTTTCGGGGGTGGAAGCGATTTTCATCCTGGGATTGATATTGCCAATAGTGTAGGCACACCCATTGTTGCAACTGCTGACGGTGAAGTGGTGCAGAGTGAATGGTATGGTGGGTATGGAAACATGGTACAGATTAGTCATGGAAATGGAATTTCAACTGTGTATGGACATAACTCCAGATTGTTAGTACGTGTTGGTCAAGCAGTAAAGAAAGGCGAAGTGATTGCTTATCTTGGTAATACAGGAGCGAGTACAGGACCGCATTGTCATTATGAAGTCAGGGTCAATGGTACTGCTGTTAATCCTACTACTTTCTTAAATTAATATATAATGATCGTATTTTAAGCTTTAAAGGCGAAGTAGATACTATTACAGGAGCGTGCAATATGTTTGGTAGTAATAAAAAAGCAATTAGCTATGCAGGTGAGATTGAAACCATTATTGGTAAGGATACGTTGATGAAAGGAACGATCACTGGTAAAGGTGCATTGCGCATTGATGGGCAATTCGAGGGCGATATTAATACCACAGGCAGCATCGTTATAGGGGAAAATGCGAAAGTAACGGCTCAGTGCAAAGGCATGAATGCTACCATTGCTGGTATTGTATATGGCAATATTGATATTAGCGAAAAACTAGAGTTGCTACCAAGTTCGCAAATTTATGGAGATATTAAAGCAGGGATATTGAGTGTTGGCGAAGGCGCAATTTTTAAAGGTGGGTGTGAAATGCGTGCTGGTGGCGAAGATCCTGCCAATAAGAAAAATATAGTGAAAAAGCAGTAGAAATCCGGAGTGCCATACAAAATAATTTGTGGCGCTCCATTTTTATAAGAATTTGACTATTGGGCTAACGTGTAGTCTCTAGAGAGTCTCATTTAGGACGGTAAAGAATGATACTTCAACCTTTTACTTATATAGTTATGATCATCCTTTGCCTGATTATGCTATAGGGTGTTTTTCGAGAGGATATTAAAGTATTGTGAGAGGAAAAATTATGATTTTAGAAAAAGAACGAGAGCTTATTGTGGAATATGGACAAAAACTTATTACTCATGGTTTAACAAAAGGAACTGGAGGTAATATTAGTATTTTTAATAAAGCAGAAGGACTTATGGCGATTAGTCCCAGTGGCTTGGATTATTTTAAAACTACACCGAAAGATGTTGTGGTTTTAGATCTCGACGGCAACAAGATAGATGGGGACCGCAATCCTTCCAGTGAATATTCTATGCATCGCATTTTCTATCAGAAAAGGGATGAAGTCGGTGCGGTTTTGCATGCTCATTCGATTTACTGTAGTATTTTGGCGGCCCTTCATTGGAAGATTGAGCCGGTTCATTATTTAATTGGATATGCTGGAAAAGATGTACGGTGTGCACCTTATAAATTATTTGGCAGCGAGGAATTGTCACAGGTAGCTTTTGAATACATACAAGACCGATATGCTGTATTACTAGCTAATCATGGACTATTGGCAATTGGCGAAACGATTCAATATGCATTTGACACAGCAGAAGAAATTGAATTTGTTGCGCAAATTTATTATAAAGCAAAGTGTGTAGGAGACCCTATCTTATTATCTTCTGATGAAATGGATGAATTTTTAAGGAAATTTAAGCCTTATGGTAAGAAACAAGTATAAAAATAAAAGAAAAATAAATGGAAAAAAGGCTGAAAAAATTGAATAATCCTTATATCTTTTGCTAACCCTATAGCCGGAGGTGGATGCGATGCAAGGTATTATTGCTGTAGAGAAAACGTTATCTATTTTAGCGGATATGTTAGAAACAAAAGGATATGAGGTAGTAGATTTAAGTGAAAGTAATATTAGCGGAGTAGATGCTATTATCGTAGGTGGAACGGATGTAAATGCAATGCAAGACTCACTTACGGATGTACCTGTTATTAATGCTGCTGATAAAACATTTAATGAAATTATTGAAGAACTAGGGCGCGTGTAATTCCCAAAAATTGTAGTCTGGATGTCAGTCTTGATTCAATTCTCGTTATGATCATTTAAATTGCAGATCGTCTAAGAGAAAAGAACGCTAGAGGTATAGCCTCTAGCGTTCTTACGATTTCAATATCAAAAATGTTGTTTATTTTCCATAGGTTCGCAAACCGTAAGAGATGGCATGAGCGATGGTATCAGACATTTTCATAACTAAGTTTAATCTTGTACTTTGCAATACAAGATGCTCCATAAAACCGCTTACATTTACAATGCCCGTAATATATGCATCGCCTACGGAAGGAAGATCTTTATGCACGGCGGCACCTGGTTTAAGAGAACCTTTACCAAGAGAGACGCAGCCTACGTTTTCTAATCGGCCAAGACAAGCATCCACAGCAATAATATAAGGATTGGTGATATTTTCCTGGATAGTACATATGCTATCTTTTAAGTTAGAAGCATGAATTGGTTCATCAAGAGTGCCATAAATGTGTGGATAAGGATTAAAAGAACGCAGCTTGGTGCCTGTAAGGGGACCAAGAGAATCACCTGTAGAACGATCTGTCCCAATACACAAGATGACGAGAGAAACATCTGTTGTAGTTGCTTCTTGCATGATACTGCGTAAATGGCTGGCAATATCATACATTGCAGTAGGTTGATTAATGTTCAATTTTAACTCGGAGTTTAGTTTAGGGAAACTAAAAAGGTTTTTTAACATTTGATAGCTCCTATCTAGCAAAATAATATTATGAGGTTTCTCATGAACTAATTAAGGTAGAAATAGTATATGTTAATATTTGCTAAATTATACACGAGCTAAAGTTTGCATCTCATGATTTAGAATGATATTATTTGCTAAATTATTTTGTATACTGAAAAACAATGCAATACATAATGAATCGTTACCTTTTTGTCAATGGGTTACAGACCAGTAATGTAAAGGGATAACGAATATACATATAGAGAAACATAATAGATTAGAGCGAATAAATGTGAATAAATATACAAACTTTATGATCGAGAGAGAGTAATTATCAGTTCAAACTGTAGGAGTTTTCAGAAAAAAATAATATTATTCATGTATATAAAGTGTATAATGTATTATTTTTTATACATATTGACAGTGAAACATTTCGTTTTTATAATGTAGTAAGTGAAACAAAAACGTATTCTGCAATGAGACAAAAGATTTTTAGGAGTGTACCTAGGGTTCCGCGCTTTTTAGCGGTCTGGTCCAAGCGGTACAGGTGCAGATTGCACAACACCGTGGGTAAAAAAGGCCCTGCGGAAAGTCCTGGATAAGTAAGGTTTGCTCGTAGAGAGGTATTTTCTACTAAGAACCAACTTCACTATCCAGTGGTTTCCCGGGTCTTTTCTGTTGCAATGATATAAGTTGCTTTTTTCACGATCTGTCATTGAGGGTGCTGCCCTGGTCTACAATGGATATTTTATATAATTTGAATTTAGCTTGGTATGAAGGAGTGGGGGAAGATATGTGTAGAATTGGCGCCATTAAGAGTAAGGAATTTTTCCATCCATCAGCAGCGTTGCATTTAATGTTACCGCAGCAAGAAGGACATGATAATTCAGGATTTGCGATGGTTATGCAGGACCTGGCAGGAGTTTTTTCAAAACATAAGGATAAGCCATTGTTGTCATTAGCCTGTACGCAAAAGGGAGCGAAGCTGGTTGAAGACTATATGGAAGCCAATGATTTTCGCCAATTAGCGGAATGGATTCCTCGCGGGGTGAAGAATGTAAAGCTTGATATTAAGGCTATGCCGTATTATATTTTTCGCAATTATGATTATCCTGAGTATTATCGCGATGCTTCAGAAGAGGCAAAAGGCGAGTTACTTTTAGATACTAGATTGGCATTACGTGAGTTGTTGGAAAAGCAAGAGCAAGGTTATGTATATTCTTTTTGGCCAGATGTTTTGACCTTAAAAGAAATTGGCGATCCTTGGGACATTGCAACCTATTTTAAATTATGGGACAACAATGGTGACTTGATGGCGAAAAATGTAGTAGTTCAGTGTCGGCAAAACACAAATTACGATATTGTGCGCTATGCGGCTCATCCTTTTTTCTTGCAAGGATATACCTTGTGTGCTAATGGAGAAAACACTTTTTATACAAAAAATAAAGAATACCAAAAATCATTGCATCGCGGGTATATTGGTTTTGAGTCAGATTCACAGAACTTTCTTTATACCTTACACTATGTGCTGCAAGAGTTAAAATGGCCTATTAAGTATTATAAGCATGTGATTACCCCTCTTCCATTTAATGAGCTTAGTCTTCGTTCCGACGGTGCTGAGCTGCGGGCAATCAGACAATCATTAGGTTCGTTAGAGATTAATGGACCGAATACCGTAATTGGTATGTTGCCTAATGGAAATATTATAACCTGCTGCGATTCTAAAAAATTACGGCCTGTAGTTGTAGGTGGAGATGGCACGATGGTAGCCATTGCTTCCGAGGTGTGTGGGTTAAATGCTATTTTGCCGCATCGTAATCAGGAACAGGATGTATATCCAAATGAACGTGAAGTAGTTATTATTAATGACGCATTGGAGGTAGAGAGATGGAAACAATAAAGACTCAGGATATCACTGTGAACGATTTACCTTGGAAAATTGAATGTAAGCCTGATCGCTGCACCATGTGCGGTAGCTGCGTTGCGGCCTGTACATTTCAGGCTATCATGCCTGCTGTAGAACGTCGTTCCATTACGGTCTCTACTGGTCATCGTCCAGAACCAAGTCAAAAACATAGCGCAGTGCTTACGATAAAACAACGAAATAATATAGAAAACGCCTGTACAGGTTGTGGGATGTGTGAGAAGATATGTCCAAACCAGGCCATTAAACCAGTTCGAAATCCTGATTCGCGTTTTAGTCTATTGGCTAGAAAGGGCGGTTCTCCTATTAAACGTGGAGGACGTACCAGTTTAAATAGTGGACGCACATTGGATAATATTATTGTTGGGCGTATCTCCCAGATGACTGATCCTGCTCTAGATTCAGAGCGTCATACTTTTGACATCTTAGCACCTTTCGGACGGGTACTCATGCCTCACGAACTACCTTTGAGTGTGGTAAATGGCACATTGAATTTGACCGCCAAGCTGCCGCCAGTAAATTGGATTTATCCTATTATTTTCAGTGATATGTCTATTGGGGCTTTATCCACCAGGGCATGGGAAGCCGTTGCATTGGCTACAGCCTATCTGAATGAAAAGCATAATATGCCTGTGCGTATGTCATCAGGTGAAGGCGGGATGCCTGTAAAGCTTTTAGAATCAGAACAGCTCAAATACATGATATTACAAATTGCATCAGGACATTTTGGCTGGAATCGAATTGTGAAAGCAATACCTAAAATGAAAGTAGACCCAGCTGGAGTACTAATAAAAATAGGTCAAGGCGCAAAACCTGGTGATGGAGGACTTTTGCCTGCAGCTAAAGTTGCTGATCATGTGCAAGCAATTCGTGGTGTACCGAAAGCAGATCTGATGTCCCCTCCGAATCACCAAGGTTTGTATTCCATTGAAGAATCTGTACAGAAAATGTTTTTGTCAATGAATGCAGCATTTAAGTTTAGGGTTCCAGTAGCGATTAAGTGCGCTGCTTCTGCAACGTCGGTGTCTGTATATAATAATTTGCTGCGTGATCCGTATCGAATCTGCGGTGGATTTTTTCTTGACGGCATTCAAGGCGGTACAGGTGCTGCCAATGAAATTTCTCTTGATCACACAGGACACCCTGTAGTTTCTAAGACAAGGGAGTGCTATTTGTCAGCAGTAAAGCAAGGACGACAAGGGCAGATTCCTTTATGGGCTGGCGGCGGCATTGGACTTACTGGAAATGCAGCAGCCGATGCATTTAAAGTCATTTGCTTAGGTGCTAATGGGGTATTTCTAGGCAAAATATTAATTCAGCTGTTAGGCTGCGTAGGGAATGAACATGGCAGATGCAACGCCTGTAATACAGGCAAATGCCCTGCAGGTATTTGTACCCAGGATCCTCGGCTAGTTGAGCGTTTAGATATTGATAAAGGGGCGCAAAACATCGTGGAATATATGTTGGCCCTTGATAGTGAATTAAGAAAATTAATGGCGCCAATTGGCAATAGTTCCTTGCCGGTGGGGCGCTCGGATGCTTTAGTAACAACGGATCAAGCCATTGCTGAGAAATTGGCAATTCAGTATGTGTGTTAGGAGGAAATCAATATGTTTAAGTTAAAAAGCCTTGACGGAAGTCAGCGGATGTCCACTCAGGATTTGCTGCAAGTCATTAATGAAGCAGTGGCAGCAGGGGAGACGGAATTTCATATTGAAGCTTCCGGCCAACATGATATTGGAGGACCATTATGGCATCCAGAAGGAAAAGACCTTAAATTTTTAGTAACAAACCCTGGTCAGCGCGTAGGATCTATGTGTTTGGAAGGTACCCAGATTATTGTAGAGGGCTCTGCGTCTGCTGATGTAGGCTGGCTGAATGCTGGCGGTAAAATTGTAGTTCGCGGTGATGCAGGTGATACCGCTGCTCATTGCGCAGCGTCAGGCAATATTTATATTGGTGGTCGGGCTGGTACCCGGTCAGGCTCCTTGATGAAACATGATCCATTATATGCGCCACCTGAATTTTGGGTTTTAAAAAACTGTGGCAGCTTTTCCTTTGAATTTATGTCCGGTGGAATTGCTGTAGTTTGCGGCTATGACAGCGAGAAATTTGAATCCGTGTTAGGTGACCGTTCTTGTGTAGGCATGGTTGGAGGAACATTATATTTCCGGGGAAATGCTTTGGGGATTTCCAAGAAAGATGTCAAAATCAGACCTCTTGAACAAGAGGATATTGCCTATTTGGATGGTAAAATGGATGATTTCTTGACATCCATTGCACGACCGGAAATAAGGGCTGAATTAAGTAATTGGTCTGATTGGTATAAAGTAGTACCACTAAAATATGAGGAACGCAGCAAAACATCCCAAACTAAAATTCTTCCTTTCCGTACGGAAGAGTGGGTGCCAAATGGTATTTTTAGTGATGTTTTAAAGGATGACTTTTCTGTAATTGGTTTAGTTGCGACAGGCGTATATCGACAACGTGTTCCAGTTTGGGAAAATGCGTATTATGCATCTCCATGTGAATTTAATTGTACGGCTTCGATTCCATCCCAGCGTCGTTATAATTTATTGCGGGAAGGAAAAGTGGAAGAAGCGTATAAACTGGTCTTGGAGTATACGCCGTTTCCGGGCTCTGTTTGTGGCGCGGTGTGCCCGAATGTTTGTATGGAAGACTGTACTCGTAAAAATCTGGATATTTCCGTACAAATTGGTGAACTTGGTACCTACTCTAAAGATGTTACCCTAGATAAAGCAGCAGTCCCTAAAGGAAAGAGCGTAGCTGTTATTGGCGGTGGTGCAGCAGGTCTGACCGTGGCATGGCAGTTAATTCGTCAAGGTTATGATGTAACGGTGTTTGAAAGCGATGCAAAAATGGGTGGTAAGCTAGAGCAGGTTATACCTCGTTCACGACTGCCTCAGCAAACATTGGCTGCAGAATTAAAGCGCATTAAAGATATGGGTGTAGTGTTTAAAAATAATACACCTGTAGATAGAGAAAAATTCTCTGAAATAAGAGCAAATTATGATGCTGTAGTGGTGGCTACTGGCGGTCATAACGGCAGAGTGATTCCTTGGCCAGGGCATGAACGCATTATCAAGGGAATTGATTTTCTCAAAGGAATTAATAAAGGAAAGTCTCCTAAGGTCGGTAAACATGTAATTGTCATTGGCTGTGGGAATTCTGGGATGGACGCAGCTGTCGGTGCTTATGAAATGGGAGCTGAACATGTAACCTGTATTGATGTGCAAAGACCAGCAGCTGATGATAAAGAAATTGCCCATGTAGAAGATTTGGGAGCGACTTTAATGTGGCCAGTTGTCACAAAAGAGGTTACTGCTGAAGGCATTATTACGCAAGATAATCAATTTATTAAAGGTGATACTATTATTATTGCAATTGGCGAATTGCCTGAACTTGAGTTCTTACCAGAAGAAATTGTCATTGAAAAAGGGCATTTGAAAGTTGCCGGAGATTATCGTATTGCAGAAGGCGTCTACACAGCAGGTGATGCTGTAAAACCGGGACGTATGGTAGATGCCATTGGCGCGGCCCAGCAGGCAGCAGCAGCGGTAGATGCTTATCTGACAGGAACCACCTATCAATTGCAGACAAAAACTAAAATTGATAAAAATAGGTTGAGTACGGCATATTTTAAGAAATGCCATTCATGTGATGTTCCCAAGGCAGATGACGATCATTTACGTTGTATTAGTTGTGGCACATGTCGTGATTGTCACATGTGCGAACGGTCCTGCCCAGAAAATGCTATTACTCGCACATTAGGATCAGATGGAAATTTTGAATATATTTCTAATGCCAATAAATGTATCGGCTGTGGAATATGTGCCGGTATTTGCCCTTGCGGTATTTGGTCAATGCATGCGAATAAGCAACCGATTCATGCCTAGAAGACACGATTCAAATAGAGTATTAGCTCCGTTTGAATCGTAGCCGCAGCTATCCTTAAGACATCGGATAGAATGATTTTATAAAATATAAGCGCATTTCTGATCCCAATTCATATTGGTGATTCGGAATGCGCTTTTAAATATTAGAAAGATGAACTTTCAGGCAGGAATTTGGAAAAAAGTGGAGAACCCAGCAATAGAGATAAAATTGAGTTATAAAACAAAAGAGGGTTAGGCATGTTTGAAGAAAAAACGTATAGGAAGGTACGGATTGTATTTGTTGCAAATGTTATTACATTAGCTTTTTGTTTGGCTTTAGTCCTTACAAAAGCACCGGATGAATCCAATGATCAGCTTTCTCTCTATGGCATGGCGATGGTAATATATGGAATATTGATTGCCTTTTCTATCGATAGACGGAGTATCTATTATGAGATTCTTTCTTTTATTGCTACAAATGCTGTACTGGGATACTTATATTGGCATACACCGGATTCTATGGCAACAATATTATTTTATTTCTATGCCGTACAGATCGCCCTACAATATAATCCTAGATATTCGTTAATTGGATCCATGCTTATTTCCTGTATATACATTGCAGTTAGCCTGAGTCAGGCAGAAGGGATTGTAGAAAATAGGTTATCCATATATATGCATTCGCTGCTTATTATTAATATGAATGTATTAGTTCAACACTTATCTCAACTAGAGGGGCGCGCTCTTTCCCAAAGCGAAAAGGTTAATCAATTATTAAATCAGATGGAATCTTCTTATAAGATGGTTAGTAGTTTGGCAGAAAAAGATGAATTGACAAATTTATATAATTATCGATCCTTTAGGCAAAGACTAAATGAAATGCAACCTAGTAACATAGCAATATTACTTCTTGATGTAGATTATTTTAAAGTTTTTAATGATTCGTATGGGCATTTATGTGGTGATGCTGTACTGCGGGATATCGCTATCGTGCTAAAAAATAGTTTGCGGGAGAGGGATATGATTTTTCGTTATGGGGGGGAGGAGTTTGCAGTTATACTGCAATGCAACAATGAACAGGAAATACAAGCTGCCGCTTTGAGGATTTCCAATAACATAGAACAACATGCCTTTCATTTTGGAGATGAAACGGAACTACATGTTACTGTTAGCATTGGCTATGGGATTGGTGATGAGAAAATTAAAACAGCAGAAGAACTCTTTAAGATTGCAGACGATGCTTTATATAATGCTAAGGATAGCGGTAGAAATTTAATTGGATGTCCTAATGGCGAAATCTGTACTTCTGATTTGAGCTCATTGTTAAAAGTCATGTAATGCCCACTGCTGGGATGTAGAAATCGTATTTTTTGTTTAT
Source organism: Pelosinus fermentans JBW45 (assembly GCF_000271665.2). Classification (GTDB taxonomy): domain Bacteria; phylum Bacillota; class Negativicutes; order DSM-13327; family DSM-13327; genus Pelosinus; species Pelosinus baikalensis. Next base: position 5,352,402 of record NZ_CP010978.1, on the reverse strand, counting down.
AACCAAGGAGGGGATTGTTAGTGAAATCCAGTTCCATTACCTTAGGAATTTGCCAATTAGCTGTTACACCAGATAAAGCATTAAACATTCGTAATGCAGAAAGGATGTTAAAAGCGGCAGCTAAAGAAAAATGCCAGGTTGCTATATTACCTGAAATGTTCAATTGTCCTTATGAAGCAGAATTGTTCTCAAGGTATGCTGAATCCTATCCCGATGGAGATACCTTTACCATGTTGTCTCAAACAGCAGCACAAGAGCGGATGGTAGTAGTAGGCGGATCTATGCCTGAAAGAGATGAGTGGGGAAATCTTTACAATACCTGTTTTATCTTTGATGAACAAGGCGGCCTATTGGGGCGACATCGAAAAACACATTTATTTGATGTTGAAATTGCAGGTGGTACTGTATTTAAAGAATCGAGCATCTTATCAGCGGGGCAGGATGTAACGGTAATAAAGGCAGCGGGCTTGACTCTGGGAATTGGAATTTGTTATGATATACGATTTCCAGAGTTATCACGTTTAATGGCCCTTGCTGGCGCCAAACTTCTCATCTTTCCAGGTGTCTTTGGTATGTCAACAGGTCCTGCTCATTGGGAATTATTAATGCGGTCTAGGGCTGTTGATAATCAAGTTTTTGTAGCAGGAGTAGCACCTGCTAATGTTCCGGAAGCTTCGTATCAAGTATATGGACACTCCATGGTAGTTGATCCATGGGGACGAATCGTATCTGTAGCGGATGACAAAGAAAAACTGCTTATCGTAGAAATTGATCTTGAAATCCTAAATAAGGTTCGAAGGGAGTTGCCATTATTGCAGCACCGCAGAACCGATGTATATGAGCTTCGTCAGAAAATATAAGAAATTCCGTTCATATAATAAAATAGGTGATGTTACAAAAAGAAATAAATCGGTAAAAGGTAAAAGCCTAGTCTGCGCTTTACTTCACACCGATTTTTTCTTTTTTGTTTTTTTGCAGAAAAAGTGAATGTGCAATAACAAGAGACATATGTTTATAAAGTGATAAAAAAAACTAACAAAAGCCTTGACAGTAAGTAACGAAGTAAATATAATAGCCTACAGATACAAATATGTTGCAGTTGTGTACTTTTCTAGCAAATGTCCTTTAAAAAGATGTAAACGTGTAATTAAATGAATGGAAAATCAGAAAAGATAGCTGTATATTATTAAAAAAGGCATTTTTTTATCTAGGAGGCGCTAAAGAGCAAAGTGCTTTTGTTTCGTGACGGTTAAAGCAAAAAGTATAAGACTCTTATCAAATCATTAAGAATGGGAGGAATTATCATGTCAAGAAAAGGAATATCTTTCACTGCTTTAATAGTGGCAGTGGCTATGTTGGGATTGATGGTAGCAGGATGTAGTTCCACTCCATCAGCTTCAGACTCTAAGGAAATAAGAATAGGTGCAAATATTGAAATGACCGGTAGTGTTGCCAATTATGGTAAATCCGCTTTTAATGGCATCCAATTAGCATTTAAGGAAGTCAACGCTGCTGGGGGAGTTCTGGGTAAGCAGATTAAAATTATTCAAGCTGATAATAAGTCAGAAGCATCTGAAGCTACTAATGCAATGACTAAACTAATCACACAAGATAAAGTTTCCCTTATTATGGGACCTATTACTAGCTCCAATGCAATAGCAGCATTGCAGGTAGCACAAGATAATAAAATTCCTGTCATCACTCCAACAGGAACAAATGCTAAAATTACTGTGGATAACGGCAAAGTAAGACCTTATGTTTTCCGCAGCTGTTTTATCGATCCATTCCAAGGTGTTGTGATGGCTAATTTTGCAACGAAAACATTAAACGCAAAAACGGCTGTTATTTACATTGATAACAGCTCAGATTATTCTAAGAATCTGGCAGAATCTTTTGAAGCCCAATTTGTAAAAAATGGTGGCACTGTTATTGGAAAAGAAGCATTCTTACAGAAAGATCAAGATTTCAAATCCACTTTGACCAAAATAAAAGCATTAAATCCTGAGACAATTTTTATTCCTGCGTATTATGAAGAAGTAGGTAAAATTGCAAAACAAGCTCGTGAGATGGGAATTTCAGTACCTTTCATCGGTACTGACGGATGGGATGATCCTAAAATAGCAGAGGTTGCTGGCGCTGCTGCATTAAATAATACTTTCTTTAGTAATCATTATTCATCTCAAGATACAGATCCTAATATTGTGAAATTTGTAGAGGCCTATAAGAAAGAATATGGGCAGGAACCTAACGCCTTTGCAGCATTAGGGTATGACGCGGCTTTAATGGTTGTTGATTCTATTAAAAGAGCCAATAGCGCGGAACCTGAAAAAATAAGAGAAGCCTTGGAAAAGATCAAGGATTTGCAAGTGGTAACAGGTAAAATCACGTTGGATGCAAATCATGATCCAATTAAGAGTGGTGTAGTTATCGAAATGAAAGATGGCAAGCAAACCTTTAAAGAAAAAATCAATCCGTAAACAAACAAAAATGGACTCGGCTTAAGCCGAGTCCATTTTTGTTTGTTTATGGGTGGAAGACACATTTTCTTGAACTGTTATTTAAAAAGACTATTTTTAAACATAAGTCCTAATATAAAAGTATTGACAGTAAAGTTAGGAATAAATATAATATCATACATACACAAATATATTCTGATAGAGTACTTATTTTCGGAATGTATTAATAAAACTGTAAAGTGTAACATAAATAATAAGGAGGCAGGTAAAAGTTACAGATTATGTTTGAAAGAAATTCAAATAGTATTTCATCTAGGTGCCCTTGGGTTATATACAGTTGGAATTATTAGTACAAATCTTATTACAAGTTAGAATATGGGAGGAATAATGATGTCAAAGAAAGGGTTCTCTTTCATTGGTTTATTGCTTACGGTAACCATGTCCGGTTTCATGTTGGCAGGATGTAGTTCAACTCCGTCTGCGAATGATTCCAAAGAAATAAAAATTGGCGGAAATTTTGAGTTAACTGGTGGAGTTGCTAACTTTGGTAAGATGACAACAAATGGCATTCAGCTAGCTTTTAAAGAAGCCAATGCATCAGGCGGTGTTCTTGGTAAGCAAATAAAGTTAATATTGGCCGATAATAAATCAGAACCTTCTGAGGCTACCAATGCAATCACAAAACTGATTACCCAAGACAAAGTTCCTCTTGTTATGGGACCTGTTGCTAGCTCTAATGTATTAGCAACCCTGCAGGTATCACAAGATAATAAAATTCCTGTCATTACAGCCACAGGTACGAATTCGAAGATTACTGTGGATAATGGTAAAGTAAGACCGTATGCCTTCCGCAGCTGCTTTATTGATCCATTCCAAGGAACTGTAATGGCTAACTTTGCTAGCAAATCATTAAAGGCAAAAACAGCTGTGATTTATATTGATAATAGTTCGGATTATTCCAAGGGGCTGGCCGAATCTTTTGAGGCCCAGTTTGTTAAAAATGGTGGTGTAGTCGTAGGCAAGGAAGCTTTCTTGCAAAAAGACCAAGATTTTAAGTCTACGTTAACGAAGATAAAAGTAATGAATACAGATACTATCTTTATCCCTGCATATTATGAAGAAGTAGGTAAAATAGCAAAGCAAGCTCGTGAGTTAGGAATTACCATACCTCTTATTGGTACAGATGGCTGGGATGATCCTAAGGTCGTGGAAGTTGCAGGGGCAGAAGCGATGAATAATACTTTCTTTAGTAATCACTACTCTTCTCAAGATACAGACCCTCGTATTGTAAAATTCGTAGAAGCCTATAAAAAAGAGTATGGCCAAGAGCCAAATGCTTTAGCAGCATTAGGTTATGATGCTGGTTTGATGGTTATTGACGCGATTAAACGGGCAAATAGCACGGAACCTGATAAAATTAGGGATGCATTAGAAAAAACAAAAGATTTGCAAGTCGTAACAGGAGTCATTACTCTAGATGCAAACCATGACCCGGTCAAAAGTGGTGTTGTTATCGAAATGAAAGATGGCAAGCAAACCTTTAAAGAAAAAATCAATCCATAAATGTAAAAAACTTGGCATTGGCCAAGTTTTTTACATTTATGGATTGATTTAGAATAGTCAGCTGTATTTTGGAAATATGTGCCAGGTGTTTCTGGATAAATAGTGAGAATTGCAAGACCGTATTATCACAAGAAGAGAAGAAATAATTCGATTTTAGTATAATCTATAAAAAAAATCGCAAATGTCTATTACACAAGGACGAATTGCCTAATGTCCTTTCTATGAGTATTGACAGCAAAGCGCAATATGTCTATAATACAGCATGTGACAAGTACGAATATTCGCCTGGGGAGGACTAAGGCGTATTTCGAACAGTGGATACGGACTTTTTAAAATGGAGAAAATACATATTATTTAAAAGGAGAATCAGTGTTTATGAAAAAAACAAGTAAGTGGATCAGTACCTTTATTGCTGTTGCTATGCTGGGCTTAATGGCAACAGGGTGCAGCGGTAAACAAGATAGTAATGTAATTAAACTTGGTGCCAACTTAGAAATGACTGGTGGCAATGCGACTTTTGGTAAATCTGCAAGCAATGGTGCAAATTTAGCAATTAAACAAGTAAACGCTAATGGTGGTGTTCTAGGTAAACAGTTAAGTTTAGTAGTTGCAGATAATAAGAGCGAAGCTGCAGAAGCTGCAAATGCTATGCAGAAATTAATTACCCAGGATAAGGTAGTAGCTGTTATTGCTCCAATTGCTTCTTCCAGCGTGATTGCCGGTGCCCAAGTCAATAACGATAATAAAGTCTTAGCAATTAGTCCAACAGCATCCAATCCTAAAGTGACAGTAGATCCTACAACTAATAAGGTTCGGGACTATTTATTCAGAGCAGCATTTATTGATCCTTTCCAAGGTTCAGTAATGGCAAACTTTGCTACGAAAACCTTAAAAGCTAAGACTGCAGCAATTTACATTGATAACTCCAGTGACTATGCTAAGGGCTTAGGGCAGTTCTTTAAAGAAACCTTTATTAAGAATGGCGGTACAATTGCAGTAGAAGAAGCGTATCTGGCAAAAGATACGGATTTTAAAGCTACATTAACGAAAATTAAAGCTGCGAATGTGGATGTCGTCTTTGTACCAGGTTATTATCAAGAAGTCGGTATGATTGCGAAACAGGCTCGAGAAATTGGTTTAACTATGCCGCTTCTCGGTGGTGATGGCTGGGATTCTGCGAAGCTTCCAGAAATCGCTGGAGCGCAAGCGCTGAATAATACGTTCTTTGCAAATCATTACTCACCAGATGACAATAGTCCAGCAATTAAGACTTTTGTTGATGCATATAAAGCAGAATATAAAGAAACTCCAGATGCTTTTGCTGCATTAGCTTATGATGCGACGATGATGGTCATTGAGTCCATTAAGCGTGCCAATGGTGTTGATACGGTGAAGATCAAAGATGAGTTGGCTAAGACAAAAGACTATAATGCTGTATCAGGTTTAATTACGTTGAATGAAACTCATGATGCCGTAAAAAGTGCTGTTATTATTGAAATGAAGGATGGCAAGCAAACTTTTAAAGAAAAAATAAATCCTTAATTGTTTATGTAAGATCGATAAGCGTCAGCATATTGACATTTATAAGATTGAGTCCAGAGCTACCCTTGCTGAAATAAAGAGCATAAATTGTATTATTATTAACCACAAAAGCACAATACTACTGGTGTGGCATTGTGCTTTTGTGGTTTTTTAGCAAGTGAAAGAAAGGGAAACATTGCTTAGATATAAAGTATCGGTATGGAGTGACACTGTCAATGAGTTGACGAATATGTCAAATTACAGACGAAAAAAGCCACCCATAAGGATAAACCTGATGAACACTAAGAGCTTTTTAGAAGTTGATATGTTTTTTTAAAAAAATTGACTTACTTGCTAGAACGTATGGAATAAAGCTTACGAGGAATAAAGCCGCAAAAGTATTGATAATAGAACATAAATGGCATGATTATTGCAATAAGTATAAAGTGGTACGATTCTAACATGAAAAATTATATAAAAGTATGGTGTAAATGCGTGTTTGTATTTTTGGAAGAGATTAACCGACAAATTAAAAGATAAAAGTATTGACACTAGAAGACAATGTATCTATAATTACGTATATATTATAGGAGAATATCCACAGAGAAAAGATAGGTATATAATTCTAAGAGGGGTTACGAGGGATTCTAAAGTGGGATTAAAAAGCACATATAACCTGTTGAGAGGCTGTTTTAAAATATCCAGATGCTAGTCCTTACGAGCATTTGAGCGAGACGTACAAAGACGTATGTTTAGTGAAAACGCACAGGGACAATAAAGGTAGATGGGAATTTTGAAATAGACTCTATTAGACTTTATTGCAGTTGTTTCTTCAGTGTGAAAAATATAGGGGAAAGGCATCGCTTTACCCCTTGAAAATAAAAGAAATGTAGGAGGCGAAATCATGGATTTTTCAATTACTCAGCAATTTTTACAGCAATTAATAAATGGTATATCTCTTGGCAGCATTTATGCACTTATTGCTTTAGGTTACACAATGGTGTATGGAATTATTAAGTTGATTAATTTTGCGCATGGTGATATTTATATGGTAGGCGCTTATGTAGCATTTTTTGCTACAACGACGCTCAAACTTTCTTTTTTCCCAGCGCTAATTGTATCCATGGTAGTGGCTGCCATAGTTGGGATGACAATTGAAAGATTGGCCTACCGTCCATTGCGAAAAGCACCTAGAATTGCGATATTAATTACTGCAATTGGTGTATCTTTATTATTAGAATATGGTGGGATGCTTCTTGTTACACCGCAGCCGAGAACGTTTCCAGCTCTATTCGAATCTCAAGTTTATACTTTTGGCAATATTGTAGTGAATAGTCAGCAGGTAATTATATTGGCAATATCCGTAGTGCTAATGGTTATTTTAACCTTTGTTGTACAACGTACCAAAATCGGTAAAGCGATGCGTGCTGTATCTTTTGATACCGATGCGGCTCGATTAATGGGTATTGATGTTGACCGTGTTATCTCCATGACCTTTGCGATTGGTTCTGCATTAGCAGCCGCAGCAGGCATGCTAGTCGGTGTATATTATAATTCAATTGATCCTTTAATGGGTATTATGCCAGGTCTTAAAGCATTCGTAGCTGCTGTTTTGGGTGGCATTGGAGTGATTCCAGGGGCGATGCTTGGTGGTATTATAATGGGCGTTATTGAAGCTATGGTAAGTGGCTTTATTTCTTCCACTTTCCGTGATGCTGCAGCGTTTGCCATTTTAATTATTATTTTACTGTTTAAGCCTTCTGGCTTATTGGGTAAAAACGTTCGTGAGAAAGTGTAGGTGGCAAATAATAATGGGAAAGAATAAGAAGGAATTGCTGTCGTTAGTGGCATGTATAGCATTGTATGCTGTTGTGCAAAGCTTAATTATGTTAGATGTTATTGGACCGTTTTGGGAGCTAAATTTAATTTTAATCTGTATTAATGTGATTTTGGCGGTAAGCTTAAACCTAATTAATGGTTTTACAGGTCAGTTTTCTATCGGTCATGCAGGATTTATGGCTGTAGGAGCTTATCTTGGCGCTGTACTCACTGTTAAATTGCAATTGCCCTTTATTGTTGCTATTTTAGGTGGAGCAGCAGCGGCTGGTTTCTTAGGATTTGTAATTGGTTTACCAACATTGCGTTTAGATGGTGATTATCTAGCCATTGCGACCTTAGGCTTAGGAGAAATCATCAGAATTACCATTCTGAATATTCCTTATGTAGGCGGCGCATCTGGTTTTATGGGTATTCCTCGTTATAGTAACTTCACGTGGGTATTCTTCGCTACCGTTTTTACTGTATTCTTTATTAGAAATTTCATTAATTCTACCCATGGCCGAGCGTGTATTTCGATTCGAGAGAATCAAATTGCAGCTGAGGCAATGGGAATTGATACTACGAAATATAAAGTAATGGCTTTCACGATTGGTGCTGCTTTTGCTGGTATTGCAGGAACCTTATTCTCCCATTATTTTTATATCGCTCATCCTGCGTCCTTTACTTTTATGAAGTCCTTTGATATTTTGACAATTGTAGTATTGGGTGGTTTAGGCAGTATTAGTGGATCGATTACGGCAGCTATATTACTGACTTTCGTTTCTGCAGCGTTAGCTAGCTATCCTGAGTGGCGTATGATCATTTATTCATTAATGCTGATCGTATTAATGTTGTATCGGCCACAAGGATTATTTGGCAATAAGGAAATCAGTCTTAAAATCTTTGGCCGTTTGATGGGAGGTAATAAGCGTGGCAATACTCAAGGCAACTAAACTTTCCAAAGTATTTGGCGGACTTAAGGCCGTATCCGATTTTTCCATCGATATTGGCAAAGGTGAGTTAATTGGATTGATTGGTCCTAATGGAGCTGGTAAGACAACCGCTTTTAACTTACTGACGGGTGTATATCAACCAACAACTGGCGAAATAGATTTTGATGGTAAAAGTATTGTTGGACTCAAACCTTTTCAGATTACTCAAAAAGGGGTAGCCAGAACCTTCCAAAATATTCGCCTCTTTTCGGAACTATCCGTTTTAGATAATGTTAAGATCGCTTATCATTTTCATGTAAAATACGGAATATTAGAATCTGTTTTGCGTATAGGCAGATACCATCAAGAAGAAAAAGAGATTGAAGAAAGAGCGATCAAGCTATTAGAAATTTTTAAATTAAGCGATAAAAAAGATGAAATCGCTAAAAACTTACCTTATGGTGAGCAACGGCGTTTGGAAATTGCCAGAGCACTAGCGGCTCAGCCTAAATTATTATTATTAGATGAACCTGCGGCTGGCATGAATCCTCAGGAAACTCAGCAGCTAATGCAAATGATAAAATGGATAAAAGAAGAATTTGATTTAACTATTTTATTAATAGAACATGACATGCAATTGGTTATGAATGTGTGTGAACGTATTTATGTATTAGAATATGGTAGTATAATCGCTCAAGGAACACCTGAGGAAATCAAGAATAACCCACGGGTTATTGAGGCCTACCTCGGAGAGGAGGTTGAATAATGTTAAAAATCGAGAATATTGATGTATATTATGGTGCGATACATGCCTTAAAGGGTATTAGCGCAGAGGTGAATGAAGGGGAAATTGTTACCTTGATTGGTGCGAATGGTGCTGGTAAAAGTACTATTTTACGTACGATTTCTGGATTGCTAAAACCGAAAGCAGGTCAAATTAATTTTGAAGGAAAAAGCATTGCTGGTGTAGTTGCTCAAGACATTGTAAAGCTTGGCATTTCTCAAGTACCGGAAGGGCGAAGGGTTTTTGCAAATATGTCTGTTCTAGAAAATCTAGAGTTAGGTGCTTATATCCGTAATGACAAAAAAGGGATTCAGGAAGATATGGAGAATGTCTTTGTAAAGTTCCCTCGCTTGGCAGAAAGGCGCAGTCAATTAGCTGGTACGTTGTCAGGTGGTGAGCAGCAGATGTTGGCTATGGGGCGTGCCTTAATGAGTCGCCCACGGCTATTGCTCTTAGATGAGCCATCTATGGGTCTTGCACCATTGCTGGTAAAAGAAATATTTTCTATTATTAAAGAAATTAATGCTAGCGGAACCACGGTTTTGCTGGTGGAACAAAATGCTCATATGGCATTATCCATTGCCCATAGAGCCTATGTACTGGAAACAGGACGCATCACCCTTTCCGGCGATGCGAAAGAGTTGGCCGCAAGTGAAGAAATACGTAAGGCCTATTTGGGTGGTTAATCGATAAGACGCACTAAAGATAGTAGTGGCAGAGTGTTATGAAAGACAAAAGGTGAATTCCTAAATTGTATTATTCATAATTTCTGACATGGGAAAAATCTTTAGTGCGTTTTCTTTAATAAAAATCAATGGAGATGATGAAAATGTTTGTAGAAAGCAGGATGACAGCTAACCCAATTACAATCAGTTCGAATACAACAATTGCCGATGCATCGGAGATTATGCGTAATAATAAATTTCGCCGTCTTCCAGTGGTTGAGGGTGGAAAATTAGTTGGTATTGTAACTGACAGAGATCTTCGTGCGGTATCGGCATCGCCAGCAACTGCTCTTTCTATTTTTGAACTTAACTACTTATTGGCGAAGATGAAAATTAAGGATATCATGCAAAAAGAAGTGATTAGCATTAATACGGGTGCTACAGTTGAAGAAGCCGCAATTCTAATGTACAACCACCGCATTGGCGGTTTGGTAGTAGTAGATGAGCAAGGAGCAGTCGCCGGCATCATTACGGAAACGGATATTTTTAAAAGTTTTGTTGATATTATGGGTCTAGTGGATGGGAAAACTCGTCTGACCCTTGATGTGACAGATAAAATTGGATTGCTTCATGAAATTTCCGAAGTATTTTTGGCAATGAATATCAATATTACCAGTATGGTTAGTTATGCCTTACCCGATGGAAAAATTGAGATGATTATACGGGCCGATATTATTGATACGGAAGAATTAGAAAAGGCCCTTGCAGCTAAAGGATACCCCATTAGCCACGTGGTACATATTAAATCATGAACTAAGCTTGCCTGTCATGTTCTTTAAGAATCAACCCATAAAAGATATTTACAAGCAAATTCCTAATGTGGTACTATATATAATATAATGCTAGGAACAGGCGGTCATCATGGCGCAGCCGGGCGGAAAGCAGCAGGTATGTATTAAAGCCTGCGGGACCTTAGAGGGCCTGCAGGCTTTTTTGTTATGTCATCCTATAGGCGCATGATTCGTTTATGGGCTGTAGCATCTGCTAAAAATGAGCTGAAATTGGTACCTTTTATAGTTCGTTTGAATAGTGTAGGCTATTGAAGGTTATAACAAAGAATAGAGCTGCTAAGCAAAAGGTAGGAGGTAGTATGATTGGGATATGTGGATAGTAATTTAAAGGAGCGTACTGCTAGGCTGTCCGTTATTTCTAATACGGTTTTGGTTGTATTGAAATTGATCGTGGGATTTTATACTGGGGCCGTCAGTATTATTTCAGAAGCTGCTCATTCTGGCTTTGATCTACTTGCATCTTTGATTGCTTTTTATGCGGTCCGCAAAGCAGATACCCCTCCTGATGACAATCATGCCTATGGTCATGGAAAATTTGAAAATTTATCAGGTGCTATCGAAGCGATATTGATTATCGGGGCAGCAGTATGGATTGTATATGAAGCCGGGAGTAAAATGAATTCGGCTACGGTTCCAGGTTTTTTAGAATATGGTATTGCTCTTATGATCATTTCAATTGCTATTAATTACTGGGTATCAGAAAGATTATTTAAGGTGGCTAAACAGACTGGTTCTCATGCCTTAGAGGCAGATGGTTTGCATCTAAGGGCGGATATCTGGACTTCTGTTGGGGTGTTAGTAGGATTGGTGATTATTCATGTAACTGGTCTTGCCTGGCTTGATCCTGTGATTGCAATCATTGTAGCTGGTATTGTGTTTAAAGCTGGTTATGGCATGACAAAGAAGAGTTTATATGAGTTAACGGATATTAGTTTGCCGGCACATGAAGAACAGATGATCATTGACATCATTAAGAGTCACAAAGAGATCATTTCCTTTCATCAGCTCCGCACTCGGCGTTCCGGCAGTTGGCGTTTAATTGATATGCATCTTATTTTATACAAAGATATGCATTTGAATAAGGCTCATGATATCTGTGATCAAATTGAAGAGGAAATAAAGCAAAAGCTAGGTTCTTGTGATGTCGTCATTCACCTAGAGCCATGTGATCATCTCGAGGAACTAGGGGCATGTCCTCTTGATGAATAGAAAAATAAGCAAGAATCGTTTGGGATTCTTGCTTATTTTTTTTTGTCAATTTCCTTTGAACTACTTTTTTTATTATGAAACGTATATAAATGTTTGCAGCGGACACGACTTTCACGTTCATCGTCGAATTTTTCCGAGCTGCTACTATCGGTGGAGGCATCTTTGATTTCTGAAGGGGCAGGATTTGCTGAGGAAGTAGATGGAGTATCCGGGGATACTGCTTCATTGGTTCGTGCACCAAATGTATTGACTAATTGTTGTAGGGCGACAGCTTCTACTTCTTGGATATCTGAGTTTGACGACGGCGCTGGGGCAGGTGGCTCAGGAGCTCCTTCAGGTTTGGGGCAGAGCACTTCCTTGTCTGGAAGGCAAGAGCCTTTATGGTGACAGCACTCTAGGACACGCCGTAAGGCCTCCATCTCAACGACCTGCTCGGCTGTGTGAAAAGGAACATCTGTTGTAGGGGACTTATTGGCTAATAACCGAAATAAATCCACTGGCGCACAAGAAATTTTTAAAAAATCGCTGCTAAAAGCTACTTTGCAGCAGAGTAATTCAAGGAAGACATCGATCAACGTTCCAGCGTTATCAGCACGCCTTACTGCCCGCTCGAAGACTTCAGGACAAATTTCTGGTGTACGATGAATTTCTTCAGAGGCACCTACAAGCAGGCGATATGAAGCTACTAACGAAGAAAGATTAGGAATAACTGCGTTTATATCAGCCAATATCAGGTCAATAATAGGTTGAGGATTTTGATTGGTATCTGACATGATAGTCGCCTCACTTTAGCGTTGGTGCAACATTATATGCCAGAGGCAGTGCATTTGCTCTTCTTTATTAAGAAAGACTTAAGTAGAAGGATTTTTTCATATAATGTATAATATATATGCAATTATAGAAAGCTGGAAACAATATGATCATGAAAAGTAAAATAATGATGATTGTGAAAGGAACTGAACTATGACCATGTTGCTCACGCCGGAATTTTTATTAGCAGCAGGTAATAAAATAGTACGTCTTTTAGCTATTTTATTAGGATCAATGCTTATATTGCGTCTATTCTCCCTCATGGTGAATAAAATGTTTATCCCTAATGTTGGTATTAGTGCTTTTTCTTTTGACGAAAGACGTGCTAGAACACTGGGGGGAATGCTGCAAAGCATTATTCGGTATTTTATTTATTTTATTACAATCCTCATGGTGCTGCAAGAATTCCATATTGATACCACCTCTCTTGTGGCCGGAGCTGGTATTATAGGATTGGCTCTTGGTGTTGGCTCTCAAAGTTTGATCCGTGATTTTGTAACTGGTTTTTTCATTGTATTGGAAAATCAGTTTGCTGTCGGGGATTACATTGTCAGTGGTGATATGGCAGGTACTGTGGAAGACATTGGTTTGCGCGTGACTAAATTGCGAGATGGCAATGGTGTGCTGCACATTATTCCCCATGGTGCAATATCTAGGATTAGTAATTATACAAGAGGCCATATGCAAGCTGTAGTCAATATACCTGTTGCTTATGAGGCTGATTTGGATAAGGTACTTCTATTATTAGAAGAGGCTTGTATTTGTGTAGGCAAGGAGATGGAAGAGGTCTTAGAGGGACCGAAAGTATTAGGTGTAGTAGACCTTGGTGCTCAGATGCTAATGGTACGTATTGTAGCGAAGACTGTGCCTTTGCAGCAAGGAAAAGTGGAAAATACTCTTCGTTACACAGTAACACGTTTATTTAATGAAGCGAATATTCCCCATCCTGTGATGGATAATAGTAAAAGGCAAGAAGGTGTTAGATAATGGTACGTTATCAAATTGGTGATATTGTGAGAATGAAGAAGAACCATCCTTGTGGAACTGCTTTGTGGGAAATTACGCGGACAGGGATTGATTTTGGTTTAAAATGCCAAGGGTGTGGGCGTTTTGTCCTGGTGCCACGCGTAAAGTTTGAAAAAGGTGTAAAAGAAATCGTAACACACAAAGGTACGCAAGAGGAGGGATAAATGTGAAGTATCAGTTTATTGTAGGAGGCATGACCTTGGTGACGGGGATTGTGCTCATTGCAATGGGAACAGATTTTGGTAATAAAATCAATCTAACAGTGGGTGTTATCATAGGCTCTATTATGTTGTTATTAGGTACGGCAAGATTGAAGAATGCCATTGCTTATCGTCGTGAACATGGAGAAGAGTGAAGTGCCTGCTTGAAAATAGGGGAAGAATCATCTACAATAAGACATACTAAAAAGAAATTGTAAGTAAGGTGGAATAGATGAATGAGTACAAATTTAGAAGTGGGTATTGTTGGTTTACCAAATGTAGGTAAAAGTACATTGTTTAATGCGATTACAAAAGCAGGTGCAGAGGCTGCTAATTATCCTTTTTGCACAATAGAGCCAAATGTGGGTGTCGTAGATGTTCCGGATGAGCGCTTACCGCATTTGGTGGAAATGTATAAAACAAAACGCTGTATCCCGACGGCAATGCGTTTTGTTGATATTGCTGGATTGGTGAAAGGTGCGTCTAAAGGAGAAGGCTTAGGCAATAAGTTTTTAGCTCATATTCGCCAAGTAGATGCTGTTGCTCAAGTGGTACGCTGTTTTGAAGATGAAAATATCACTCACGTTGAGGGAGCATTAAATCCTTTGCGGGATATTGAAATCATTAATACCGAATTATGCTTAGCTGATTTAGACACATTGGAGAAGCGTATGGAGCGTGTGCAGAAGCTCATTAAAACTGGCGATAAGAAAGCACCGAATGAAATGGCGGTACTGGTAAAAATTAAAGAGCTTTTAGAGCAAGCATTGCCTGCACGGCGCGCCAATATGACAGAGGATGAAGCCGGACTCATTGGTGACCTAAACTTGATGACGTTAAAACCAGTATTGTTTATTGCCAATGTCAGTGAAGAAGAAGTAGCCAATGCAGAGGATAATGAGTATGTTAAAATTGTGAGAAAGTACGCCGTAGAAGAGGGTGCAGAAGTTATTGCAGTATCGGCCAAAGTTGAGTCAGAGATCGCAGAACTGCCAGCGGAGGACGCGAAGGAATTTTTAGCGGAACTTGGATTGTCAGAATCTGGATTGGATAAGCTGATCAAGGCTTCATACAAGCTTTTAGGCTTAGTGACGTTCTTAACGGCTGGTGAGCAGGAAGTACGTGCCTGGACGATAAAAAAAGGGACAAAAGCACCTCAGGCCGGAGGCAAGATTCACTCTGATATTGAGCGTGGCTTTATTCGTGCAGAAATTGTCTCCTATAATGATCTTGTACTGACAGGCAGCTCCAATGCGGCTCGTGAAAAGGGATTGGTTCGTTTAGAAGGTAAAGAGTACGTTATGCAAGATGGGGATGTTACGTACTTTAGATTTAATGTATAATATTTCTTTCAATATATATAGTTGCATTTGTATTACTATTAGTGATATAATATGTCAGTCTAGGGTAGCCTAGAGAGGTTTGAAAAAATGTTTATAAATGTTTACAAACCTTCCCTGCTCCCACTAGGGAGCCATTAGTCCACAGGAGGAGGTGATTTCGTGAGAAAGTACGAAGTCATGTTTATTGTTAAACCGTTGGAAGAAGAAGCGACAAATGCGGTAATTACCAAATTTGAAAACCTGATTAATAACAACGGTGGTCAAGTAGAAAAAATTGATCGTTGGGGCAAAAAGCGTTTGGCTTATGTAGTAAAAGACTTTGCTGAAGGTTTTTACTGCCTGACTACCTTTACAGCTGTACCAGCGACCATTCTTGAGCTTGATCGTATAATGAAGATTACTGAAGATATTTTGAAATTTATGATTATTAAAGTAGACGAATAGACCAGGGGGAATTAAACCATGAATAAGGTTATAATAGTCGGTCGTTTGACTCGTGATCCGGAAGTTCGATATACACAGACTGGTAAGGCAGTAGCATCTTTCAGTGTAGCAGTTGATACCGGTTATGGTGAGAATAAGCGAGCTGATTTTATTCCTGTAGTAGTATGGGATAAGCTGGCCGAAGTTTGTGGCAACAATCTTACCAAGGGTCGTCGTGTACTAGTTGAAGGACGTTTGCAAATTCGTGATTATGAGAAAGATGGACAAAAACGGCGTGCAGCTGATGTAGTAGCCCAAAATGTTGAATTTTTGGATACGAAGCAAGCTGTAAGCGGTGGCAGTACTGCTGCTAGTCCTGCAAAATCATCCGGATATGATGTCAGCTCCTTTGGTACAGAGGTCTTCCCTGAAGAAGAGATTCCATTTTAAAGGGAGGTATTATCGGTGAAACGTGAAAGAGGAAGAAAACCTAAGAAAAAGATTTGCAGTTTCTGCGTGGATAAAGTAGAAACGATCGATTATAAAGAAGTTGGTAAAATCCGTCGTTACACTACGGAACGCGGCAAAATATTGCCTCGCCGTATTTCTGGTAACTGCGCAAAGCATCAACGTAGTGTTACTTTGGCGATTAAACGTGCACGTATTGTTGCATTGTTGCCATTCACAGCAGAATAAAACAAAAGAGAGGTTACTTAACCTCTCTTTTATTTTATTCTGCTAAGAATGGGTCATCGTATCTTCTTATCTGGGATATACTTTATGATAAAGCAGGAAACAGACTATTGATTTGCGAATACTATATCAGATATAGTAAAAAGGGGGGGAGTGGCTGTTTTGTTTTCGAATGAGTCGGATATTTTACGCAAAATGCGTTTGATAGAGTGGCTAAAGGCGGAGTTGATCACCCATATTGGTCAACTATACCAAGCCATGGCAAAGAATAGTGAACAGGCGATTGGCGAAGGATTGGCTGCCGTAGTCGTTTCTTGCTATATTTTAGGAAGACGACTAGGGATTAGCTTTGAATCATTAGATAAGTCGGTTTTAATGCAAGTAGAACAAGATATAAAAAAAGAACGGGAAGTGGAGAAATGGTTTGGTGACTCTAGTGAGTACCGGCGTCATCTCCGCCAAAAGGGGTGAATGAATGAGACAGACACGGCTCAGGCCTATGGTAGAGGGTGGAATATTATCAGGGATTGCCATACTATTTGCCTTGATTAGTGCTTATCTTCCTCTGATTGGACCTTTTGTTAATTTAATGTGGCCCGTGCCCATTATTTTATTAGGTGTTCGTCATGGCTATAAGTGGAGCATTATGGCAACAGTTGTTTCTGGTGTTATGATTGCCATGTTAATGCATCCGCTGCATTCTCTTAGTGTGGTTGTTGGATTTGGTTTAATTGGTATTGTGTTAGGCTATGCCTTTCGTATGAATTTTAGTGCTGGTAAAACGATGTTGTGGGGAACGGCTGCTTCCTTGGTTTCTAAAGCTGCGTTATTGGCGATTAGTGCCTTAGTACTCGGTGTGAATCCTCTTACTATGCAAAGTGATGTAATGAATAATGCTGTAGCTCAGGCCATTGAAGTATACCGGGATTTTGGCATGGCAGAGCAGGAACTGGCTAAGATGTCTGAGTCTATGCAGTCCATGATTGAATTAATGAAGATTATTTTACCGGCAGGTTTTATTATGGCATCGGTACTTGATACGTGGCTGAATTTTCTAATTGCCAAAACTGTATTAAGAAAACTAGGGCATAATGTTCCTAACTTTCCAGCATTTAAAGAATGGTCCTTGCCGTATCACATTGTGTACTTTTTTGCATTATCCTTAGTGATGATCTATTGGGGTAATAGCAGGGAAATTAGCTTGTTGACTCAGGTTGGCATGAATCTTCAAGTGATCACGAGTACCCTCATTTTAGTGCAAGGTTTGGCGTTATTTAACTACTTTGCCGATAAATACAATTTGTCAAAAATGATTAAAGGACTTATACTGTTCTTGATATTGACAAATGGTTTTTTTGCGCAGATCTTGATAGTTGCAGGTGCAATTGATATGGTTATGGATTATCGACGTTTGCGAGGGCCTCAATCCAAAGATTAAAAACTGGATGTGTGAGACTAGCCTTCAAGGAGGAGTTGTTTATGCCGCAAGGTCCGTCTTTTTGGTTTGATACAAGAATTTATCTTGCTGTTGCCACAGCTTTATTAGTGGTAATTGTTTTTTATAATCCCTATGTAGCAGTATTAGGTGCAATTTTGTTATGTTCTTTGTATTTGTATGGGCGCGAACGCCACAAAGAGCGGCAAAAGGCGTTGGATAGCTACCTATATACGATGAGTAACTGCATTGAAGAAGGAGCATCCTATGCGTTAAAAAGTTTGCCTTTAGTTATGATGATCATTGACAAAGAGGGAAAATTATATTGGCATAATGATGTTCTTATCGACTGGTTTGGTGATGAAGTTGAACTAGGAGAGTCGATTATGGGCATTTGTCCCGAGTTTCCTTTGGATAAGGTATGGGGCAAATCCGGCCGGGAAGTATTTTCGACAGAGGATAAATATTATGATGTGATTCATGAACCCATAATTCATAAAATGGATCATGAAGAGCTAATAATCGCTTATATTAGTGATATTACAGCCAGTGAAAAAGTGAGAGCTGAATGTGTAAATTCTGTACCGGTTATGGCTTACATCCAAATTGATAATTATGATGATGTATTGCAAGGATTAAGTGAAGGTCAGCGAACGTCTGTAGTCGCGGAAGTCAATAAGCTTCTAGCAGAATGGGTGGCAGAGAATGAGGCTGTATTAAAGAAATATGCAGAGGACATGTATCTTGCGGTGTTTAACCGTCAGAACTTAAATAAATGCCTGCAGGAAAAGTTTGACATTCTTGATCGGGTACGTGCCATTCATATTGGCAATAAAATTCCCGTTACACTCAGTATGGGAGTTGCGGCTGATGAAGATTCTGTAGCTATATTGGGAGAACGAGCCCAAGCCGGTCTGGATTTAGCATTAGGCCGAGGCGGCGATCAGGTGGCTGTTCATGTAGGAGGTAAACTCCAATTCTATGGAGGTAAAGCTAAAGCGGTAGAAAAAAATACAAGAGTTAAGGCACGGATTGTAGCCCAGGCATTGCGGGAAATTATTGATGATGCTGATAGGGTTCTGGTCATGGGTCATACCAATGAGGATTTTGACAGTTTAGGTGCTGCTATTGGCGTGGGTATTATGGCTCGCCATTTAGGAAAAGAATTACACATTGTCGTTAGCCAGCCAGGGGTTTCATTAAGCAAACTGCAGGAGATTTTGGCCGATTATGAAGAATATCAAGATTTATTTATCACGTCAGCTCAGGCGATGCCACTGATTACTCCCCAAACCTTACTGTTTGTAGTAGATGTTCATCATCCAGAATTATCTGCAGCACCAGAGTTATTAAGTAAAGTCGATCGAGTGGTTGTTATTGATCACCATCGCCGCTCTGAAAAATTCATTGCAAATCCGCTATTAGTGTATCTTGAACCGTCAGCGTCTTCTACTTGTGAACTGGTTACAGAGTTATTGATGTACTTTGATGATTACCTAGAGTTTAATAAAATGGATGCAACGGCCTTGTATGCTGGCATTGTTGTCGATACGAAGCAGTTTTCGGTACAAAGTGGAGTGCGTACCTTTGATGCTGCAGCCTATTTAAGGCGTTCAGGAGCTGATCCTGCTTTAGTTCGTCAAATGTTTCGCTTAGACTTTGAGACGGTTAAGTCACGGGCTGAAATTTTGAATCAGGCAATCATGTTACCTGGCGGCGTAGTCGTAGCAGGTTGTCCCGATAATATAAAAAATGCACAAATTGTAGCAGCGCAAGTTGCTGATATGCTGCTAGGAGTAGAAGGAGTACAAATCAGCTTTGTATTGTTCTTCCTTGAAGATGGCGGCATTGGTGTTAGCGCACGATCCAACGGAGCTTTCAACGTACAAGTTATCATGGAAGAGCTAGGTGGAGGCGGACATCAGACAGTAGCTGGTGCTCAGGTTAAAAAAGGCACTATGGAAGAAGTAAAGCGCCAAGTGATAGAACTAAGCGCAAAGTATATAGAGGAGAGTGCAGAAAATGAAAGTAATTCTACAACAAGAGGTTAAAAAATTAGGCAAAAAAGGCGATATTATAGAGGTTTCAGAAGGCTACGCGCGCAATTATTTATTAGCGCAGAAATTAGCGATTCCTGCGACTGCTTCAAATGTCAATCAGGCAAGTCAACAAAAGGCATCGGAAGAACGCAAGCAACAAAGAGCACTGGATGAAGCCAATCTGTTAGCAGCGCAAATGTCCAAAGTAGAAGTAACCATTGGTGTGAAAATGGGCGAAGGCGGCAAATTATTTGGCTCTGTTGCGAGTAAGGATATTGCCGATGCTCTTCATGCTCAACATAAAATCGAAATGGACAAACGCAAAATTGATTTGAAAGATGCGATCAAGGCATTAGGTACATACCCTGTATCCATTAAACTGCACCCTGAGATTAGTGCTAAGATACAGGTACACATTATTGCTAAATAGCAAGAGCATTGGTTATGTATGCTTTTGCTGTCCTCTAACGGGGATTATAGAAAGGACTATTATATGAAAAACTTTTTTAACAAATTTATTCCTAGACGACCGTTGCCTAGTAGGGCAAGGGTCAATGAACAGCTAAAGCATCAAACAACAGCATTATATGAAATGTATGCGGGTATTTTTGGTCCAGATAAAGTGGTGCTAAAAGCTGTAAAACTGGATGCCTTATCTTTAATGAATTCTGAAAATACAGGAGAGCGAGTATTGGCCTTGCAAAAGCTGGTATTTGAAGATCCAACAATGGAAAAAATACCTACATTGCAAGAGGTACCGGAAATTTTAGTTGCGATTGAAGAAGAGATAGCTAGTTTAATGGCTCGTCGGTCCCTGGAAGATCGGTTAGAAAAGAAGATTAATGATAAGATGGAAGAACGCCATCAAGAGTATGTAAGAGAAATAAAGATGCAGGTTCTCAAAGAGGAAGAAAACAATGTTGAAAATCCTCAAACTTTAAAAAAATATGCCATGCTGGAAGTGTTAGAGCAGAAGAAACTGACTAAGTCAGCTATGGAAATCACTCGTCCAGAAACATTAGGGGAAATTGTAGGGCAAGAAAGAGCGGTAGAAGCCCTTCGTTCTAAATTGGCATCACCCTATCCTCAGCATCTGATTCTTTATGGTCCGCCGGGGGTTGGTAAAACAACGGCTGCCCGCTTAGTATTAGAAGCGGCAAAGTCTCTTAAGTTTACGCCCTTTGCACAAGAGGCTCCTTTTATCGAGGTGGATGGAACCACATTGCGGTGGGATTCCCGAGGGATGACCAACCCTCTTTTGGGTTCCGTTCATGATCCTATTTACCAAGGAGCGCGGCGAGATTTAGCTGAGACGGGTGTGCCAGAACCGAAACCCGGCTTAGCTACAGATGCTCATGGTGGTATTTTATTTATTGATGAAATTGGTGAAATGGATGCAATGCTGCAAAATAAGCTGCTAAAGGTACTAGAAGACAAGCGGGTATCTTTTGAATCCGCCTATTATGATCCTTCTGACCCGAATGTTCCCAAGTACATTAAAAAGCTTTTTGAAGATGGTGCGCCCGCTGATTTCATTCTGATTGGTGCGACCACAAGAGATGCTTCGGAAATTAATCCTGCGATACGGTCACGCTGTGCTGAAATTTACTTTGAGCCTTTGACGCCAAAGCATATAGAAGAAATTGTTTATAATGCGGCAGTCAAATTAGGTGTAGCTTTAGAATCTGATGTAGCTGCTTTGATTAGTGAATATACCATTGAAGGCCGTAAGGCTGTTAATATCTTATCGGATGCCTTTGGTATCGCTTTATATCGGTCCAGTGATCATGAAAAGGTAGTCATTACCCATGATGATGTATATAAAGTAGTACAGGTTAGCCGTCTAACTCCTTTTGTAAATCTTAAGGCGGCTAAGATTGGTGAAGTTGGTAAAGTATTTGGTCTAGGTGTTGCTGGTTATCTTGGTTCTGTATTAGAAATTGAAGCTGTATCCTTTGCAGCAGGAGAAAAGGGTAAGGGACGTTTGCGTTTTAATGATACAGCCGGCAGTATGGCAAAAGATTCAGTCTTTAATGCTGCAGCTGTAGTCAGAAAGATAACAGGTGAAGATTTAGGCAACTATGATGTTCACATTAATATTATTGGCGGCGGACGCATTGATGGTCCTTCAGCTGGGACGGGCATTTTGGCTGCAATTATTTCCGCTATTACAGAGCGTCCCATTCGTCAGGATGTTGCAGTGACAGGTGAAATTTCCATTCAGGGTAAAGTGAAGGCTGTCGGTGGTGTCTTTGAGAAAGCGTATGGTGCCAAACAGGCAGGTATTACGACTATGATTATTCCGAAAGAAAATGAAAAAGATATTCCCCAAGGGCATTTGGGCTTAGAAATCTGTCCTGTAGATAACGTAGAAGAAGCACTAGCCATTCTATTGTCTGATACAGAGCAAAAAAGTGCATAGCAAGATGGGGAGGAGGCAAGTTGATTGTTAGATAGAATACCACCACAAAATATGGAGGCTGAGCAGGCAGTACTTGGCGCCATGCTGATTGAGCGGGAGGCAATTTCTAAGGTTGCTGAGTTGTTACGGCCGGAAGATTGTTATCGCGAAGCTCATCGCTTAATCTATAATGCTATGCTGGAACTTTTTAATAAAAATGATGCAGTGGATATGGTTACTGTTATTGAGTTTCTGCGCAAAGAAGACAAGCTGGAAGCAGCGGGCGGGATTGCTTATGTAACCTCCCTGGCGAACAGTGTACCGACTGCTGCTAATGTATTGTATCATGCAAGAATCGTAGAAGAAAAAGCGCTGTTGCGTCAATTGATTAATGCTGCTACCAATATTGCCGGCATGGGATATGAAGGCAGTGAAGAAGTAACTACTATTTTAGATAGTGCTGAAAAAATGATACTATCTGTATCCAGTCGAAAAATGGGGGGAGAATTTACTCCCATTAAGAGTATTATCTTTGATGCATTTAATAAAATTGAACAGCTATATGCTTCAAAAGGCAGTATTACTGGCCTTTCCACTGGATTTAAAGACTTAGATAAGCTGACTTCAGGTCTGCAGCCCTCTGATTTGATTCTGATTGCAGCTCGTCCTAGTATGGGTAAAACGGCTTTTGTACTGAATATTGCCCAGCATATTGGAATTGCCGAGAAAAAGGCAGTGGCATTCTTCAGTCTGGAAATGTCCAAAGAGCAATTGGTTCAACGTATGTTGTGTGCAGAATCCGCCATTGATTCTCAGCGATTGCGAATTGGTGAGCTGGAAGCTAAAGATTGGACGAAACTTGTCAGCGGGGCAGACAGATTGTCCGCAGCACCTATTTTTATCGATGATACAGCAGGTATTACCGTAATGGAAATGCGCTCAAAGGCAAGACGCTTAAAGATAGAGCATAACTTGAGCTTAATTATTATTGACTATCTGCAGCTTATGCAAGGCAGTGGAAAGGGGAAAGGGAGCGAGAATCGTCAACAGGAGATTTCAGAAATCTCCCGTTCCCTAAAGGCTTTGGCCAGGGAAATCAATGTCCCTGTTATTGCCTTGTCTCAGCTTAGTCGTAGTGTGGAATCCAGGCAGGTAAAGAAACCGATGCTAAGCGATCTTCGAGAATCAGGATCACTAGAACAGGATGCGGATATTGTGGCTTTTCTCTATCGGGATGACTATTACAATCCTGATAGTGAGCAGAAAAATATTACGGAAGTTATTATTGCCAAACATCGTAATGGTCCAGTTGACACTGTTCAATTATTCTTCCATAAACAATTTACGAAGTTTAGTGATTTGTCGAAATTGCCAGGATAGGGGAGGTAGATGATATCTCCTCTATTTTTATGATGTTTTGCGGAAAAATCAGTACTTCTATCAAAAATAAATAGAGGTTTTGCAAGAAAATCCGAACAATGGTTGTCCAAAAATAAAAAACATTCGAAAAAACATTGACACTTTTAGCACTAAGTGCTATGCTATATGAGGGAAAAAATCTAGACTTTAAATAAAAATTGAGTGAGTACTAAGATGGTGAGTGAATTTTATGGTCTAGGGATAAAATAAGCATGCCTAATTATAAACAACTTATTAACAAAGTTATCCACAGTTTGTGGATAACTGGTTAGGTACATTAGGTTTGGTTTATAAGTAGAAATAGATTCTAAAGTCAAATGATACCAGAAGTTAAAAAAGAGAGAAAAGAACTTTTGGCAAAAGGATTTTAAAAAGATGGGAAGGGTGAATATTATGCCAGCAGTAGTAGTAATGGGAACTCAGTGGGGCGATGAAGGAAAAGGAAAGATCGTAGATTATTTGGCAGAAAAAGCAGATGTTGTTGCTCGATACCAAGGTGGTAATAACGCAGGTCATACTGTGGTAGTAGAGGGTAAACAATTTAAATTGCAGCTATTGCCATCAGGAATTTTATATAAAGGCAAGACTTGCGTTGTTGGTAATGGCGTGGTAGTTGATCCAGGCGTCATACTTAAGGAAATTAAGGGCATGCAGAGTCAAGGCATTGATACCTCAGGTTTAAAAATTTCTAACCGGGCTCATGTTATTATGCCATATCATCGTTTATTGGATGAAGCAGAAGAAACCTATCGTGGTGATCATAAGATTGGTACGACCAAAAGAGGCATTGGTCCATGTTATATGGATAAAAACTCTAGATGTGGAATTCGTATCGTAGACTTAATGGATGAGGAAGAGTTCTCAGAAAAACTCAAGCGCAATCTAGAGGCTAAAAACCATTTACTAAAAGCTGTATATGGTCTAGACGGCTTTGACTATGAAACCGTGAGAAAAGAGTATTTAGGTTACGCAGATGAATTACGTGCTTATGTTTGCGATACATCGGCAGCTTTAAATAAATCATTAAAAAATGGAGAAAAAGTATTATTTGAAGGCGCGCAAGCAACCTTATTGGATTTGGATCATGGAACCTATCCATATGTTACTTCATCCAACCCCATTGCTGGTGGAGTGTGCGTAGGTGCAGGTATTGGACCTACTAAAATTGACAAAGTGATTGGCGTAGTGAAAGCCTATACGACTCGTGTAGGAGAAGGTCCGTTCCCTACAGAATTATTTGATGAAGTTGGCGATCATATTAGAGATAGAGGTCATGAGTATGGTACGGTTACTGGTCGCCCTCGCCGTTGTGGTTGGCTAGATGCCAGTGTAGTAGGTTATGCTGGCCGATTAAGTGGTATTGATTATATGGCGATCACTCGCTTAGACATTTTAGATGAGTTAAAAGCAGTGAAGTTATGTGTTGGCTATAAATATAAAGGTAAGTTATTGGAAGAGTTTCCTGCCAGTTTAAAAGCATTAGCAGAAGTAGAACCTATCTATGAAGAACTGCCAGGCTGGCAAAGTGATACCACTGGTGTTCGTAACTATGCTGATCTGCCTTTGAATGCACGTCTTTATTTAGAACGTTTAAGTGAAGTTGCCGACATTAAGCTTGGCATTGTATCGGTTGGTCCTGGTCGTGATCAGACCATTGTAATGCATGAGATTTTTGGATAAAATGGCAAGGGAATAATTAGCATGTAGGTGATATAAATGGCAGCCTTGTTGTTAAGAGAAATTGTTGATTCTTTTTGTCTTACAGTCGTGGATAAAAATTGTAATCTTAACGTTCCAGTAGAAGTGTCTGATATCAATCGTCCGGGACTGGCTTTAGCTGGTTATTTGCAGCATTTTGATGAACAGCGCATTCAAGTAATTGGCACAGCAGAATCGGCATTTCTAGAAACCTTAAGCGAAAATTTGGCAACTGAGCGGTGGCTGTCATTTATTAATCTGCATTTTCCCTGTTTAGTGATCACTCGCAACATCATACTCCCTGAACGTTGGCTGCAATTGGCGGCAAACCGTCAATTGCCAGTTTTTCGTACCCGTTTAGCTACGACTCGTTTTATTGCTCAGCTAACTAATTATCTAGAGCATAAACTCGCGCCAAGTACGACTCTTCATGCTGTTCTAGTAGATGTGCATGGTGTAGGAACTTTAATTATTGGAGAAAGTGGAATCGGAAAGAGTGAAACTGCACTGGATCTGATTAAGAGGGGACATCGTCTGGTGGCAGATGATGCCGTAGAGGTCACCTGCACGGAAGAGAATGTATTGACCGGTACGGCGCCAGAAGTATTGCGTCATGTGATGGAAGTTAGAGGACTTGGTATTTTAAATGTTAAGGCATTGTTTGGTATTGGTGCTGTTAGGCCGAATCAAAAAATTCATCTTGTCATTCAGTTAGAAGAGTGGGATCAAGCCAAGGCTTATGATCGTCTAGGTCTTGATGAAGAGCATCATGAGATTTTAGGAGTCGGCTTACCTTGTAAAACCATTCCTGTACGTCCTGGACGGAATTTATCTAATATTATTGAAGTGGCAGCAATGAATTACCGACTCAATAAATCGGGATATAATGCTGTGGAAGACTTTATTGAAAAACAAAGAAAGTTCTGTTTGGGAAATGCGCCAGAGTGATACAGTATAGAAAAATAGAGTAATACTTTTTGTCGAAAATATGATCTATTTGACATAGCAGATGAAATTAACAATAAAAACAAGTTGACAGTAATCGAATATTCCTATATAATCATATCTTGTGAGAGCGAGATGATCCACTAGCTCAGTTGGTAGAGCACCTGACTTTTAATCAGGGTGTCCCGCGTTCGAGCCGCGGGTGGGTCACCATTTTACGGCCCGTTGGTCAAGCGGTCAAGACACCGCCCTTTCACGGCGATAACGGGGGTTCGATTCCCCCACGGGTCACCAAACACGGGCGATTAGCTCAGCTGGGAGAGCGCCTGCCTTACAAGCAGGATGTCGGCAGTTCGATCCTGTCATCGCCCACCATTACCTCTTACAACAAAACATGGCCCAGTAGTTTAGCGGTTAGAATGCCGCCCTGTCACGGCGGAGGTCGTCGGTTCAAATCCGATCTGGGTCGCCATTATGCCTCGATAGCTCAGTCGGTAGAGCAGAGGACTGAAAATCCTCGTGTCGACAGTTCGATTCTGTCTTGAGGCACCATTTCCGGTTCACTAGCTCAGTTGGTAGAGCACCTGACTTTTAATCAGGGTGTCCCGCGTTCGAGCCGCGGGTGAGCCACCATTTATGGCCCGTTGGTCAAGCGGTCAAGACACCGCCCTTTCACGGCGATAACGGGGGTTCGATTCCCCCACGGGTCACCAATTCGGGCGATTAGCTCAGCTGGGAGAGCGCCTGCCTTACAAGCAGGATGTCGGCAGTTCGATCCTGTCATCGCCCACCAATCGTAAACTAACCTCACGTTGATGAAACGTGAGGTTTTCTTATTTATTCTGATGGAATTTGACAAATTAGAATAAAATGTTATGGACAATTCATGTAATATTTGGAGGATTATGTAATTTTACATAGAATATATTAGTATAGATAAATTTAGAAAAAAGAGAATAGAGAGAGTTTTCGAACTTTTGTCTAAATGGAGGAAGAGAAATGGAAAAGAAAAGGTTGCCAATCGTATTACAACTTACCTGTATGTTCATTCTAGTTATATTTTTGTTAGTATCTGTATTGGGTTTTACGGTGTATAAGCTTATATCAAGCGGTCAGACCACCGAGGAGTTGGTAAAGCACAATGTAGTAAGCGCTAACCTTGTAAAAACAGGTCACTTAGAATTTACGGGAGCATTACTTGATATGAGAGGTTTTCTCTTTTACCCTGATGGTGCAGTTTATGAACAGGGATACCGTGAGAAAATTAAGAAGAGTAGTGAATTGGCCAAAGAATATAGTGATACTTCCAAGATGGCTGAAACAAAAGAGGATGGAATCCTGCTGGCGAAATTAGTAAGTGATTATGTAGTATTAGGTGATAAAGTTATTGCTGCAAAAAAGGCAAATGCTCCGAATTTAACGCAGCTCACAACCCAAGGACGAAATTTAGTAAAAGATATTGATGACCAATTTCGTAAGTTAGATGTACGACAACAAAAATACATAAGTGAAAGAGCAGATGCTGTACTGCAGGATGCAACAGCTACTGGCAGGAATGCTCTTATTTATAGTATTGTTATAGCCTGTATCGTGGTCTGTATGGGTATCTGGTACAGTAGAAACTTGGCGAGTCGCCTTAAAAATATCAATAGCGAATTAGCTGAGGTAGGAAATCTGAATCTTACAGGAAAAGACGTTTATCCTACGCGTAATGATGAAATTGGTGATATGGGATATATCGTCATTGAGATGAAAAAATCTCTTAAAGGTTTCGTTTCCCAGCTTACCAACAGCAGCCAGGTACTAAGTTCGACGAGTATCGAATTAAGTGATTCCGTGAGTGAACAATTAAAAGCAGTAGAAACCGTAGCAGAGAGTGTAACCAACATTGCTGCTGGATCTTCTCAGAATGCAGATAATATTAGTAATATTTCTGCTACGATGGAAGAAATCTCAGCAAGCTCAGAAGAAATTAATGCTAGTACCGCGGAAGCCAATAACAATGCTCAAAATGCCGTAGTAGAAGCCGGGAAGGCAATGGAGCTGTTGGCACAAACGGTTACGCAAAATGAGTCGATTACCTCTTCCATGAATCAGATTACGACAGTTACTACAAATTTGGATCAAGGATCGGTAAAGATAAAGGGAATTGTAGATTTAATTAACAGTATTGCCGCCCAAACCAATCTTTTAGCATTAAATGCTGCTATCGAGGCGGCGCGTGCAGGGGAAGCTGGCCGTGGTTTTGCCGTTGTGGCTGAAGAAGTGCGAAAGCTGGCGGAGCAAAGTGCTAGCGCAACGGATGAGATTGCTAAGATTATTGATAATATGGGAAATGACATTAACTTTGCCGTTTCTACTGTAAAGAAAGCAAATCAGGAAGTTGACAAGGGAAAAAGTTCTACCATTGCAACGCAAAAGGGTTTTGATGTAATTATAGAGAAAATGGAAATGGTAAAAAATGAGATTGAACATGTGGCCGCTTCAATGCATGAGACTTCTCAGGGTATCCAGACAGTCGTGGCCAGTGTAGAAAATATTACGACAGTTGCCCATGCTACCTCAGCAAGTTCTGAAGTCGTCGCAGCTTCGGCTGAAGAGCAGACGGCCGGTATGCATGAGATAGATACGAATGCGGCTAAATTAGCGCAGTTAGCAACTCAAATGATGGAGATTGTAAAGAAGTTTAAAGTATAACAAAATTCAGGTACTACTATAAGAAACTCTGCCTATAGGGGGCAGAGTTTTTTTGCGAGCTCTAAATTAACAAAGAGAGAGAAACCTTAATAAGGGAACTATAGAAAAGTAAGGCAGGATAGTATACTATTATAAATATGAGATATTTTGTAATTTAACCCATAATGATGTAGAATACTGCATCTGAGGATGGCTGATTCTTACCTTACGATAAGAAAGGGAGATTGGCTAGATACAGTTAAAATACTTGTAGGGCTGGTCGAGACAGGAATGGTTGCTAATTCAAGAGAACATAGTATCACAACGGGGAGGGACATATCTTTGGGAAATGTAAAAAAGGTTCTTACTGAAGAATTCAAACGTGAAGCGGCTATTTTACATCATAACTATGAAAAAATCATACGTGAGTTAGGTATCGGAAAGAGTGTACTATTCCCCTATTTTTATCAAACGATAATCTCTCAGGATGCTTCTATTCTTGAAAAAGGAAATCAATTAAAAGAAAAGCCCTTTGATAAAGAGGCAGGAAAACAATATAAATTGAGCAATACAGAATTAGTAAAATATATTGATAACCTAGAAAGTAAGCTGCTGTATTTAGAGAAGAAGCATAAAGCAATTATTGATAATGTAAAAGGTGTCATATTTCAAACAAATAAAGCAGGATGTTGGACTTACTTAAGTCCTATATGGACAAGGATTACAGGTTTTACGATAGAGGAAAGTATCGGAAAATTTTTTTTGAATTATGTGTATGCAGATGATCAGGAATTTCATTATAAACAGTTCCAATCCATAATCGAAGAGAAACGGTCATATAGTCGGTATGAAATTCGTTATTCTACTAAAAATGGTGAATTTCGCTGGATCGAGGTATATGCTCGACTTACAAAGGATCAATATGGGAATATCTCCGGTACCTTGGGTACCTTACATGATATTACAGTTCAACGAAAAACCGAGAAAATGCTTCACTTAGCCTATGAACTTAGACGCAGAAGTGATTTTTTAAATGATATCGTAATGGGAACTACCAGCGTAGATGAAAGAATAAAAGATTATATGCATACATTAGGGTTGGATTTTTCTCGTCCCCTAATTTGTTGTTTATTAGTTTGCAAGGACTTTATTGGCAGGGAAAAAGAACAGAATAATATTATTGAAGTGTTGGGGAATGAGAAAGGCTGCATTGTATGGAATTGTAGAAATGATATAGGCGTTTTATATCAAGGGGGGAACGTCGAATACGCAACAGTGGAAAGCAGTATGATGTTTGCTCATGCGTTACTAGAGAAGATTTATCAATATGATTCTCAACTAAAACTCGTGCTTGGAATTAGTAATGTACAAACAGGCTTAAATAGTGTTAGGAAGACTTACTGGCAAGGATGGAGTGCTACCGTGGCGGCACAATGTCAAGGCAAGGAAGATGGTATTTTTCATTATAAAGACTTAGGAATTTTACAGCTTTTAGTTAAAAATATTGGTAATGAAGGTGCAAAGGAATTTGTTAAAGAGCAAATTGGTACTCTTATTCGTTATGACGAAGAAAAGGGAACCAACCTTGTAACCACCTTAGAGGAGATATTGCAGCACTCCAATTTAAAAAAGACTGCGGAAAAAATGTTTCTGCACCCCAAAACAGTTGTTTTTCGCAAGCAGCGTATTGAAAAAATATTAGGAGTATCCCTTGATTCTTTTGAGACAAGACTCGCCCTTGGAGTAGCTCTGAAATTGCGCCTTGTAAATCAAGTTATTAAAGCAAATTAAGTCCATAACTAATATCTTATAGGGATAATGATAAGATATTTTTTTATTGGAAATTTAGCTTATGGAGATAATAGAATATCCCTTACTACTAGACTATACTTATAGAGTAGCCAATAGTAGTGTAATTCTAATTTTCGTCAAATATTTCCATCAGAAAACTAGCATACATCGCAAAATGACATGAACAGCTATACATTAGAATTATAAGCAAACCTGCCGAAAGGCAGGGACGCAAAGCCTTGGGTCTAACGATACAATTGTTCTATGACTGCCAGGTTGCATCATGTTTATTTGATGTACCTGTCGGTTTTTTTATATTGAGGGGGATTTTTTATGAAAGAAGAGGAGAATTTGGAAATTGGTGATATTGGAAAGGAATTAGATGAACTAATTTGTGATATTTTTGAGATTCTCCAAGATATTAAAGCAATTAATAAAGAACAGCTAGTTATTAATGATATTCCAGATGCAAAGAAAACTTGATGCTATGGGGATTTTCACTTTCTTCGCATCGTAGCCTACCCATTCGCCGGGCTGGTCAATAGCAAAGAAGTATAGGGATTTAGGGGTGTAAGAGATGCTTTGTACCTTACCTAGTGAGGAGATTCTGGAAAAAATATTTTTCATTTCACAACGCCTATCGAGCTACGATGGAGTGGATGATATATGGGATTATATTGCCAAAACAGCTCTTACTATTACAAGAGCTGACGCAGTTGTAATTAGAGATTTTAATCTTGTAAGCGGACACCTTACAATTGTAAAAAGTTATGGACTTTCAAAAAGCTATATCAATGAACCCCCGATTCGTCTTGAGGAGGGGGTAATTGGCTGTGTCGTATCGGAAAGTAAGCCTTATATACATAGCGATATATCTCAAGCGATAGAATGGAATACTAGCGGACTTGCTAATAAGGAAGGGATACGATCTATAGTATGTGTACCATTAAAGGGGAAGGAAAGCAGCACGGGAGCTATCACTGTCATGAGAAAAAAGGTAGAGCCCTTTACAGAACAAGAAGTATTTCTCTTGAATATGTTTGGTTTACAAGCTAGTGAAGCCATAAAGATTGTAAAATTAGTTAATTCACTACAGCAACAGGCGATGTATGATTATCTAACACAAATTTATAATAAGAATGCTTTAAACTCAGTACTCGAGAAAACATTATTATTGTCAAAAAGATATTCTAGCGCGATGAGTGTAATTTTTATTGATATCGATAATTTTAAAATGTTTAATGATACTCATGGGCATCTTCTAGGTGATAAGCTTTTGTGTGACTTTGCAAAAATCTTAAAGAAAAGTTGTAGAAAATCAGATTCCATAGGACGGTTTGGCGGAGAAGAATTTGTAATACTAGCCCCACATACTAATAAAAAAAAGGCCGTAGCATTTGCTAATAAAGTACGAAAAAGCGTTGAGAAAAGTACCTTTATAGGAAGAGGCAACAGCGAAAATCATATTACCTTTAGTGCTGGCATATCTTGTTTTCCAGAAGATGGTGATACCGTCTTTGAACTCTTACAGCAGGCGGATCGTGCCATGTACCAAAGTAAAATAACCGGAAAAAATAAAGTTACTTCGAGGATTGATGAACTAGACATTTTTGAAGTCAATGGGAGAGGAATCATAGTATGAAATTAAACAAAAAATTAATGTTATTAAGTGTAATACCCACAATATTATTTGTTCTCATAAGTTGCTTTTATATCATTCCTAAAACAAAAGAAAACATTTATTTGCAAAAGGACATTCAAATAAAAAATAATGTAGAAATAGCACATTCCACCGTAGAATATTATTACACCCTTTCTAAGTCCGGTGTGATGGCAGATCAAGAAGCGCAAGAAAGAGCAAAAGAAGTGATCAGTAAAATGCGCTACGGCAGTGATGGTTGAAAAAGCGGTACATGCGATGGATGAAGGTACATTGGCGGTAACGGAAAATATGAATGCAACAGGAGATACTTTTGGTGAATTTGCTACATTAGTAAACCACGTAACTGATGAGATTCAAAGAGCCGTCGCTGCAATTCACGATATAGCAGAAGGAGCAAAGCAGGTGGCATCATCCATGGAAGTACTGGACGGGGTTAGCGATAAAACTGCGAGCAAGACGCAGACGGTATCAGCCTCCACAGAAGAACGAACCGCATCCATTGAAGAAATTGCTATTGCCAGTGACGCATTATCACAATTAGCTGAAAAACTGCAATTGGAAATTGTTAAGTTTAAGGTTTAGCCTAAATCAATAGAAACGCACTTCATGTGATGTAAATAGGAATTTATCGCCACTCATTGCTATTATTATACGCATATGGTATAATGATTAGCGTTGGGATACTAAGCAGTCATAGCAGAGCAAAAGAAGGCTCTATCAGTACCTCAATCTTTTTATATAGTGTGCGGGTGTAGCTCAGTGGTAGAGTACC
Organism: Pelosinus fermentans JBW45; assembly: GCF_000271665.2. Classification (GTDB taxonomy): domain Bacteria; phylum Bacillota; class Negativicutes; order DSM-13327; family DSM-13327; genus Pelosinus; species Pelosinus baikalensis. The sequence continues at coordinate 5,319,269 of NZ_CP010978.1, read as the reverse complement.
GGCTTCCCAAGCCGTGGGTCGAGGGTTCGAATCCCTTCACCCGCTCCAGTAAATTAGCGGGTTTTAGCGTGTGGTGCAATCCTGTACAGTGGTCAACATGGTGCAACGAGGCTAAAATCAGTTTAAAATAAGACGGATTTCCTATTATGGAAGTCCGTCTTTTGTTATTTTTCTCTTTAATTTTCTGCCTAATCTAAGGGCGGGTTTTTTCTTTTTATCTGCCAGATTATAGATATGTCCGATTGAATTTGCGATTACATCATCTTGCCCTGGCATAGCATGTCCATATAAATCTAAGGTGTGTGATGGCTTGGAGTGTCCAAGTCTACGGCTTACGTCCATGAGTGGCATTCTGGCCGCTAATAATTTAGTAGCATGGGTATGACGCAGGGCATGGAATTTCTTATGGTCTACACCTGCCTGGTGTAATAATTTGCGCCAGAAGCGTTGCCAGTTTTGAGGATTTACAGGTGTTCCTTCTAAAGAGGTAAAGACAAGAGATTCAGCGATAAAGGCATCGGGGTTCTTTTTCTCGGCTCTTGTCTTGTGTTCGGTTAATATAGGGATATATTCAGGAGGTAAAGATATTTTTCTTTTACCTGCGACACTCTTCGGCCCTTCGAAAATAAATTCACACGCTTCTGTCATATGCAAACCTTGACGAATGGAAATAGTATTACCTTGCACGTCCATCCAACGCAGCCCGAAAAGTTCACTCATTCGAACGCCATTAACGACAGCCATATATACGATGTGTGTTTCTAACCATTCTGCCATAGATGATCCTAGCTTAACTTCTGATGGCGCAATGAAGGTGCCTAATCCCATCTCAGCACGTTTTAAAGCTACCCAATCTTCTGCCTCAGGTTCCGTTTCAAAACGTTTACTGGTACGCTTGCCATCTTCCGTAGTAATGGCAGCTCTATATTTTTTTGTGGCTTCATCATAGTAAATGCTGCCCTGGTTATTGTGGCGTTTGGGCTTATCTGTTTTTCTTGGTAGCCAAACGGCTTCACTCCTTTCAGACTATCAAGCAGATGGATCATTTCTTTTTATTTTTTTGCGTTATTTTTTTTACTTCTTTATCAAAGTCTGACAAATAGGAGCGATCTTGGATGACTCGAAATTTCTGATACTCCATTTTTGCGGATTCATCAGCTAATTGACGCGTTATTTTTCCGGCATTTTGTAAGACTTCGTATTCATTAAACTGTAAAAAAGCATCTAGTTTTTGTATCCAGTCTTGCATCTTCATAGGGATTTGTCTTGCTGCTTGATTTTCTGCATAATCAAGATACATACTGACAATCCGTTCTAACTCTTTAATTTCTGGTTGCTGTAGATAATTTTTAGCAACTAAGGTATCTGATTGTAGAATTTTCCCATCCGGGGCATTCTTCCATGTTTGTAATCCCATATGTTCTTTATTTGAATCTGCTCGATCTGCAATGATTTCTGGAGCGGTCTTTCCTGTGATTGCCCAATGGAGTTTATTTTGCACCGTTTGATAAAATCGAATTGTTATCTCTGAGTTAGAAACATAATCAATACTGCATTGCGCATAGATATCAGTAATCTTTTCGTAGAATCGTCTTTCAGAAGCGCGGATCTCGCGGATGCGCTCTAAGAGTTCATCGAAGTAGTCCTTGCCAAATTTCTTACCTTGCTTTAATCGTTCGTCATCCAAGACGAATCCTTTGATGATAAATTCTTTTAATACTTGTGTTGCCCAAATACGAAATTGAGTAGCTTCTCGGCTATTTACTCGATAACCAACAGCAATAACAGCATCAAGATTATAAAAATCGACTTCACGTGTAACGTCTCGATGACCTTCTTTTTGAACTATCCGGAATTTCCGGATAGTTGCTTCCTTGGTCAATTCGCCTTCGGAATAAATGTTATTAAGATGCTCACTAATAGTACGAATATCCTTACCAAATAACTCCGATAATCTTTTTTGATTTAACCAAAAAGTTTCATCTTCAAAAAGTATTTCTACTTTCACATTACCATCAGAACCTTGATATAAGATAATATCATTTAATTCATTTGGGACGGGATCTGTAATGCTACCCGTACTTTGATCATCTGGAAAAAAGAAAAACATTATAAACTTCCTCCTTGATACTTATCTTGTATATTTTTAGCATACGATAAGTCATTAAAGAACCTATGTTCGAGATGAAAACTACAAAATAAACACAGATGTCCCTACTCGTAGTGGGATAGTGCTGTGTCTTTTGCTGCGTCCTCATATTTTATTGGCTCCGAAAAGTCGCATTCTAAAAGTGGTAAACTCTTCAGTAATAGTAAAGTACTCTGCTAGTTCCCAAGGCTCGTACAAACCGTTGCCGATTATGTCTAGGAGATCGTTTTCTGGCACCAGGTATCTGCTGCCCAGCGCATGGCTTTATACTCAATTTCGCTAATAGGTAAGCGGTCACTATAATTATAAAATTCACAGGGGGTATAATACCCCACAGTTGTAAAATGATGTCCTAACTCTTCTGCTAAGATGCAGCGGAGCATAGGCGTGTCATGAGGTAAGGAGTTATCCAATCCAATGATCGGAGGCAAGCATTTTTTCGTAAAATAAATCCCCTTATTGGTGGAACAAAATCAAAAAATTCAACTGCGATTACTTCGTCTTTTGCAAATTATAGTAAGATATCTGGCACAGTGTCACCTTCCGTATATTAAGTAGGCTTCTTACCATATTTTAATCTCATTAGTTCTTTAAATTCCTCAACTCGTTCTAATGCTTCGGGAGGTAAGTCGGACATTGGATTGTTAGTATGGTGAGCTGAAACTGTTGGAATTTCTTTTGTTGCTTTGGGTTCATTAGTACGACCTAATAGATAATCCGTAGTAACTTCAAAAAAGTCTGCTATTTTGCTCGCCATATAAATGTCAGGACGGCTATTGCCGTTTTCCCAACTTGAAATAGTTTGTTTAATTACATTAAATGTTTTGCCAAGCTCTTCTTGTGTCATTTTTTTATTTAATCTTAACTCTTTTAGTCTTTCTTTAAATTCCATAAAAATCACTCCTATTACCATTATAAGTCTAAAATGTATGGACTTAAATGAAGTCCAAGAAACTTTGTCTAAAACGTTGACAATCCCCAAATAATGGATTATACTGAATTTGTCCAAGAATAATAGACTTTTTAAAAGAATGTAACGGATGAGTTGTAAAGCCCGTGAAGTTCATATAGTTACAGCGGTTGAATTGGCAAAGATATACGGAGGTACGACAGATATTTTTTTACTCCTAAAGTCCAAGAATAATGGTCAATAAGATTTAAGAAAGCTAATTAAGGAGGTGGGGCAACCTGCTACACACAAGGCGTTTGCATAGGTCACTTTAACCTTATTTTATATTGATTGAGCAGTGAATCACACTGATTAGAACGAGCTGTTTTGGCGTAATTGTATTGCATAGCTGCATAACTTTTTCCAGAAAACCATTCCTATTCTCTAAGATGTTTTCGTTTTAATCATCTCCGTGACATCTTTTGGATTCAACTTTAATTTTTAGGGCAGTTAATTCATAAGACTGTGCAGATTCTAGTGATTGTATAGCTAGAAACTGGATTGTTTTCTGAATTAGTGCAAACCCGAATAATCTTAGGTTTAAATCGATAATTTAGAATGGAGTGATAAATTACATGGGATTAGAAGTACGATGGTGTGAATGTGGTTATCCTTTAGAAGTTGTTGTTTATGGTGAATTTGTCAAATACTATACTTTGCCAGGTAATGACATATTATCTTGCCTATGTTGCGGGCAAGACTTTAGGGAACTATACAATAGTGGGAAATTAGAAAACGCTAAGCAATTTGAGAATATGCTAATTAAATTTAGAAAGCTGAGTCCTAATCAAAAAGCATATGTTGATTATGCTATTGCAAAAATTGTTTATGATGTGCTAACGTACAAGAACATAAATAACTCCAATATCCCCTAAAGTAGCTTTTGCCTTTAATATATATATACGTTTTGAGATAGTCTAGGTGGGTATGAAATGAAATTCTGCCGCACCTAATAAAGGCGAGTAAATAGCTGAATTAGCGCTTCGTCACCTATAATTAACTGGTGTAATGGGAGCGGTGAATGCAGACTCTTGCGGTGTCTTATTTTTTGGAAAATTTAAATCTTTCTACTTTATTTACTATTACAATACAATTTTCCTGCAAGTACTCTTTAAGAATTTTAAGGGCAGGCTTGGCTTTTGTAATATACAGAACTGAAATCAGAAGTAGTTCGCATTGATCGCGAAGCGCAGGAAGAAGCCGCCCGTAAACGGTAGGAAGAAGAGAGATTACAAGAAGAACGGCGTAGCCGATACAATAACGAGATTAAGCCGACAATAGCATTGACAAATGCGGCGCGGGACTATGAATCTGCTTGTAGTATAAGAAACTATGTAGCCGCTGCTGAAGCAGCGGGCAATTACGGCTTAGATGATAAAGCCTTGGCATGGATCGATTGGGCAAAGAAAAAGGCTGATTGGTTTGATCCCGCAGTTGCTAGAGTTGATGAATTTTTTGGAAAGCGTGAACATGAAAAAAGCGAGGATGAGAAAATTTTAAAGAGAGCTGGGATATTGGTGATACGGATGCGAGAACATTTGGTGATATGCGGCTATCGATTAAAAATTGTTGTGCTACATAAGCCTTACAAAAATATAAATGCACATTTTTGATTATTTATAAAAGGAATTTGTGATTTTATCACGAAAATAGGGGTATAATATAGCTATTCCGACGATGAGAGAGGGATTAAAGATGCTTTTAGAAGTCAAAATAGAAAACTTCTATTCAATTAAAGAACAAGTAGTATTTAGTATGCTTGCAGGTCCAGATACTACAATGAATTATAATTTATACAGTCCAGAGAATTATAAAAGTACTAGAATACTAAAGAGCGCTGTATTTTATGGAGCGAATGCTGCAGGCAAAACAAACGTATTACGAGGCTTGAAATTTATTGAACGTATTATTTTAGAAAATAATACACGCCAGGATGGCGATGAAATCAATGTAATACCATTTAGAATGGATGAAAAGTATAAAGATATGCCAAGTAAATTCGACATTATTTTCATTCACCAAGGAATAAAGTATGCATATGGATTTACTATTGATAGAAAAAAAGTGCATTCTGAATATCTATATAATTACCCTAAAGGACGGCAGGCAACTTTATTTGAGCGTACGGATACCAATAGATTTAAGTTTACGAAAGATAAAGAAGAGCAAGAAGCTCTATCAAGGCGAACTCTGAGCAATCGACTATATTTAGCTAGTGCTACAGAATGGAACTATAAGCCTATTGCAAAAGCTTTTGAGTGGTTTAAACGGAATTTAAAGATCAATATATTTGGGAGCTTACGAAACTGGGTAAACTACACAGCATCTGTTATACATCAGAATTCGGATATGAAAGAGGCTGTCAGGTGCTTACTTGCTGAGGCTGACATAAGTATTCAAGATTACTTAACTGAAGAGCGGGATATACGGGAAACTGATATGTACAAAGTGTTACCTAGTACATTACAGAAAACGATTTCATCGGACTTGAGCGATAAAAAGGTAATCAGTGTTCGTACTTCTCACAGGACCCAAAATGAAAATGGTCAATTTCATGATGAAATTTTTGATTTAGATGATGAGTCAGCAGGCACAATTAAAATATTTGAATTAGCCGCACCGTTATTAGAGGTACTAGAAAATGGACATGTATTAGTCATTGATGAATTGGATATTCAGCTTCATCCTTTATTAGTAGAAAACATAGTAAAAAAATTTCATGACCCAAATCAAAATACAGGTAATGCTCAGCTAATCTTTACTACACATAATACAAATTTGCTGACTCAAACAATATTTCGTCGTGATCAAATCTGGTTTGTTGAAAAAAACCAAGCATCAGGAGCGACAGATATATATTCCTTGTTAGATTTGAAGGTTCGAAAAGACGAAAATATAGAAAAAGGCTATTTAGCAGGTCGATATGGAGCTGTACCTTTTATTGGAGAGGAGCAGATTTGTAAATGGCCAAAATAGTTGAATCGCCAAGAAGCAGAAATAGAAGGCAGGCTGGGTTTACGGTACTCATCGTTTGTGAGGGGGAAAAAACAGAACGAACTTATTTACGAAATTACAGAAGGCGGGATACGGGGGTAAAAATTGAAATCCCCAATACGAGCAATACTGATCCACTAAATCTAGTTAGATTTGCAGCATTAAAGGCTGATGAATTGGGAATAAACAAAAAAACAGGCAGTGTTTGGATTGTTTTTGATGTAGATGGTAATAGTGATGCTCTTATCGAGAAGGCAAGGAAGCTAGCAAAGAGAAAAAACATGGAAGTAATTTTATCAAATCCATCATTCGAGCTATGGTACTTAATCCATTTTGGATCTACTTCGACGGCATTATTAACAAATACAAATTTAGTTCAAAATTTGAATCGCTACATTCCTGGATACAATAAAGCATCAAATTATTATGATGATTTAAAGTCAAAGCAAAAAATAGCTATAGCGAATGCTTCTATTTTAAGCAGCTTCCATAGGGGATTAGGAAGAGATTTATACGGGCGGGTTTCGAATCCATCAACACATGTGAGCAAACTGGTGCAGTATCTTAATGATATCACTGGTGAATGAGCAGTAATCGTTGTTATATCTGCGGACCATTTTGCGGACCGATTCGTATTATTACAAGATGGAAGAAGTGGACTGGATAGAAAATGTAAGCTGCACATGCCTTGATTTTATGGACTTTTAAAAAAAGAGATAGATCATCCAAAACACATTTTCTCCAATTCCCAAACCGTGGGTCGAGGGTTCGAATTCCTTCACCCGCTCCAGTAAATTCAAGCCTTCGCAGGTTATTGCGAAGGCTTTTTTGTGTTTCTGTATGCTATTTGTATGTTATGTCGCTTTTATAGGAAGAGTAGAAATGCAAAAAGGATTTTAAGGTATTAGAAATACTTCTAATACCTAGATCATGTTACTGGGGCGGAGTCTTGTCTGGATACCAAGGAGCAAGTTTATTAACCATCCGTTATGCCACTTAACCCTGCAAATAATATATTGAATTAATTGCATGATATAATCATAAAATAAAAAGTATGTTCCTTGGATTGTTTGGCTTAGCAGTTAAACAATACCATAAAAAGGACATACTTTTTCCTTTTTTATGATTATTTTTAGAAAGAGACTATAGCCATCGCGACGCAAGTAGGAGCGAGCAGAACTATTCACAGCACACCGTTTTAATACTCTGCGGAAATTCAAACACATTATGAGGATCATACTCTTTCTTGATGCTCCGCAACTTTTGTATATGCTCCCCATAATAAGCACACTCATAACACGGCAAATTATTATAGGGGAAATTTACATATGAACCCATAGACAACGTATAGATATACTTAAATCCTGATTCTACCCATTCAATAACAGCTGGTGCTGCTGCTTTACACTCCCAGCTTGACGAAATTCCCATTATATAATTAGCCTGCCTGTAAAAGAAAGCGGTACTATCTGTTTTCATGGCCCTAACGGCTCCGCCTAATGAATACAGCCCAATAAATGAATTATCCTCAGTAGGTGCGGCCTCTACTATGTCTATAATTTTTTCCAATTCACAATGGCAAAGCTGTCTTTCAATAAATCTTCCTGTCGCTTTAAAAGCCTCCCGTTTCGGATAGATTTCCCCTATTATCTTTACAGCATCAATAAAGTCTACATACTCAATATTCTCGAAAATTATTCCCGGTATGCTTAAAAAAGGCTCTAAAATCTGTCTAGCCTCCTCAGGATATCCATAAAAGAATCCAAAAATCCAAGGACCTGGCTTATATATTCTCCCGAAAGCACTAATCCTCGTATCTAAATTCCTTAACCACTCTTGCCAGACTTGTAAAAATTTAAGCCTAGCAGACTGATTACTCCACTTTAACTGAAAGAGAGTTATTTTGTTTATCTTCCTCAGATGGAATTTGTATGAGGTCACGACCCCAAAGTTCCCGCCTCCTGCTCCTCGCAACGCCCAAAATAATTTTTCATTCTGACAGTGATTTGCTGTTAACAGGTTTCCATTCGCATCTACTATTTGTGCTTCAATAAGACTATCCGTCGTAAGCCCCAAATATCGTGTAGATAAGCCTATGCCCCCTCCTAATACCAACCCAGAAATAGCTACCGTCGGACAAGTTCCACCGGGGAAGGTATATCCTGAATTATAGAGAGTTTTATATAAATGCATAAGTCGCGTTCCAGCTTGCACTTCAACAGTATCGTCCTCAGAATGGACCCTGATGCCATTCATGAAAGAAGTATCTATAACCAATTTATTTGTACCGACAGAGTAGCCCTCGTAATTATGTCCTCCAGAGCGAATCCTCACTTGTATTCCCCGTCTTTCTGACCATAATAAAGCATTGACTACATCCTGTATATTACAGCAATAACAAATAGCTAAGGGGCACTTGTCTATCGCTTCATTGTATTCTTGTCTCGCCCTATTATATTCAGCATCACAAGGTAATATCACCTTTCCTGTTAGCCCTTGACAATCCAAAATACTCACCCTTTCTTATTTCTTCAAATTATTTTATGTTAATTGCCAAAATTCTGTTACAGAAACCAGCATAACCCCCGCTAGAAAAGAAGGAAACACGGGGACAGAAGGAAACGTAGTCCCTGTCCCTGTGTTGTCTCCTTCGGTTCTTCGAAAATAAATTCACCTGCTTCTGTCATATGCAAACCTTGACGAATGGAAATAGTATTACCTTTTGCACGTCCATCCAGCGCAGCCCAAAAAGTTCACTCATTCGAACGCCAGTAACAGCCATATATACAGCAGGATACCATTGATGCTTCGGGTAATCAGAAAGATTACGCATGGTCTTTGCAGTGGCTAGGATAACCTTGATTTCATCCTCGGTATATATCTCCACTTCTTCCCGGGTTACTTTAGGCGCTGGGTGATGATCCACGGCAAGTGTCAGAGTTTCGCGAAGGAATACGGGAACTGAATTATGACTTAATCGGTGAAAGTGATGTATGGGCGGGATTGGATTTAAAGATAAATCTGGGATTGATATTTGTTATTAGAATGGATACGCACTAGAAGAACCAGAGAACTATTTTTACAGTTACTCTGGTTCTAAAGATGAAAGGTGTGGTAGTTATACTTTCCTGGGCTCTTCTCCTTGATTCACATAGCTGTTTTTCTTAATATCAGGGGGTGTGTCTTTACCATTCAAACTTGAAAAGACATGAGTCTTACGATCAATTTTTTTGCTATGATCAGTAGAATTTTTCAAGAAAATCACCTCCGATGTTAGTATTTCCGAGTCAAGCTTATAAAATTACGTTAATCTGTACGGATAAAGAATAAGAAATAAATTTTCAGATGGTAGTCTAATTTATGTTACTGCGGAATGTGTATTAGTGAAAGCCTATTTATTAGGAAATGTACCCTTTTAATAAAGTTCCTTTGCGATGTGGACTTTAAAAAGTAAATAGAGGTAACTGGTGAGGCGGTTTTAAAAAAATAAGCATTTGCCACTTGATTTACTAGCGTTAAAAACTTATAATTATAACGAACATACGTTCTAAATGTAAGGTGAAATATGAGTAAAGTCTTCGTACAAATACAGCTAGGTATTGCATAGATGGTGAGGGTGACCACTAGCTATAAATGGAAGATGGGCGGGTATTTGAATTTGATATCGTTTTAGAGGTGGGGCAGGAGCTATCACTGAAGAGCCGTAGTATGGGAATACGGTATACTTGTATGATTTGCAATAAACAAGCCTATTTATTTCGATGAAGAGGGAAGTGGTTTGTTGAGAATATTAACTGACAAGGGGTAAATATACTAAAAAATAGATAATAATTATTATAGAATAGGAGGTATTCTAAAATGCTAAATTTTGAAGAATTAAAACAATTAACGAAAAAATACTTTGCTGAGGCTAGTGAAGAACAGATAGATATACTACTAGGGGACCTTACTAGAGAATTAGAAATTATGACCCATGCTAAAATTAGAGAGTTAGTTGATTTTGAAAGACGTAAGAAAATAACAGGATAATGGGGATTTATTCCTATAGGGGGAATTAAAATGATTAATAATAAAATTAGAATAATTGCTTATGAAAGGTCTAAAAACAACTATTATTATTTTGAGTTATCTCCTGGCTCAACGATCGAAGAAGCTCGCGATAAAGTTGTTGAATGGCAATCAAAGTATGGAGTCGCATATATTGAAACATATGAAAATGAAGAATGGGAAAAATACGAATAAAATTTGTAACGAAGGTAATTATACTGCCTTACTTTGAAGTGAGGCGGTTTTTATAATTGCATTTTGTATGAGTAGGAATAGCCAGTATAAAACAGTAGATTAGTAGATCGAGTAAAATGGTAAATGGAAGAACCCTTGATTTTATTGAATTTGTGGCATTATATAGAAACAGTAAAAAGCTCCATAATAACTGAATAGTTTTTAAAAACACAGTAAACACTCTTACTAGGAGGTGCGAGTATGTCTGAACAGAAATCATCAGATGAAGTTATTGCTAAAGCTGCAAAAAGGAATACCTTCCCTAATATTACAACTGCCTATGCCGCATTGAATGCAAAAACCAGTATTAATTCTGATACCAGTAGGACTATAGTAGAAAATAATAAAAAAGCGCCCTAGCGGCGCTTTTCTCATTATAGTTCAAACTCGGTTTCTAGCACAGGTTAGTGAAACAGCAGCGTTGCGGTTTATTGATGCTTTTCAGCAACAGACTAGGTCATTAGAGCAGTTCCCTGAAAGGAGTCTGTGCCTGACTGACCCGATGATTTCAGTAGGGAAATATCGAAAACTTCTGCTTGAAAAAAAGTACCTTTTAGTTATCAAATTAAAGAATCGCATTATTACAAGATGGAAGACGTGGACTGGATAGAAATGTAGCGTTTACCGGTAGGAGTGATATTTGTTATTAGAGAATTAGGCAAAAAAGAAAAAGCCCGAAAGCTTTCTAATAATAAATAAGTACCTGCGAAGCTAGCGCGGCCAGCAACCTTGTCTAGGCCAGCAACTTCGTCTAGGCCAACAACCCCGTCTGGGCCAACAAGATCGTCTAGGACAGCAACTATCATTAGGCCAGCAATACCAATTATAACAAGAGTAAACAGGGTAGCAGCCTAGGCCAAATTCCCATAAGTCTGATGCATAAAGTTTTTTTCTCGAAGATGGATCTTCTTTCCAGTTTTCAATTTCAGGTTGATCCCATTTACGATAATCCATATTTGTAGATTACCTCCTAACTTACCAATAGAAAATTATTCTATACATAATATGATCTATGGCAAATAAGGGTGATTAATGGGTTACAACTCTAGGCAATCGGTATATGATTTAAGAAGTAAGGTATTAAATAAATTTTCAATAGCTTTATTTGGGATTACAGCTTTACATACAAAGGCATATGGTCATTGGGCAAACCATTCGTCAGCATGGGATTGGACAAATTCAGGGCACACATGGGGATACGATTTTATTTTTCATCAAAATTTATTTTATCAATAGCATCAATGTATGTAATTCCCATTCGCTCTCTTTCATCGTGGTGCAGTTTATATAGACTTTTTTGCCCAAAGTAGTCCAAAATTATATACTCGTTACCGTCATAGTCAATTAGTATATATCTATTAAATATAACTTCTGCTAACTCCATTGTACTGTTAGAAGTATGGACTGTTATCATGTTTCTTGCATTTCCATTTATAATAGAAATCTCTCCTGTCGAATGTAATCGCATAGTATAATTTGTTTATTTCTATCATATTTTACACTTTTACCCAATTGAAATGAACCTGAGAAAACAGCTTTTTTTACCTTAAAAAAGCGCAAAATTTAAGGCAGTCTGCAATGCTATTTTAGCATGCAGACTGCTTTGTGTTAAAAATGCTCTTATGTATCCATTTTTCTGAATTCAATCGGTGTATGCCCTGTATAACTTTTAAATAGGCGACAAAAGTAATCCGAGCTACTATAACCAAGCTTTTCGCTTACTTCATAGTTTTTATATTCACCTGTCCCTAACAGATATTTTGCATGTTCCATTTTTACTTTAGTAACATAATCAATAAAATTACTTCCCGTTTTCTGCTTAAATAATTTACCGATATAATCTCTGCTTATGTGCACTTCGTTAGCGATATCATCTAGTTTAATATTCTCTTCTACATGCTCCATAACATAGCGGCAGGTTTTTCCCACTACGCTGTCTGGATGATGCAGTTCATATTTTCTTATAATTTCCATCATGGTATTTATACAACTCAAAAACTTTTCCTTAATATCATCAATAGATTCTATATGACTCAAAGTACCGTTAAAGGCTATTTTCTCAAGGGTTCCCAGCCAGGGAAAAGCCTTATTAATTTCCTCTCTTATTTTCAAAAGCATTTTTTCCAGCAGTATACCTGTTTTAACTGGGTCTTGATTTGTCAAATTAAATAGATCTAAACAAGTACTTGCTGCTTCATCAATGACCTCATAGTTACCGGATATCATTAAATCAATAAGTTTTCTTTCCTGACTCGTCGGGTAAAAGAATCTAAGGTTATCTTCAAATAGCATTTGTTTTTCTTCTTTACGCCTTTTTTCCAGGTGTTTTTTTTCATCCAAATGCATTTTTACCCGTTTTAATGCATTACTCAGAATATTATCGTCTATTGGTTTCATTATGTAGTCAAATACTCCAATGCGTATGCCCTGTTGGGCATATTCAAAATCATTATACGTACTTATTATCATTAAACAAATATCTAAGTTCCTGGCTTTAAGTTTACTTAAAAACTTGAGTCCGTCCATACCAGGCATTCTGATATCGGTAATTGTTAAGTCAAAGCTTTTTTTGGATAGTTTTTCTAACGCTCCTACGCCATCATACGCCTCATCTTCAATAGTAAATCCACACGACTCCCAATCTTTAAATTGTCTAAGCCCACATAGAGTTGACTTATCATCATCAACAAGCAACACTTTATACAAATCATATCCCTCCAGTTCAACATATTTTTTAATAATGGAAAATATTTAATATGTAATTGAAATGTATCAATAAATGCAAATGATTTCTAGTACTCCCATTTAATCACAACAATACTTCTTTAATTTACCATAGAAACTCTAATGTTTCTATAGATGTTGTTTGAAGAGGTAATTTGAAAAGGATCTTTTTTACTTTTACATAGATAGATAAAGCTGGGAGGCTTTATCTATCTTTCTTTTTGCTTTCGGTACATCGGGCTTGTCTCCTGTCCTATATCTATTATAAACTTGCAAATTATTATAGTTAAGTAGATATTAATTAGGAATAAAAAGATTACTGTCTTTTTATATCAAAAGGAGGCGTTTTTATGACAAACATTAACCAAGCAACATCTGTATCCACAAAAGAAGAACCTATACGAATAGGTGTCGCAAAAACACCCGAGGAAAAAAGGGAAGTCTATCGATTACGGTACAGCATTTATGCCGAAGAAATAGGTTATGATCTTGCAGATGCAGACCATAATATCAAACTTTTATACGATGAGTTAGATGAATGGGCTATATTGCTCACTGCTCATATCGGATCAACACTTATTGGTACGGTGAGAGTAAATATTGGCAGGATATCGGAGTTTTCTTCCGATTTAGTACAGACGTATCGCATGGCTAAATTCAGGAAGTTTTACAATGAAGAAGATGATCCTTTCTTTACCGTGATTTCAAGAGGTATGGTAACTTCACAATATCGTAGTTCAGCAACAATATACTTATTTACAGTAAAGATGTATGAGTTAAGTTGCGCTTATCAAGTACAGTTTGCTTTTTTAAACTGTACTTTTCATTTAATCCCATTTTATGAACATACTGGACAAGTTCGCATTGATAAAAATACCATAGACCCTAACGACAATAGTTCGTTAGCCAGTTTGGTTATGTTAATAGATGATGTTGAACACTTGCGTACAGTAGGTTCTCCGTTATTTCGTATTGCTCGCAAAAGAACATCATTAAATAGTAAAGCAACTGATTGGTTTTATTCAGAATTTTTCCGCGAAATTAAAACAACTGTTAATAGCCGGCTCGTTAGCGAAGAAGAACTATGGACTATTATGTATCAGTACTTTGGTAATAGGCCAAATAACAACATATCCCTACTGAAGGGCTTGTCTGTTTCAGAAGCAAAACTCTTTTTGCATTCCTGTGGCAGCCTCGTTCATTGTCATGTAGGTGATTATATTGCAGCGTGTGGTAGCACAAGTCAAGAACTTATTATTTTATTGTCAGGAAGAGCACGATCATCATTGTATGGCATCCTCTTACCTGGACAATATTGTGGGGAAAATGGTTTAGAGTATCCAACAACACGTTCCTCAAGTGTTATAGCTTTAGTCGATTTAGATATTCTAGTCTTATCGTTTTATAATTTTGGTAATTTCAGAAAACGACATTCTGTTATTGCATGCAAGATACTTTGTAATTTGCAGAAATAAAAAGACATATCATTTACTAGGATATTTCCAACATATTAGACAGTAATATATTGGAATTTCATTGATATTAATGCAAAAATTCGTTATAATTTTAAAAAACATTATTTGTTGCTTTTAAAGAAGGAGATAATAATTAAAATGAATTCTTCCCAAATGTCTAATTTTGCAATATTGGTAGCAACAATTTTAACGATTCCGATGTATGCTTATTTATATGTTATATATCGCGAACGTTTTTTGGGCATATGGACCATGTGTTGGGTTATACTTTTTACTAGGGTAATTCTCTTTGACTATGGAGTGATTGATTGGAATGGTTCAGTTATTGCCTCCTTGTTTTACCAAGCATTATACATTGTATCCGGTTTTCTTCTTATTTGCGGTACACATAATTTTATCAACCGACCAGTAGAAAAATACTGGTCCTACATCGTTGCAATTATAATAACTCTGAGCATTCTGTCTACGATAAGTCAACTACCATTGGTTTATAAACTAATTCCTCTTACTTTGTTTAGTGCTATTGCACTTATCTACACAGGATTTATTATTTTTAATATTAAAACGAAATGGCTTGGGAAATATGTTACAGGGTGTTCTTTGATTTTATGGGGCATTCTCACCTTAGTAATTTCCTTCTATTATAAAAATTTTCAGGAGATGGGAATTTATTCGGTGATCAGTTTTATATGCGCATTATTACGTCTATTTATTGCAGGTGGTATTCTGTTAGTATATTTTGAAAAAACCAGAGCAGATTTGATTAGTAATCAAGAAGTTCTTCAACAAGTTAACTTGGAACTTCATCAAGCTAATCAAGAACTTAATCATTTCTGCCATTCCGTAGCGCATGATTTTAAATCCCCGTTACAGTCAATCAATAAGCTTTCACAATATTTTATGCGTGATTATGCCGATAAGGTTGACAGTAATGGACAGGAGTTAATTACACATATTCAAAACAAATCAGCGGAAGTCGTTGATATTACGGATCATTTGCTGGAACTCTCTAGAATGTCCCAAAAGCAAATAGCAATGGAAGATATTAAATTAGAACCTTTATTTCGTGAAGTGTATGATGAACTAATAGAACTCCAGCCAGAAAGACAAGTGGTTTTTAAGATAAAACAGCTCCCTATGATTCATGGTGATCCTATCATGATAAAAATACTGATGACCAATATCCTTTCCAATGCTCTGAAATATACCCGCAATTGCGAACAGGCAATTATTGAAGTGACTTCCGCGGAAGACGAAGACAATTACATTATTTCAGTAAAAGATAATGGTGCAGGCTTTGATATGAGTGAGTCATCCCGGCTTTTTAAGATTTTCGAGAGACTTCATTCTGTTGATCAGTTTGAAGGAACGGGTGTCGGGCTTGTAGTATGCCAGAAGATTTTAAAACGACATAATGGAAAAGCTTGGATTAATGGAAAGGTAAATGAAGGAGCCGTTTTCTCCTTTAGTTTTCCGAAAAACTTATTATTTTACTATCAGGAGCTGCACAGTCATCCTTGCAAGGAACAATCTTGCCGGGATAATACTGTGGGGGAAATGGTCTAGAGTGAACAGAACCACGTATTTATCAAGTGTTATAGCAGCCAATGATGTCCATATATTAGTCTTATGAGGTGGGGGCACTAATATTATGATTGCTGAATTGGTAAATGCATTCCCTGCCTGGTTTGTTCCGTTTCCTGCTGAGCCTCATCCGGACGAAAACGTCGGCGATGGCGGTCTAATTTGGTTTGCTTTGCCGGACGTTCGATGAATGCCATATTTACTGCCTCTGGAGTAAAGTAAAAGCCATAGCCTGCCTGCGCCGCGGGTGTAAAAATGTGCAGGTGTGGGCACCTGACCGGCGTTAGGAATGAAAGTTTGTGATAGGTCCGTCAGAGAGTCAAGGATATGCTTCTCTTGTTCTGGGGGGATACCTGATTGGGAATACTTCGTTACTATAGGGAACAATTTGTAACCTCCTTGTAGAGTCATAGAAAAGGAGTCCCTAAAGAATCAAGAACAATATCTTCTATGGCGTCAATTCCTTGTTTACAAAACATATTTCTCAATAGCATATGTACTTCGTATTGGAAAAGTTACATGGAACGGCCAAAATAAAAGCCAGTCTCCATTAACTGGATGCTGCTGACTTCTCTTCTTACCATAAACGGTAGAGACGTACCTTACTGATATTCTTCGTAAATATATGATTATAATTTTATTAGAGTTTCAATGTCAGTATCGTGTCATAGTTTTTTGACTTTAGCTGTGGTAAAATGATAATAAGTTAAAAAGATTGAAATGAGGTATCCTTCGGGGTGCTTTTTTTATGCCTAAAATAATTGTATTTTCGACGTTTAAATATCATTATCACAAGAATGTATATCAGTGAAAGCCGATATACAGGATACACACAAAGAGAATAAGGTCCGTGGATATATCGCTTGAAAAGGCTAGAAAAAAGAAAAAATGGAGGTAATATTTATGGGAAGCTGGCATTCAGTTTTTGTAAGAAGTGATGGTTCTGTGAAAGCGTGTGGATGGAACCAATATGGTCAACTAGGCGATGAAACTATCGTGGATAAAAGTATATTAGTTGTACCAGAAGTGACCAATGTGAAGCAGGTATCTTGTGGGTCATATCAGACATTTTATCTATTGAATGATGGTACTGTAAAAGCATGTGGAAGAAACAGTGGTGGTGTACTAGGTGATGGAACCAACAATCAAAGAATTACTCCAACGATACTTCCAGGATTAAGTAATGTAAAACAAGTGGCGAGTCGAGATATTAGTACTATGTTTCTTCTTAATGATGGAACCGTAAAAGCGTGTGGGTCAAATCAATATGGTCAATTCGGTAATGGAACAACATCATATGTAAGTCAATATACTCCGATTGAAATTCCAGGACTATCAAACGTACAACAGATTTCTTATAATGGTGACGGTAATTCAACATTCTTTCTCTTGAAGGATGGTACTGTGAAAGCTTGTGGTTTCAATAAATATGGTCAACTAGGTGATGGAACAACAAGTACCAGAACTAGTCCAATTGTAGTTCCGGGATTAAACAATGTAAAACAAATAGCTTGTGGAAGTTTCTATACAGTATTTCTTCTTAGTGATGGAACTGTAAAAGCATGTGGATACAACGGTCAATGGCAATTGGGTAATCATTCAACTAAAGAAAAGCATAGCCCAACATTGATTTCAGGGCTAACAAATGTAAAACAGATTGCTTGTGGGGAAAGTCATACAGTTTATTTATTAAATGATGGTACTGTAAAGTCATGTGGATGGAATCTTTATGGGCAATTGGGCATGAAAACCACTGCAACGGTTCCAACTATAATTCCTGAATTAACAAATGTAACGCAAGTAGCTTGTGGAAATATTCATACACTTTTTCTTTTAAATGACGGCACAGCAAAAGCCTGTGGACATAGTGATTACGGTCAATTAGGCGATCCTTATAAGTCAAATAAAACTAGTCCCATTTTTGTTCAGGGATTAACTGATGCAGTTTATTTATCTGATGTACCGGTTAAATAGTGCTGTAGATATTAACTAATGGATATCTACATAGCATCTCGTTTTCAATATAATGGATGGATAAATAATAGTTATATAGTACAGCAATTAGTGAAAAATAGGAGCGTACTTTGGTACGCTCCTATTTTATATAAAAAGATAGAATCTACTACTAAGATGTGATTCATCATCACCGTTCATGATTATCGTAATCATGAATGGTGATATTTAATAATGATATACACATGTTATACCGTGACCAAGGAAAAAATCATACTTATGATTGCTGAACTGGTAAATGCAATCGTAAATGTTTTGCAGTCAAAGAAGACTCTTTTCATCAAATTGAAGTGAGTTTTTTTTATCATTTATTTACTAAAAGTGACAGCATGCTGCTGTTGGGAGGTGATTCACGCTTCATTGTGCTAACGATTTGGTGCTGCAAAATTTAATTAATTATTGATTCATAGAACCACATAGTTCTAAAAAAGCACGCATTGCTGGCGTCAGCCATTTTTCATGGTGGTAAATTAGTTGGGTTTTTACGTCAATCTTAGGTCCGGTCCAGTCTAACACGACAAGTTTACCTCGCTCTAAATCATCTTGAACAGCAATTTTTGGTAAGATGGCAGCACCTAAACCGCAGATGGTACATTGTCTTATGGCACCAATGCTGGAAAGTTCCATAAGTGCTCCAGGTTTAACATGATTCTCCTTAAACAAAGAGAGGACCATAGGGCGATAGCCGCAGCCTGGTAATGTGATGATCAAACATTCATCGGTAAAATCATGGGGTTTAATAGTTTTCTTATGTGCCAGAGGATGAAGCGGGCTTGCCACAACTGTCATCGCTTCATCATGTAGTGTTTGTACCACCATTTCCGTAGATTTTATTTTGTCGGTCAGTACCAGAGCTATATCAATAGTGTTGGTCTTGATTAATTCAAAAAAATGCTCACAGCTTTCTGTTTGAACTCGTATTTCAACCTGGGGATAGAGTTTCCGGTATTCAGTTAAGATTTGAGGAAGACGATAGACGCAAACGGTTTCAGCGGCACCAATGTTTAGGACGCCGCCAATGCCTTGAGGTAGAAAATCTTCTTTAGCTCTTTCATATAGATCTAGTATACACTTGGCATGGTTTAGAAGTTTTTTACCGTCGCTTGTTAGCTGAATTCTCCGTCCTATCCGATCAAATAGTTTCACTTTTAGTTCCTCTTCGAGTTGACGAACTTGACCGGTAATGTTGGATTGCGCGTAGCCTAGTTTCAAACCTGCTTTTGTGAAGTTAAGTGTTTGGGCGGCAACGTAAAATATCTGTAACTGGCGTAATTCCATACCCTTCATCTCCTCTTAACCATATATAAAAGTGATTATAATCATATGAAATAATCGTTATTCCTATTGATAATTATATGATATACTGTCGTCAAAAATAAGTCTATATGCTTTCAAAAAAGATAGAGGATCACTCTGATGAGATTCTCTTGCTCCAATGCATTTTTCTCCAAAACCATGGAATGGGTGTAAAACAGAAATAAATATAAATAAAAGGGATGATAAGTAAATATGAGTAATGTATTTTATCGTAATGTAAATAAAAACTATCTTGAGGTCGATCATGGTGAGGGGATATATCTATATGATAAAGAAGGCAACAAGTATATTGATGCTTGTTCAGGAGCGGCTGTATCAAATTTAGGTCATGCTCATCCCCGGATTATCGACGCGATGGTGAAACAAGCTAAATCGGTAGCCTTTAGCCATTTATCACGCTGGACATCCACGCCCATTCAAGAATTGGCCGATTTAATAGCTAGCTTGGCTCCCGGCTCCTTGAGTAAGCTATATTTGGTATCTGGAGGTTCAGAAGCAACTGAATCAGCACTAAAGATGGCACGGCAGTACTATATGGAGCGAGATGGAAAAACAGGAAAATATCGAATGATCTCTCGCTGGAAGAGTTTTCATGGAAATACCATTGGCTCCTTGTCCATGACAGGTGATAAAAGGCGTGGCAAATATACGCCACTACTTTTAAATTTTCCTCATATTGCGCCAGCATATTGTTATCGCTGTCCTTTTGGTAAAAGTCAAGACACCTGTAATGTGGATTGTGCTCTTGATTTGGAACGGACCCTTAAAATGGAAGGAGCGGATCATGTTGCCGCCTTTATTGCAGAATCAGTAGGCGGCGCAGCCTGTGGTGCGATTGTTCCTCATAAGGATTATTTTAAAATTATTCGAGAAATTTGTGATCATTATGATATTTTATTTATAGCTGATGAAGTAATGGCTGGTTTTGGCCGGACAGGATCTATGTTCAGTATTGAGGATTGGGGCGTTGTACCGGATATGATTTGTGCTGCTAAAGGTATGAGTGCCGGATATTCTCCATTAGGCGCTGTCATTGCGAAAGAAGAAATTTACAATACCTTTAAACAAGGCTCTGGCGTATTTGTTCATGGTCACACCTATGGGGGAAATCCTTTATCAGCAGCGGTTGCATTGGCCGTAGTTAAAACATTGGTAGAGGATAAAATAGTAGAAAATTCTCGTATTGTTGGGGAGTATCTGCTGGCACAATTAAAGGAAAAGTTATTGCCGTTTTCTTATGTGGGGGATGTGAGAGGTAAGGGATTAATGCTTGGTGTGGAAATTGTAAAAGACAAAGTAACGAAAGAACCTTTCCCAGTTAAAATGGGGATGGCAGAAAAGCTTACCAGTACATTAATAAAGCATGGGGTGATTGTATATCCTGGTAATGGTAATGCGGATGGAGAAAATGGGGATCAGTTCCTTCTTGCACCACCACTGATTATCACAAAGAACCAGGCTGATGAATTGGTCGAAGGCATGGTAGCTGGATTTACTGAATTTGATAAAAATATTGGATCAATGAAATAAGAGGTGAGTAGAATGGAAAAACTAATTATCACAATCGCACCGACTGGTAATGTGCCAACGAAAAGTATGACGCCTCATGTTCCTGTGACGCCAGAGGAAATTGCCAAGGATCTTGTCGCTTGTTATGAGAAGGGAGCTGCTGTAGCTCATATTCATGCAAGGGACGGGGAGGGAGTCCCAACTTGTGATTTACAATATTTTGAAGAAACGGTTCGGTTACTTGATGAGGCGGGATGTCCCATTGTAAAACAAATATCCACTGGTGCACGAGGTGGAAAATCAGGAGAGGCCAGGGCAGAAGCATTAGTGTTAAATCCACTTTCTGCTAGTTTATCGTCCGGATCTTCTAATTTTCCAACAAGTATTAATGCCAATGAGCCAAAGCTTGTTGAATATCTGGCAAAAACCATGCTGGAAAGAAATATTAAACCGGAAATAGAAGTATTTGATACGGCGATGATTAGCAATTCTGTTCGTTTAGAGCAGGGGGGATTGATTAAGGAACCTTTGTTATTCAATTTTGTATTAGGAGTTAAAGGTTCTCTACCAGCAACTCCTAAAAACCTCTTTTTCCTGTATGAAAGCTTACCCCATAATGCAGTTTGGAGTGTCTCGGTCATTGGTCCTCAACATGTTAATTTATCCGTAATGGCAATGGCATTAGGCGGACATGTGCGGGTAGGAATTGAAGATAACGTATATTATAGTAAAGGTGTATTGGCAACTAATGTTGCTTTGGTAGAGCGTATTACTAATATTGCAAAGGCTATGGGGCGAGAAATAGCAACTCCAGAAGATGTAAGAAGAATATGGGGTATAACAGAGAACAGCCTAATATGAGTATCTTGACAGAGGAGATACCTTAGATGGAGTAAAGTTTCTGCTTGAAAAGATATATATATATTCGTAAATTTAAGCCTTCCGGCGTTTTGTCGGAAGGCTTAAATTTGGTTAAAGATGAACGAAAATAACTGCCAGCTAAAAAACTTGACGAAATTTAGCTGGTTTTTATACCTACCTCAATCTGGCTGTAATTGTACGGATAAAGAGAGAGGGGTTTAATTTAGTTTAAGTCTGGAATGTAGATAAATAAGAATTGATTTTGGGGGTGGGACATTGGAATTAAATCTTAGCAATACGGTACAGCTCATTACAATCATTAGTTTTACAGCAGGGTTAGTAAAATATTTAATCGTTAAGCCTTTGCAAACTGCAATAACAGCGCTAAAAGAGGCAATTACCGAAATGAAAGATATGCTTTTTCGGTTAGATCAAGATCAAAAAGGAATTGATAAAAGGCTTGTTGCTGTGGAAGAAGCGGCAAAATCGGCCCATAAAAGATTAGATGGAATGGGGGTACATTAATGATGATACCAACAAGTGAATTACAAATCATTTATGTAGCTGCTGGCATACTGGTGGCGGCTAATGTTTTGGCTATTGGGTTATTCGTGATGTTTGCGAAACTTCGGGATGGACGGCTAAAAGAATCGATTCGAAATATTATCTTTGAGCTCGATCGATTTGCCGACAGTATGGAAAACACCGATAAGCGAAGATCTGCAATCCAGCAGATAAATGATATTTTAGGATGGAGAAAATTTATTATCCCTGGCGCGCTGATTGGTTGGGCAATTGACGCAGAAGTGGCGGTAATAAGAAAGATGCAAAAGGCAACAAATACACCAAATTTACATGGGGAGGACAAAATTAATGAATAAAATATTTATTAATCCTGGACATGCACCAGGGGGATATCCTGATCCAGGAGCCGTTGGACCATCTGGATTGCGCGAATCGGACGTTGCTGTCGATGTGGGTGCCATGGTCTCAGTTTATTTAAGGTCGGCTGGCTGCGATGTTATAGTATATCAGTCGGACAGTTTGCAAGATATTTGCGATCGAGCCAATGCCTGGGGAGCAGATGCAGTAGTAAGTATCCATTGTAATTCCTTTTCTGCTCCTTCAGCCACTGGCATGGAGATCTGGACCAGCAGAGGACAAACAAGAGCTGATAGTTTGTCCACTTATATTATGGCGCAAATGGCTGGGGAATTTCCCACGTTGCCAGTCCGTGGTGATTGGTCAGATGGTGATGTGGATAAAGAGGCAGGATTGTATGTTCTTAATAATACGGTTGCGCCAGCAGTATTGGTTGAGCTTGCATTCATATCCAATCCAAAGGAAGAGGCTATTTTAGCAAGTGATGAAGGTAAGCGTATGTTTGCGGCAGCAATTGCTAGGGGCATAACGGATTGGCAGGTGAGTGCGAAATGAGTGAGGAAGAACTTTTAAGCCTTGTTAACTCCAAACTTGGCACAGGAAAATATACACTTAGAACTCTCATAATCGTTGCTGCAATCTCTTTAATTATAGGCATCGTTACAGGATTGGCCATAGGGCATGTCTTGGGAGAAAGTGATAGACAAGCTTTGGCAGTCGAAAAAAATAAGCCTCCTACCATTAAGGAGACAGTCAAGACGGTTACAGATACAAAATTGCAATATGTGCCAGGGCAAACGGTCTATTTGCCAGGTGAAGTTAAAGAAGTCTTAGTAGAGCCAGTTGATAAAAATACAAATGGTGCTATCCCTGCAAAGTTAGATGGTAAATTTGATATTGGCAAAGCAAATTTTATTTACATGGTAAATGGCAAGGTTGGTAAGTTTGATAAGGCGAATGACGAACAATTTGTATTTGATAAAAATATGATCGATTTAAAGCAGACCAGCACAATCACAATTAAAGCTGAGATTCCGACTATTGATTTGACAAGGCACAACGTGATCACAGTCGGTGCGATGTTCACAGAAGGTAAGATTGAACCTGCTGCTGGCTACACTGGCAGTATCGGTAAAGTTGGTGCTTATCAACTGGCAAGCAGTCAGTCGGCTGCTTATGTTGGTGCCGGATTTAAATTTTAAAACGTACCTGGGACAGCTGCAGTAGGAGTCATGTGGCTCTATATTATTTTTTTGCGAAGGTTCTAATTTGAATATAATAAGCGTATGATACATCATTGAGCGCCCTTGCGTTAACAAGGGCGCTCGGCTAGAATAATGGGAGCGATCAGGTGAACAATTCGGCAATAATGCGCAGCAAGACTAGTAGTAGCCAGTCTGAGACGTTAAAGTTGAAGCGTTTCGTCTCAAGACGCATTAGAGTCACCTCCCATATTCGGTTTAGGGGCAGAGGCCGAAACTCTGCCCTTATAAAATATATGCGCTGTTATAGAAGTTTAGAACCGAAAAATGTTAAAAAAATCCAGAAGACAAGTTTGGTGGTTCATTGCGAAAAAGAAGAGAATCTTAATAGCAATTATAAAGAATGATTATGATGAAAATAAGCATGCAGAGATGATAACAATCTTGCATGCTTATTTTTACTATTTATTTTTTAATTATGAACAGTTTTCCATATGACTATGGTATCATAATTACTGGTGTGCCAATTTCGACGTTTTCAAATAACTCTTCAATATCCTGATTATACATTCGAACACAGCCGCCAGAGACATAGCCTTCTACCGGACCATTCCATGAGCCATGCAGGCATGTTTTATCAGACGATAGGACCAACCTTCGGGAGCCAAGGTCTACATCAGCTATCTTTTCAAATATCAACTTTTCGATAATCTGATAATTTCCTGGTGGGGTAGGTGTATCAGCTTTACCAATACCTACGGAATATTCTTTGATTAACGTATCATCTTCATAATAAGAAGTACGAAAAGTGGTAAGATTTACGGCAATGTGCTTTTTCATTGGTTGCTCATCTCCTTCAAAATTATTCTATGCAAGATTACATTTTTGGTTCAAAAAGATATAAATCATCGCGATCTAAATAATTTTCATTATTATGCTTTAGAGCGAGCTATTGTGTTATTGTGAATATCGAGAGCCTCAAATCATTTTCCAAGGTGTAACATGTAGAATAAAGATTACTTTAGAAATCTGCCTGTCCATGGCAGCTCGATTGTAGATACGAGTCTTAGAGTAGAGGCAGTAGTATGAAAGGCTGACTGCCTATGAATGTATATCTTATACTTTGTTAGAGGAGAGGGTGTCTAATGCCAACCCCAAAAAAACAACTAATTACATGGCGATTGTTCCCGTCAACTGGGGTATCTGTACTATTGGCAGTGCTGCTGTTTCCAATTGGTTTTTATCTTCCAGGGTGGTGGGGCTGGGAAAATGGTCCGATAGAAAACACGCAAGTGGTTATCCTGATTGTCGGAGCAATAGTATCCTGGTTGGCGGCACGTCGTAATTGTGATGATAGACAAATTCGTAACCTGTGGCTGTGGTCGATACCTGTCTGGCTGCTCATGGCGGGGCGCGAACTAAGTTGGGGGCGGGTATTTTTTGATCCAGTCAGCACTGGACCAGAGGGGCCTATATTTCCTTCCATTCGTGCAGTGTGGTATGGTCAATACGTCTATCCAGTTCTCACTCTTATTATCATTACTACGCTGATCGGTCTATGGCGTAATTTTAACTGGGGTAATATGAAACAAAAACTGTGTATATCGGCTGTTGATGGAATTCTATTAATTCTAGCTGCCATAGCTTCACAGCTTATCTTTGAAAGAAATTTAATCTTGATACTACAGCCGTATTCGCAGGTGCTGGAAGAATGGTCTGAACTTATGGTTTATTGGTGTATGGTCAGCATGGTACTCGTTATTGGTTTTAAAAAAGAAAATCTCAGGTAAAATAAAATTCGAATCTTTCCACCCGATCAGTAGATTAAAGCCTTCTGGCGTTTCGCCAGAAGGCTTTATTAGATTTAGAACCGTCTATAAGGCTGGAATTAAGTTATCCACAAACATTCACACCTTATACACAGGGTTATCCACAATAGTGATCTTTTTGTGAAGGAAACCTGGGAATTTAATTGAATAGAGAAGAGTAGACTAAAAGTAGTCTTTAAAATAGAATGTAGAATAACGCAGGTGCTTTATGGAGATTTGGAAGAAAAATTTATATGTCTGTTGGTTTGCAGTGTTTATTGTCTCTTCAGGTATGAGTCAGATGGCTCCGTCACTGCCCCTTTATATTGAACATCTCGGTGTCCATGGGGCAGCGTCGATTGCGAAATGGTCGGGAATCGTTTTCGGGAGTAACTTTATAAGTTTGGCGATTTTTGCTCCTATTTGGGGTAAGTTTGCAGACAAGTATGGACGGAAATCTATGATTCTAAGAGCAAGTCTCTGGTTATCTATAATCGTGACTTGTATGGGGTTTGTGGATAATGTGTATCAGCTAACGGGTTTGCGGATTTTTCAAGGAGCCCTTTCTGGTTTTCAATCGGCAGTCATTACATTAGTTGCGACGCAAACACCAAATGAACAAGTTGGATGGGCAATGGGCATCCTTTTTAGCGGGCAAGTCGGAGGTACCTTACTTGGTCCTTTATTTGGCGGGTATTTAGCAGAAATAATAGGATTTCGAGCAACCTTTATTGCAATTGGCTGCATGTGTTTTGTTGCTTTTATTGCTTCCTTCCTATTTATTAAAGAAAATAAGATTGTTATAAAGAAGCAGTGCAACCTTAACTTTTGTGAGGTTTGGGAGCTTCTTCCCAATCATAGAATAACGGTGTGTTTGTTCATTACTACCTTGATTATGCAGCTTTCGCTTATGTCCATACAGCCGATTATTACTGTCTACATTGCTCAATTATCTTCAGGTACGAATCATATTGCTCTTATTTCAGGTGCGGTTTTTGCTGCTTCAGGTCTGGCAAGTATAATCTCGGCTCCTCGGCTTGGGAAAATTTCAGATCGAATTGGACCGCAAAAAGTGCTATTAGCAGCATTGGTTGTAGCGGGGGTGTTGTTCGTTCCTCAGGCCTTTGTGGAACATCCTTGGGAGCTGGGAGTACTTCGCTTTTTGCTGGGGCTGGCTACGGCAGGTCTATTACCTTCCATTAACAGTCTTATTGCGCAAAGTACACCACAGTTCATCACAGGCCGAGCTTTGGGCTATAATCAATCCGCGCAATTTTTTGGTGTATTTCTAGGTTCGGTACTAGGTGGACAAATGGCAGGTACGTTTGGTATTCGTTATGTGTTTTTCTTTACGGGGGCATTGTTGCTAGTGAACGGATTTTGGGTTTATTATACGATATACAAAGAAAAGTTTAATGTTTGTTAATCCAATAAAAAAAGGCCCCAATAAGGGACCTTTTTTTTTTGGATTAAACAAAGAGAATCGCTTTAATATTAAAGTCAAGAATCATCTCGAAAAGATATAGTTAACAATCCAATATAGTTATCCGAACAAAAGTTGTTTTACCTTGCGTCTAATGCATTAAAAGTAATTATGAATCGGGTTCCCTTACCTTCTTCCGATTGTACCTCTATAATTCCGCTGTGGCGTCGTACAATTCCTGCACAAACAGAAAGCCCTAGCCCAGTACCGCTTTCCTTTGTTGTGAAGAATGGATCAAATATTTTTTCCTGATTCTCTTTACAAATCCCGCATCCGCAATCTGCAACACATAAGGAAACCGTATCACCTTCAAGGATACTTTCAATAATTAGCGTTCCCTGCTGGCCCATAGCTTCGATGCCGTTTCTTACAAGATTTAAGAGCAACTGTTTAATTTCTTTTTCATTCAATAAGAGGTGAGGTAATCCTTCTGCTAGATTTACTTTCAACTCAATATCTCGCTCCGTTGCGTTAGTTGCTATAAGTGGAATAATTCCTTTTATGATAGCATTTAAGTCTTGCTTTTTGTTCTCTACCAGCTTATTTTTTGCCAAAGAGAGGAAATCAGTAATAATTTGCTCAATTCGTTCTAATTCGCATAAAACAAGACAAAACTGCTCGACCATACTGTCTGAAACATTTTTACTAAGGAATTGCAGATAGCCTTTAATAACTGTCATAGGATTTCTGATTTCATGGGCTACTCCAGCCGCCATTTCTCCTACCAGATTTAAGCGGTCAAGTTTTGTCATGTCTTCCTTGAGTTTTTCATATTCGGTAATATCATGGATGATTGTCATGGCACCAATAATGGTATTCTCGTAATTACGAAGCGGAATTGCATTCAGTAAATAACAAGTTCCATATGTGTTCTTTAGATAATAATCCAAAGTTTCTATTCCTTTTAACGCTTGATTACAAGGTGAGTGCTCCCAATCTAATCCTAGTGCTTCTAAAAGATATCGCCCTGACTTACCTAGAAATTCTTCTTTTTTGAAATTTGATATACGTTCACGATGGGCTTTGTTTAATGCGATAACATTACCTTTGTTATCATACAAAACAATTCCCAAAGGGCATAACTCAATTAATTGGTTTAGCTTCTTATTTTCGGTTAAATATTGGTTTAAGAGCTGTTGCTGTTTTTCCTGGATTTTTTCCCTAAAATCCTCTTGCTCACTTATTTGATACTTTCTTTCTAATGTAGATAAAAATTCTTGGCTGGTTTCAACTCCAATCAGCGCTTTGGCAATCGCAGATTCAGCGTGTTCAATCCCAGAGTATTCATTGATAAATCTATCTTGTTTATCAATAAGGTCAGATTGGTTAGAGGAAATATCTTTTATAAATTCTTTATTTACAGTAAGTATTCTCCCTTGTTTATCAACTATAAAAATAGCCATTGGGCATGACTCAATTAACTCGCTGATTGTTGTAACTTGATTAGGGAGGGAGATTTCTGATAAATTGCTCTCTGTAGTATCCGTAACATTGCACATAACCGCTTCAATGTCTCCGCTAGGTGTAATAATTGGATTTATCAAATATTCAAAAGAGTGGTGCTGTCCTTCTGCATTAGAAACGCCTATATAATTATCATATACAGCGGCTCCTGTATCGAATACCTCTATTATTTTCTCATCCAATCGCTCAAAATCTTCCGGTGGTAAATTAGTATTAAGGTCCCTCCAACTTTTACCTATCATATCAATTGGCTTTAGACCTAAGTATTTTGCCCCCATTTCACTCACATAAAGAAACTTTAGGTCTTTACTTATAATAGTGATAAATTTAAGTTGCGGTTGAAGTTTAAATTGTTCATCAGTCATGGTTAATTTTTTAATAAGTTGTAGTAACATAAGAAACCTCCAAATATTATACTAATGCAAAATTATATAAGTAACAAAAAAATCTCGACCAACAATACAATCCATTGTTAGAAGCAATTAATTGAAACAAATATTAATTAAGCGCTTCATTTGATAAGCACAGGGCTATGATTAAAAAATGCCTCCAAAACAAAGCATGTAGCTTTCTAAGCGGTGTCTGTATGTTACAAAGTTTCGTGATTATTCTGCTTTCGAAATATACTTGGAAAAACTCATTCTAACATTATTGGAGAAATTTACCGATAATACACCGATTGATAGAAGGTTGTTCACTTTACATCAATCCTGCATTTTTTCTATGAGATATTACGATATTCTATTTTATTGTCTTATATAGGATGTAAGACATGTTGGCGTTGTTTTTGTTTGAAACTCCGTAATGTGGATGTCTCCACATGTTTCTGAACTCATAGAATGACTTAAAGTAGCGGCAACTTCGTTGCACTCATAGGAATCGAAATATTTCTGGTGCTGCTGTTTAAATTTAACTTTAACTAGACCCTTATAGATTAGGTCAACAACATAATCTTTAAAAGCAAGTTCTTCTAGCACTAGTTCTTCTTCGGCGATCCTTTCCAAAACTTTATATACCTTTTCATCTATTAAATATTCACTATAAAATTGATTTTTGGAATATAAATAGAACTTCTTATCATTATTATTACTAAACGAGTAGTCAATTTTTACATGTAGTTCATCAGATAGAAATAGATATAAATTTTCCCACTCCACTGAGTGCAGCATATTAATTTGTTCGAAATATTCGGCTACCTTCTTATTAATCCCTTGGGTAGGATTATAAATGGATTTTGAATAAAAACTATTGCCTCCTTTTTTGATTAAAATGTATCCAAAGTTTACTGACGATATACTTGAGCAATTAAAATTCTGTATCCACATATCCAGTTCAGCATTGTATTGCTCAATTGTCTGTTCAAAAGGGTAATGGCAATGGGGTATGGAAAATAAAACATCATTTCTGTCAGCGGTAGTCAGTATTAGCTTATCTGCCTTTGTTTCTCCCCACCATTGGTTCAATTTCTCCTCATATTGGTGAACATTCACTAAATCAGTAACAATAAAAAGACTTCCTGCATCGCTCAGGTGTAAATCAGCATTTTTGATAATTACTTCTAATAACTTTTCGCCATTATTGCCTCCATCTCTAAAGTCTAAGTTATTATCGGGACTTGGAACAAAAGGTGGATTAGCTAAAATAGTATCAAACTTTTCATTACCGATAGGTACGTAAAGATTACCCTCAACAAATTTTATATTTGATATTCCATTTAGTTGTGCATTAAATCTGGCAAAACGTATAGCCCGCGGATTGATGTCTATCCCAACGACTTTCTTTGAGTAGCAGCTGGCTGTAATTGCCTGGATGCCGGAACCTGTACATAGATCAAGTGTATTTTTGGATAAATACTTCGGTACCGTATGTACCAAACCTAAACTGTCCATCCCAATATACATAACCGGATTTTCTTGGATATTGTCTTCTTCATAAATCATATATCGATGGTCGGTAGCAATCAAAAACTTATTAACACAGTAGATATCAACTCTTGAGGCAAATAGATTGCCCCTTGGAATAATGATTCCCAAGTTGCAAAGATTCTGGAAACAACACTCTCCAAGTATCTCTGTAATTCTTTCTTTTTTTAAAGAATCGCGCAGTAAAAATAATCTGAGCAGGTCTTCTAGCTCTCCTTGACCAAGTTTATGATTGTTATAGTAATGGATATAAGTTGGCTCGATACTTTGAAGGGTTTCAATATCAAGCAATTTACAAATGTTACTTTCTGAATAGCCATGCTTTGTAAGGTTATCATTAAACTGTTTAAGCGTATTGTATAAACGGAAGGACTCATCGGTAAACTGTCCCAGAGTACTATCTGAAAGCTTACTATTGGTACTGTCGCTTTCTTTTCTAAGCATCTTATAGGGCAAATTGTATCTTTTGAGCTGTTTTGAAGCCCACTCTAATTTTTCCCAAAACGCCTTTTCAGATAAGTTTAACTCTAATCTCAATTCCTCAAGCTCGGCTTCTGTGCCTTTATAGCAAAGCATTATTAGGCGTACTTCTTCATATGTATAATATTTTGAAGGAATTAGGTCAGTTAAATCTCTTATTTCTGACATTCCCAGTGGATCCAATAAAAGTATCAGATCTTTACCTAATTGTGCTGAAAAATGGTTGCCAAGTGGATTCTTAGCAAAAAGAACAGATGTTTCTTTATACATTGCGCCTTGGGAAGAAATCTTTTTTAATTCATTTGTTGTCCAAAATGAGTTCTCCGTATTGCCATAAAAAATAGCTTCATCTAACTTCTTCATTAAGTCAGTAACATCGATTCTTTTTTCTGCTAAACCATGAGGATAATCAGGTTCCTGCAATTGGAGCAAGTGCTCTTCATAACTTAATACAGGTGAATGTCTTTTCCTTATCCAATAATCTTCAAGACTAAGAAAATCGATGTCAGTTGAAAGGAATGTGCTGATGGCTTCTTCTGGTGTTTCAATAATTGGCTGACCGGCTATATTGAAGCTTGTATTTAAAATAACAGGACATCCTTCTCTTTCTTTAACCATGTTGTAACACAAATCATAAAAAAAGGTGTTCTGCTCCGACGTAACTGTTTGAACTCTCCCTGTACCATCATAATGAGTAACAGAAGGAATTTGATCATGGTATTCTTTTTTGATATTAGAAACTAAAAGCATGAATGGGCATGCTATAGCTTGTTCAAATATTGTAGATATTTCTTCCAAAGGTATGACTGGTGCAAATGGTCTAAAGGCTTCTCTGAATTTGACTCTATAATTTACGATGTCTTTCATTTTTTTAAAAGTTGGATCAGCAATGATAGATCGATGGCCTAAAGCTCTGGGGCCAAATTCTGATCCGCCTTCAAACCTTGCAATGATATTTCCTTTTGACATATGAGCAGCGCAGGTTGAAACCATTTCTTGATAAGAAAGCTTTTCTATAATGATTTCATTTGCGAACTTATGAAGAGCTGATTCAATTTCATCTTCAGTATAATCTCTACCAAGGTCTGCTTTCTCTAGTTTGGGGCGAAGGTTACCCCTTTCAATGTTATGATATGCCCAAAGCGCATTCCCAGCAGCGATACCTGCGTCTCCAGCTGCAGGGAAAACAAAGATATCTTCCAGATTAAGTTGCGTTAAAAGTTTATAATTGACAACTGAATTTAAAGCCACTCCTCCTGCGCAGCAAAGCTTTTTGCAGTTCGTTTGCTCAATTGCAAGTTCAACGATATGTAACAATGCCTTTTCCAATTCTGATTGAATTTTATATGCCAAATCTACAATATATGGTCTAAGGTAAGCTTTTCCTTTACCATCATCATATAATTTTTTTAGTGCTTCCACCTCCAGAAACAAGTCATAGGCAGAAATATCGATACTGTAACTTTCCGGTTTAGTATGCAGCCACTCACGCCATTGATCACAATAAGTTCCATAGGGAGCCAATCCCATAAGTTTTCCTGCTTCTGGTATTGCCAGGTTTTTCCCAATGGTAGTTGAAAAACCAGCCAATTTTGTAATGAATTCATAAATAAATCCGAGAGTGGAAAGTGATGCCAAATAAGCTTTTACCTTTTCACTATGCAACAATTGTATCTCGGTTCCTTTTGCAATGTACAAGCTGTATGATTCTGTAAGCCCCTCTTTGTCTGTACTGCCTGAAGCATCGACAACAAGAATAATTGCTTCATCAAAGCCCGATGGCCAGTAAGCTGTATACGCATGAGATAAATGATGGCTTGGAATCGTACAAATTTTATCCGATAATTCCCTTGGGAAGATTCTTTGTAAGATATCTTCTGAGTAGTCTATCCCCGGCATATTTGCCGTAATACTGGAAAGATCATTTATTCCAATATTGTATTTTCGTAGACAATATTGAATCGCTTCATGAGGAATCTGAATGCTTTTACAATCTCCCAATGTTTGGTGCAAAAAACCTATACTGTTTTTTGTCCTATCCAATCGTTCTTGCTGTATTGCGATTTCGATTTTCCCATTTCTTACGAGTGCTGCTGAACGGTCATGTCCGAGGTTAATTCCTAAATGATACATTGGCTCATTTGAAGTCGCCATAAATCATCCCTCCCAGTAAATTTTACCAGTTTGTCGCCAATAAATTGACCAACGCCTGCCGCTTGGTATTACGGTATACTTTCTCAGAGAGAGGGGCATGCAAGCTCACAGGCAGAATAAGAAAGATTATCATTTTCATAAGCTGTAGGGAAATCGAGTTTCTGATAATCTTCCCCAAAAAAATAAAGCTATTATAAAGTAGATATTGAGTATAAAAATGTAATTAAAGGGTTTTATTGTAAAAATTCGTCGGAGTTCTTGTTTTTCCTTCAAAAAAACTGATAAAAGTAAATTTGTTTTGCAACAATGATTTACCAAATGATACAGATGTAAGTAATTAAGTGAAATGGTCCAGGTGTTGCTCTATTTTCGTCACAATTTTGTCACATATTTATTTTAAAATGTAAAGCGGCAGATCGGTATAGAAGCGGCAGATAAATCCACTACCGCTAGCATCCATGTCTATATCGCTCTGTTTTGTCGTTTATAAAATTAACAAGATGCTAACAATATTATTGATGATTGTGTAGTATAATAAATCCAATAGCAGATGCTATTTTAGTAATCTTTAAATAAGGAGGTGTTGAACTTGCTGGTTCATACCCAATGTGGATGTAGTATTATTCTTAGCCCTCAAGGCAGGGGGAAATGCCCCAATTGCGGCAAAAAAGTTAAAGTGCAAATATCTAATAAGTAAAAGAACCGTCTATCTTCCGGGTAGGTGGTTTTTTTATTTTAATAATCGCGGTTGGGTTATGTTTTAATAGAGCGCTTGGAATCTCTCAACCGGAGGACATCTTTGAACGCAGTATGAGATTACTGCTATTTGACATTTTAACAGCTGCTCGGTTTTCCTCATCGTGTGCAGTTGAAAATAGTTCTTCAGTAAAAATAGAAAATCGCTATTATTTCATTGCTGATCTAATTGACAAATGAATCAGCGAAATATATAATTGAAAAATAGTTAACCAGTTAACTAATTGAGTATAATAAAAAGGGTGAGAAAGATGGAAAACTCTGAATTACTATTACATCAACTCTTTCAAACGGTTCGTATTATTGCCAAGGGTCTAAATAAAAGCTTAGAGCCTCACGGGATCTATGGTTCCGAATGGTCGATTATTACAACGCTAAATGAAAAGGGATCAATGACCCAGGGAGCGTTAGCAAACTACTTAAATATTGAACCGCCTGCAGTGTCTAAAAGTTTGGTCAAATTAGAGCAAAAGGGGTTAATCATGAGGATACCAGGCGCTGATAAAAGGGAAAAAAAAGTTACGTTAAGTCAAGAAGCATTGGATCAATGCCTTTTCTGGAGAGAAATCGTAGGGCATCATAGAAATGCCATTTTAAATAATCTATCTGAGGAAAAGCAGAGAGAATTAACAATGCTGCTAAAGACTATTTTTCAAAATGCACAACAATATGAGAATAAAATTACATGTGAATCCAAAAAATTAACCAAGGAAAAACACGATTGATATGGAGGCCATACGATGGAAATAAAAAAAGTCAAAAGTCATAGTACTACAACACTATGGTCTAAAAATTTTCTGCTACTCCTATTTGGAAACTTATTCATTTATCAAGGCATTTTAATGCTAATCCCAACCTTTCCGTTATATATTAAACAAATTGGCGGAAATGATTTGGAAGCTAGTCTGCCTTTTGCCGTCATCTCGATTTCTGCTCTAATTGTTCGTTCCATTAGCGGTACTGCAGCAGATACATTTGGAAGAAGACCACTGCTGATAGTCGGTATGTGCATCCTTATTGTCTTTAACTGCTCTTTTTTTGTAGCTTCAGGAATTGGCATCATACTGGTGTTACGATTTTGTCAAGGAATCGGTTGGGGGATGACATCAACAGTGCTGGCAACGATTATGTCGGATATTGTATCTCCTAAGCAGCGGGGAGAAGGTACAGGATATTTCGCTTTATCGATTATTCTGGGTACCTCTTTTGCAACAGTGCTTGGAATAGAGGTGATGAAGCGTTATAATTTTGATGTCATTTTACTGATCTCTACCATTTTAGTTGGGGGTGGAATGTTATTAACGCAAGGTATATCAATGGATTCTGCAAAAAAAAGGCTTAAGCCGAAACGTATTAAAAAAGGAATCCGTTGGAGTGATTTATTTGAGAAAAGTGCATTGCTGCCTGCTTTTCTATGTTTCTTGCATTCAATAACCTTTGGTGGAATTATGAGCTTCATTATGCTGTTTGGTCAGGAAACCGGCATCCAGAATGTCGGAATCTATTTTGTTGGACATGTTTCAATGATTTTAATCAGCCGCCCATTCGCCGGGAAATTATTTGACCGAAAAGGTCATGCCTTCGTAATAGTGCCAGGAATAGTGCTTATGATCGCTGGCCTCTTGATGCTGTCTTATTCAACTACGACTTACATGTTAATTGCATCTTCGCTATTCTATGGGTTAGGATATGGGGCGGCTCATCCTTCACTGCAAGCCTGGGCGATTGCGCGATCACCTGTGGAACGTAAAGGAGCTGCCAACGGCACATTTTTATCTTCTTTGGATTTGGGATATTCAGTTGGTGCCGTACTATTAGGCCTGATTGCCACCCATACGAATTATGCTGCTATGTATCGAATCTCTATTTTATTCTTAGTAGCGTTTGCAGTAATATATGGATATCACCTCATTAGAACTAAACAGGAAAATTTAGGAAAAAATGAATATAGTGAAAAACTTGCATGATGAATATGACATTGTAGTTGTGCTTCATATGTGAGGTGGAAATTTATTCTTCTTCGTTATCATCTCTAAGAGGCTTGCTGGCAGCAGGCTGTACATTAGATGATTGATTTACATTCAACCTTTTGAACGGGCTTGCTTCACCTTCTTGCCAAAGCTGATAGCAATATAAAAGGGTGGCGTGTCCAAGCGACATAAGAAACATTTGGAGGGGAGTTATATTATACAATTCTAAAATACCCCGCCTGACAAACCAATTATCTAATGGGATGATGAGAATGAGATCAATACATGCATTTGTGGCAAGAAACAGCCAAAAGCGTTTATAACTAAATTTGAAGATCCAAAGAATACCAACAAGGAAAGAGCCATAAATAAATATCGGCATATTTACAAATGGAAAGACAGTTTCCTTAGTTGACCACCAATGTAAAGTAATTCCTGCCTCTATTACAATGGTTGATACTAGTGCGCCCAATAATGCAACAGGCATATAGCGTTTAAGGTCTTCTTTCTTTAGAAAAATGACAGATAGCCAAGAAATTATGAAACTTGCCCACAGTAATGTTTGATTACTCATATGAATCCCCCTAAGATTAGTTTATTTTTAAGTCTTGGTCTGTTTCACGATAAATATACGTCAATAAGCAAGCTGATATATCTTACGATCGCTAACAAGTCTAATGCATAACTTTTAATAGATCTTACATAAGACCAGCCGTCTATCTAATTAAAGATCGACGGCTGGTCTTGCGTGGACTACTATATTCTTATCTAACCAAGAATGGAATATCGCTGGCAATCCGCATCATGTTTTCTGCATGGCATTCATTTTCTTGTTTCTGATCGTATAAAAAATAAACAAAGTCTATGACTTTGCAGGAATTTTATAATCGGATGGTAAATAAATGAGAGGATAGTAAAAAAGGAAATCAAATCAAAGTGAGCGACGCAATAAGGCAATGGAGCCTATTATAATCATTGGTAAGAACTAATGATTATAATAGGCTTTTTTATATTATTTTGGCTATTGCAATTTAAGCCGGAGGTCTTTTTATGGTAGAAATAGAGCATTCCATCCGGGATTTGTGCTTAGCACATACGGATCTAATGATGCCCGATATTATAATTCTAGAGAATATGGTAAATCAGCTTCCTGTGATTGCCACATTAACGGGCACGGATATTTTTATTGATGCTTTGACAGTGAATCAAGAAGATGCAATTGTTTTGGCATGGGCGAGCTCGCCGAATTCGCCATCTTTGTATCGTAATAGCGTAGTAGGTGAATTGGCCTATGCCGCGTGTGAGCCAGCTGTCTATCAAGCTTTTTCAACGGGGCAAAGTTTTTACAATATCCGCGGTGTGAGCCAAGAGGGGGTACCTATTGCTCAAACCGTAGTTCCTCTAACGAATGATAATGGTCAAGTTATTGGTGTTTTAATCATGGAAAAGGATATTTCCAAGGAAATTCGCCAGGAACAGCAGGTTCAATTATTGAGCCAAACAGCAGAGCACTTAAGCCATACGTTAATGTCTTTACGAGTTACGGGATATGGTTGGGAAGAGTGGCTTGGTAATGGTGTTTTCATCTTGAATGATAAGGGAAAGATTGTATACGCCAATAAGCAGGCAATGTGCATTTCCACGAGCTTATATGAAGGAGATACACTGGATGGCAATCTAATGCTATTGTTATCTTTTGCGTCTCTTCCAGAAATGGTGGAGGGTTTAAAGAATCCCAGGAATTACGAGTTTGACAATGCAAGCTATCTTTTTCAAGCCCATCCGTTGTTGACAGGGGGAGAGTTTAACGGCTGTGTACTATCCTTTCAAGACGTGACAGAGTTACGTCAAAAAGAACGTCAGCTGGGAATGCAAAGTATTATTATCCAGGAAATTAACCATCGGGTCAAAAACACACTGCAAAATGTAATTTCCTTATTGCGCCTGCAAATGCGTCGCTCAAAATGGAAAGCTGTGCGGCGGGAGTTTACCGCGACTATTAATCGGATATTATCCATTGCCAAAGTGTATGAGATTTTTACCTATCAATATCGTGATCTTGTCAATTTGCATGACTTGGCAGAGTATATCGTAGAGCAGGT
Organism: Pelosinus fermentans JBW45; assembly: GCF_000271665.2. GTDB lineage: Bacteria > Bacillota > Negativicutes > DSM-13327 > DSM-13327 > Pelosinus > Pelosinus baikalensis. The sequence continues at coordinate 5,281,190 of NZ_CP010978.1, read as the reverse complement.
TGTCCAAAGTTACATTTTACCGGACCAGAAGGTAAAAACAATGGTGCAAGGGCAGGCTGTGCTGATTCATGCCAGCCAGGCGGTGCCAGTAGCATTAGTGCTGAATGAACTAGTTGCAAATAGTTTGGAGCATGGTATTAAAACGGATCCTCACGGTGAAATCAGTATAATCGTGAAAGAGTCTGGAGCCACTATCAATGTTGAGGTGAGAGATAGTGGCTGCGGCCTATGGAATCATGCTGCGACAAGCAAGAGTGGTACGCTTGGTTTATACATCGTGAAGCTGCTTATCTTTGAACAATTGGGAGGCACCTTTCAATTCGAGAATTGTGATCAATCCGTAGTTGCTAACATTTCATTCCCAGTGCATAAAAAGGAGGAAACAGGATGAAACCCTTATCAATTCTATTGGTAGAGGATGAAGTATTAATACGGGCTGATATGAGAGAAATGCTGGAGAAGGCTGGTCACATGGTGTGTGCAGAATGCGGTAATGGAGAGCAGGCAGTAAGGTTAGTCAAAGAGAATGCACCGGATTTAGTAATTATGGATATTATGATGCCTGGAATAAGCGGTTTGGAAGTTGCACAATGTATGTATAGTCTCAATATACCAGTCGTCATGGTAACGGCTCATAGTCAGCCCCAGATGCTGCAACGAGCAGAAAGCGTACATGTATATGGTTATGTGGTTAAACCCGTCTCAGAGAAGAATCTCATTGCCACGGTGCAGATTGCATATGCTCGTTGGAAAGACATGTATAGTACGCATCAAGAATTGGATAAAACGAAAGAAAACTTAAAAAAACAAAAATTAATCAGCCAAGCGCGGTCGATCATTCAAGATCGTCTGGGTATTTCTGCTGGAGAGGCTCATAAACGCTTATTGCAGGAAGCCATGCAGCGGCAGACGACTCCTGCCCAAATCGCCCAAATGATTATTGAAAAAATTAAAAAATAAAAACCTTCGCATTTGCAGGACTATTTCTGATTAGGGCGAATAATATAAAACCAAAGATCAAAAGAAATTTTTTCTTCAAAAAGGAATATTGTAGCAATAGCGCTTAATAAAAATGTTAAAATCATTTAACATTTTTATTAAGCGCTTGTTTTTTTGTTACAGTGAGGAGGGGATAGCCTTCGTAGATTAACGGATCTCACTAGTCATAGTAGTCTTATTAACTTAATATCAGGCAACGTCGCCTAATATGATTCTTCTTAGAAAAGAAGGTTGTATTAGGCTTTTATTTTGGCCTGACACATTACGGAGGAGGAAATAGGTATGGAGAGCAGTAGGGTAGAAACGGTCAATGGGGTTATTCAACATAAGAAAGATGGTGAGCGCGCGAACCTTTCTCGCGTATTAAAGCCAATTCATTTATGGGCATTAGCGGTTGGACTTGTTATATCGGGTAATTATTTTGGTTGGAGTTATGGTTTTGCTGTAGGCGGGGTCATGGGTCTTGCTTTGGCGTTAATACCAGTGACAATCTTTTATGTAACATTTATCTTATCGTACTCGGAGCTGGCGACAGCGATTCCTCATGCCGGCGGACCTTCTGCTTATGCCCGGCGTGCTTTAGGAAAGTTTTGGGGATATATGAATGGTGTGAGCTGCTTGATTGAATTTGTATTTGCTCCACCTGCCATTGCTTTGGCAGTAGGCGGCTATATTCACAACATGTTTCCAGGCATTGAGATTATGACAGCAACTGTAGTCGCCTTCTTATTATTCATTTTTATTAATTATTGGGGGATGAAGGTATCTGCTACCTTTGAACTGATTGTAACGATTGTTGCTTTGATTGGTCTGGTGATCTATTGGGGTTTGGCATTACCTCATTTTGAATTGTCCCGGGTTATGGCTGAACCTCTTTTGCCGAATGGTTTTAGTGGTGTCATGGCTGCTGTACCTTTTGCTATTTGGTTCTACTTAGCGATTGAGGGCGGTGCTATGAGTGCAGAAGAAATGGTCAATCCGCAAAAAGACATTTCCATTGGCTTTCTAAGTGGTATGGTAACCTTGATGGTTATGGCATTTCTCACCTTATTCCTTACTGCGGGGATTACGGATGTAAAGTTAATTGATTCTGTTGATTTTCCGCTGCCTTTAGCGTTAAGTTCTGTTTATGGTGAGGGATCCTTTAGTGCCATGCTGATGAACTTCATTGGATTATTTGGTCTGATTGCTTCTCTGCATGGTATCATTGTGGGTTATTCCCGTCAGACCTATGCCATGGCGCGTACTGGGTATCTGCCAAAATTTTTAGCATATGTTGATCCTAAGCATCATACACCGGTATGGGCACTTATCATTCCTGGCATTATAGGCTTGGGAGCCGCATTGACAGGGCTTACAAATGTGGTTATTATCATTGCTGTGTTTGGCTCCGTTGCGATGTATTTAATCAGTTTAGTAAGTTTGTTCGTTTTAAGGGTGAAAGAGCCAGAGCTTAAAAGACCTTTTAAGGTTTCCTATCCAGTGGTGCCGTTGATTAGTTTTCTGATTGCGATCTTTTGTCTTGTTAGTTTGTTCTATGCCTCTAGTGAAGTAGTACCATGGGTGTTAGCTGTTTATGGGTTAGCCATTGTATATTATTATATTTGGGGAAATAAGAATATTCGTCCCTTTGAGGAAGAGTTTGGTGTTCTTGATGAGTTAGATAAATAGGTGAGACTGGGGCATGGGTTTCATGAGATGTCCCAGGATTTCAATTAAATGTATCCATTATAGAAGGTGTGGGTAGACATGGAATGGAAAGAGAATTTTTGAGTGTAGGCATTGATATTGGCACAACAACGACACAGGTTATCTTCAGCCGAATAAAGGTAGAAAATACAGCGACTTCTTTTCTGATTCCTGAAATGAAAATTACCGATAAGAAGATCCTTTATAAAAGTGAGATTCATTTCACCCCATTATTGGCAAGAGACAAGATTCATCTACCGGAATTGAAAGCAATCATTGAATCTGAATATGATAAAGCCGGTATTCAAAAAGATGAAATCGTGACAGGAGCCATTATTATTACGGGTGAAACTGCTCGCAAAAACAATGCCGAGGAAGTACTCCGTATTTTGTCTGACTTTGCTGGCGATTTTGTTGTTGCAACGGCAGGACCGGATTTAGAGTCCATTTTGGCGGGTTATGGGGCGGGAGCTGCTGAAGCATCAAATCATTTTACCGCAAGAGTCGTTAATTTTGATATTGGCGGAGGTACCACCAATGGTGCAATCTTTTGGGAAGGGGAAGTGATTGACTCTTTTGCCTTGGATATCGGTGGAAGGCTGATACAGATTGATCAGCAAGGTGTAATTTGCTATGTTTCCGAAAAGATAACCCCGCTTATTCACTATTTGCAGCTGGAATTGGTTGTTGGGCTAAAGGCTAAGCTGGAAGAAATAAAAGCTCTTACGGATGCTTTTGCTAAGATATTTGTACAAATAAGCAGCAGCGAAGACATCGAAGAAGAGGCTGTGAAATTGTTTATTGGTCACAGTCATAAGGGGCTGAAAGCAGAAAAGATCATGTTTTCGGGTGGCGTTGCTGAATTTATCTACAGCGATTATGAAATAGGCAGTATGAAAGACGTTACCCTATTCGGAGATATCGGTCCTTTATTAGGATACTCCATTCGAAAAATCTTTGAAAAAGATCAACATCGTCTTGTAGAAGCTAGAGAGAAGATACGGGCTACTGTCATAGGGGCAGGTAGTCATTCTATAAAAATCAGCGGCAGCACGATTTTGTTTGATGAGGACCTGCTTCCTCTTAAAAATATTCCTATTATTAAGCTTGCAGAAAATGAGGATATAGAGCATATGTTCAACGGAATTGGTGAGAAAATCAAAAGATATGGCGATATTCCCGTAGCCCTTGCGTTCAAAGGCCCGAAGTCACCATCCTATGGGCAAATAAAAGAGATGGCAAAAGCCATTGCCGCCAATGCGGTGGGTTCCCATCCTGTGATTGTAATTGTTGAGAATGATTTTGCCAAAGCATTGGGGCAAACGGTAATGAATATGCTGAATGCAGGGACGAGGGTAATCTGTATTGATCAAATTAAGGTTGATAATGGTGATTATATTGATATCGGCAAATCCATTGCCAATGTAGTACCTACTATTGTAAAAACGTTAATTTTTAAGCAGTGAAGAAATGAAAAAGAATAGGTGAAGAAAATGATACTAAAGACAAGGCTGTTTGGGAAAAGTTATGAGTTCAAAGATATAAAGGAAGTACTTGCTAAATCCAATGAGGAAAAATCGGGTGATATTCTGGCAGGTATTGCAGCCCGGGATACAGCAGAGAGAGTGGCAGCGAAGGTTGTTTTATCGGAAATGACCCTTGAGGATCTGCGAAATAATCCTGTAGTTCCTTATGAAAATGATGATGTTACAAGAGCCATTCAAGATGGAGTTGATCCAAACGCTTTCAGCATGATCAAATCAATGACAGTGGGAGCCTTTAGAGAATTTTTACTAAAATCAAGTGAGGATGAGATCGAAAATATCCATGATGGCTTAACTTCGGAGATGATTGCTGGCGTTACGAAGTTAATGAGTAATATGGACTTAGTATATACTGCTAAGAAGATACATAAACTTGCTACTTGCAATACGACAATTGGTGAACGGGGTACGTTGTCTTCACGATTGCAGCCTAATCATCCTACGGATGGTTTAGCCGGCATTATGGCTTCTACTATGGAAGGGATTAGTTACGGTATTGGTGATGCGGTTATAGGTTTAAATCCTGTAGTGGACACGATAAGCAGCATATCAGCTGTTTTACATAGTTTTAAAGATTTTATGGTGAAATGGGATATTCCTACGCAAAATTGTGTATTAGCTCATGTTACGAGCCAAATGGCTGCTTTGCAGAAAGGCGTTCCGATGGATCTGATGTTTCAGAGCCTGGCGGGCTCACAAAAATCCAATAAAGCCTTTGGTATAACGGTAAAACTCATGGATGAAGCCTATGAAGTCATGAGGGAAAAGAAGAGTTCCCGAGGTCCAAATTTTATGTATTTTGAAACAGGGCAAGGCTCAGAGCTGTCTTCAGAAGGACATCATGGTGCCGATCAGTTGACAATGGAAGCAAGATGCTATGGTCTAGCGAAACGATATCATCCTTTTTTAGTAAATACAGTAGTTGGCTTTATCGGTCCAGAATATTTATATGATGGCCGGCAAATGATTCGAGCAGGACTGGAAGATCATTTTATGGGGAAATTAACGGGTTTGCCCATGGGAGTGGATGTGTGCTATACCAACCACATGAAAGCCGACCAGAACGATGTAGAAAATTTAGCCTTGCTGCTTGCAGCATGTGATTGTACCTATTTCATGGGTATTCCTGGAGGCGATGATGTGATGTTAATGTACCAAACGACCAGCTATCACGATATTGCCAGCCTGCGAGACATTACGGGTAAGAAACCGATTCAAGAATTTAATCAAAGGATGGAAGAGCTTGGCATATTAGAAGATGGGAAATTAACTAAAAAGGCTGGAGATCCTTCCATCTTTACAGCTTAGGAGTGGGGCGCATTATGAATGAAATGATAAAAGATATATCCGTGGTCGATTATTATGAGCGGGTGACCATCGATAATCCTCGGGATACGGAAAGTTGTATCAGGCTAAAAAAGACAACCAATGCAAGAATTTGTTTAGGCAGAGCAGGGGATCGATGTAAAACCGAGACCTTACTGAAGTTTAGAGCGGATCATGGGGTAGCAATGGATGCAGTTTGGTCGGAAGTCGATGAAACGATTGTTGATCAGCTGGGATTTTTCAAAGTACAGACTCTGGTAGAAGATAAAGAGCAGTATATCAAAAGACCCGATTTAGGAAGAGTATTTTCACAGGAAACTCTCGATGGGATTAAGGGTAATTGTATTGAGAGTCCTGATGTGCAAATCATAGCAACTGATGGATTAAGTGCCTGTGCTATTAATGCCAATTTAGCAGATATTTATCCGATTCTAATTGATGGGCTAACGGCAAAGGGGTATACAATCGGTACGCCTATCTTTGTGAAATACGGCAGAGTCGCGACCATGGATCAAATTAGTGAAGCAATACAGGCGAAAGTGACGATTTTGCTGGTAGGTGAAAGACCAGGTTTGGCAACGGATGAAAGCATGAGTTCCTATATGGCTTATGAATCTAGCACCTTAAAGCCGGAATCACAAAGAACCGTGATTTCCAACATTCACCGTAAAGGTGTACCGCCGGTAGAAGCCGGCGCACAGCTTGTAAATCTAGTAGAAGTGTTAATTCGTGAGAAGAAAAGCGGTGTGGAGTTGAAAATATAAATAAAAAGGCAATATTAAACAGCCTGCTATAGATTAGGCCTTAGTCAATCGCTGACTAAGGCCTAATCTATAGCAGGCTGTTTTTTTAGTGAACGCAGTATTACTTGATGATGGCAAGCACCTTTTATGATGTTTAATCGGTGACTTGAGATTTTAAAGCATTTGTTTTGCAGAAGTTACTGTGATTTCTAATACTGCACGAATCCATGAAAATTTTTCTTTCATGAACTCGAAATCCTCACCGGATTTTATAAAACGGGTGGTTCCTTTCACAATGAAACCAGTTCCTTTTCCTCTGTAACCTTCGATTTCCCTGCTGGCGATAGAAAGAGTCGCATCGTTATGAGCACTAAGGTTTCTCTCTGTTTTAACAAAACCGGAAGCGGGAATCAATAGTTTATCATCCGGTGTAACCGTTATATAGCTATTCCAGGTATTCACTACATGAGGACCATCGTCGCCACTGGTAACAATTGAGATTGCTCCATCTGCGGGATGAGAAAGTACGTCCAATAATTTTTCGTTAAGCATAAAAATACATCCTTTCTGTTTAAAGTAAGAAGTTTGTTAGCGGATAAGATTATCCGCATTATTGTGCCCTCGATTCGATATTCATAGTATAAAATAAAACTACCCCCAATTACAGGGGCAATTCTCAAATAAAATATGGGGTCAGTTTTTTCTGAGGAAGGATCTCCAGCGCCTTGACACTCTAGATCACCCTAGATATAATGGCGATAGTTAAGAGCCTTGAAAATAAAGGAATTAGGGTGAAGAGTCATGTTTATATTGGACAATAAGGACCGTCAGCCGTTGCACAAAAAAATCTACAACCAAATTAAAAAACAAATATTATCAGGGGAATTGCTCCCGGCTGCAAAACTTCTATCGGTTAAGAATTTGTCTATTGAATTATCTGTCAGCCGCAATACGGTAGAGTATGCCTATCAGCAGTTATGTGCTGAAGGGTATATACACAGCAAGCCAAGAAGTGGATACTATGTTTCCTTTATAGAACCAGACGTCTTTCCAGCCTCTCAGGGCAATATCGATGCATCAGTGAGAAAAGTCTCTAAAGATAGAAAAACATATTCCTTTGATTTTCATCCTGCGTGTCTTTCGCCAGAGAGTTTCCCTGTCAACCTATGGCGCAAATTGTATGTGGAGTGTTTAAAGGAAGAGCCGAAGCAGCTTGCTTTTTATAGCAATCAGCAGGGGGATTTTGCATTGCGCTATGAGATACAACGATATATGTCTCGCTCACGGGGGATTTCTTGTGATCCAGAGCAAATCATCGTTTGCTCTGGGCTTCAAGACAGTCTTTCGATTCTGGCACCCATATTGAGAAAAAATCATTCTATCTTTGCCATGGAAGATCCCGGACACTTTATTCCAAAAGCTGTTTTTCGGAATCATTCCTTCTCTTTTAACCCGATACCAGTCAATTCCGAGGGTCTCGATTTAGGGTGTTTACAAAAGACCGACAGCACCATTGTGTATGTCACACCTTCCCATCAGTTTCCTTTAGGTCATGTTATGCCTGTGGCAAATAGACTACGATTAATTGATTGGGCGGAAACTGTCGGAGGCGTCATTATTGAAGATGACTATGACAGTGAACTGCGATACCAGGGCAAACCCATTCCTGCCCTGCAGGGATTGCATCCCCAAGGAAATATCGTTTATGTAGGTACGTTTTCTAAGGTATTATCGCCAGCTCTTCGGGTCAGTTATATGGTATTGCCTTATCGATTACTCGATGTTTATCGTGAGCTGTTTAGGGATTATGCTGCGAGTGTTTCTTTATTAGATCAGAGAACACTTTATAAGTTTATGGAACAAGGGTATTGGGAACGGCACTTGCGCAAAATGCGAAATGTATATAAAAAGAAGCATGATGCACTCATTCAATCGATCCAGCAGCATTTCGCCTCTCAAGCTCATATAATTGGACAGGGGGCGGGGCTTCATGTTATTTTAGAGCTATTTGGTAATTCCCTTAGTGAAGAGGAACTGATTCAGCGTGCTCAGGAAAGAGAGGTGAGACTGTTCCCCCTCTCTAGTACGTATCTGCATCATAGTGCTGCAAACTCTCAAGTCATGCTTGGATTTGGTAGTATGAATAGCAATGAAATTGATCAGGGAATTAAGCTATTATGTCAGGTTTGGTGCTTGCAAGATGGTGTATCGAAAATATAATAGAAAATTACTGCGAATGGGTTTATAGTCAGAATTACAGGCATGCATCGGAAGTATAATCTTAGAAGGAGCGTCTCTTCGCTTCTAAGATTATGTTTTGAATAATTGAAATATTTAGATAAATATAATAAAAGTTCATTATTTCTGATAGTTATAGATAATTCTGGGATTGTTCAGCAGAAATGGTTTATATATAATTTGGGTAGAGAGAACCACTTGAATGGAGGAAAATTAATGAAAAAGCTTATGTCTTTGATGCTCATTTTACTTTTTCCCTCTTTAATCCTTGTCGGCTGCAATGGTGGAAATACGAAAGCCACGACAGAAAAATCTGGAGCAGAAAAAACAGACAAATTAGTTATTTATTGTCCTCATCCGTTGACTTTTATCAATCCATTAGTAAGTGAATTTGAAAAACAAAGTGGTATAAAAGTAGAGGTTGTCGCGGCTGGCAGCGGTGAATTGCTAAAGCGGGTGGAATCCGAAAAAGCAAATCCGCTGGGTGATATTTTCTGGGGCGGATCACTTGGTACGATGAAGCCGAAAGCCAATTTATTTGAAAATTATACTTCAGCGAATGAAGATAAGATTCAGCAGGCGTTTAAGAATACAGAAGGTTCTTTGACTCGATTTACCGATATTCCAAGTGTAATTATGGTCAATACAAATTTAATTGGCGATATGAAAATGGAAGGTTATGAAGACTTATTAAATCCAAAATTAAAAGGCAAAATTGCCTTTTCTGATCCATCAAAATCTTCTTCTTCTTATGAACATTTAATCAACATGCTCTACGCGATGGGCAAAGGTGATCCGGAAAAAGGCTGGGATTATGTAAAAGCACTCTGTGCAAATCTAGATGGTAAGCTGCTTAGTGGTTCTTCAGCTGTTTATAAAGGAGTGGCTGATGGTGAATACGCTGTAGGTTGTACTTTCGAAGAAGGCGGTGCAAAATACGTTGCTGATGGCGCTCCCGTAAAATTGGTTTATATGAAAGAAGGAGTTATTTCTAAGCCAGATGGTGTTTACGTCATAAAGAATGCGAAAAACATGACAAATGCAAAGAAATTTATTGATTTTATCACCAGTAAAGATGCCCAGACTATTATTGTACAACAATTACACAGACGTTCTGTCCGTGATGACGTCGAACCGCCAAAAGGTTTGATTGAAAAGTCAAAAATCAATATTATCAACGATGATGAAAAAGTGGTTGTAGCCAATCAAAGGCAATGGCTAGATAAATTTAAAGACATATTTACCAGCGTTAATTGATCCGATCATGGTTGTTATACAGCCCACACAAATTATTTGTTGTGGGCTGTCAATCTATAAAAATGCCCGAAGTTTAAACGGAGGTTTTATCTATGAGTGTTGCAATTCATATTGACCATGTAATCAAAAGATACGATCAAGTAACGATTATCCCCAATTTATCAGCCCATATTAAAAATGGTGAGTTTTTTACGTTATTAGGACCTTCAGGCTGTGGTAAAACAACTTTACTAAGAATGATTGCAGGATTCAATAGTATTGAGGGGGGAGAAATCAAATTTGATGATTTGGTGATCAATGAGATTCCGACTCATAAACGTAATATTGGTATGGTATTTCAAAGTTATGCCATATTTCCTCATTTAACAGTACGGGAAAATATAGAATATGGTCTAAAGCTGCGCCGATTCGACAAGGCAGAGATTAAAACCAAAGTGGATGCTATTTTAAAAGCAGTAAAGATTGAAGAATATCAAGATCGCTTACCGGAACGACTTTCTGGGGGGCAGCAACAGCGGGTTGCTTTAGCAAGAGCCATTGTGATCCATCCCAATGTACTCCTTATGGATGAACCCCTTTCTAATTTAGACGCAAAACTTCGCGTAGAAATGCGCAGTGCCATTCGTGAAGTACAAAATCAAGTAGGAATTACCACTGTTTATGTAACTCATGACCAGGAGGAAGCTTTGGCTATTTCCGATAGAATTGCAGTTATGCAAACAGGCGTAATTGAGCAAATTGGAAAACCGCAGTCCATTTATACAAGGCCTTATAATGTATTTGTTTCTACTTTCATCGGCCATTCTAATCTATTTGTCGGCAAAATAAAAGTCGAAGATCATAAGACTTTTGTTTTGTTTCAGGACGGTTATCAGCTAAAAATGGATAATCTTAGCTCAGTAACAGATGGGCAAGAGATTATTATTTCTGTTAGGCCAGAAGAATTCTCAGTACAAGAAGATGGTATAGAATGCACAATTCATAACCGAGTATTTCTTGGTAAATATGTAAATTATACACTTGCTTTTGCTTCTGGTATGGTGATGAAAAATCAATCTGCAACTGAATTTTCACAAGACTTAGGCCATGCAGAAAAAGTGTTCGAAATTGGTGAGACAATTATTCTTCGGCCTAACAAAGCCAAAATCAATATTTTTACTGCGGACCAAAGGGTGAATTTAATTAGGGATGTGAAGCAGTATGAATAAGAAGCTGCTTACCTGGGATTTCTGGACATTCGTTACTGTCTCATCTGTTGTTGTATTTGGACTGTTTTTGATGTATCCCTTATTTTCATTGTTTATCAGCAGTTTCCTGGATCCGGCTACAGGGGTTTTTACAATGGAAAATTTCAGTAAGTTTTTCAGTAGAAAATACTACTATCAATCGTTGATCAATAGCATGTGGGTTACTACTTGTGTAACCATTCTATCCATCATGATTGGTACGGCATTAGCCTATTTGATGACGGCATTTAAGGTAAAAGGCAAGGGGGCAGTCGAAGTACTTGTGATTATCTCCATGTTATCACCCCCCTTTATCGGCGCTTACTCTTGGGTATTGTTAGGCGGGCGAAGCGGTATAATGACACAGTTTCTTTCTGACTTATTCCATATGGAATGGCCGTCTATTTATGGTTTTAGCGGCATACTCTTAGTACTTACGTTAAAGCTGTATCCCTTTATTTATTTGTATGTATCCGGCGCCCTGAAAAAGATTGATGCATCTCTCATTGAGGCGGCAGAAAGCCTCGGCTGCAGCGGCATAAAAAAGATAGTAACAGTGATTATGCCGTTGGTGATGCCCACACTGCTTGCGGGTGCTTTGATGGTTTTTATGAATGCATTAGCTGATTTTGGCACACCCATGCTCATTGGGGAAGGTTTTAACGTTATGCCAGTCATGATTTATTCCGAGTTTATTAATGAAGTGGGTGGGCAAGCCAATTTTGCCGCAGCCATGGCAACCTTAATGGTTATTCTTACAACAACGATTTTCTTATTGCAAAAATACGTGGTAAATAGGAAATCCTTTACCATGAGTTCCCTTAGGCCTATGCAGGCGAAAGGATTGTCAGGACTAAAGAATGCAGTTATGCATATCGCTATTTATGGGCTGGTATTGGTATCCGTCATCCCACAAGTTACAGTGATATACACTTCTTTTCTAAAAACAAAGGGTCAAATATTTGTATCGGGATTTTCTATGGATAGTTATCGTATCGTTTTTGACAATCTGGCTTTAGCAATTACTAATACCTATGTTTATTCCTTTGTTGCCATTTTGCTGATTGTTTTCTTCGGTATGCTTGTTGCTTACATTACGACACGACGAAAGAGCTGGCTTACTGATATTATTGATACTCTTACCATGTTTCCTTATATTATTCCTGGATCAGTTCTTGGCATCACTTTGCTCCTGGCATTTAATGAAGACCCCCTCATCTTATCGGGAACAGCAACGATTATCATTGTTTCTTTGGTCATTAGGCGCCTGCCTTATACCTTGCGTTCAAGCTCAGCCATTTTGTATCAAATCAGTCCAAGTGTGGAGGAAGCATCCATTAGTCTTGGTGCATCACCATTAAAGACTTTCTTCAAAATTACTGCGGTAATGATGATACCAGGGGTGTTATCCGGGGCGATTTTAAGTTGGATTACCTGTATTAATGAATTAAGTTCATCAGTCATCTTGTATACCGGCGGAACGAAGACAATGTCCGTGGCTATTTATACAGAAGTGATTCGTGCAAGTTACGGTACGGCAGCAGCACTGTCTACCATACTAACGCTGACTACAGTCATTGGACTGCTTCTATTCTTTAAAGTTTCCGGCAGCAAAGATATTAGTTTATAATAGAAATGTAAACACTTGTATGAGCGTAGTTGATATAGAGAATCGGGGTGAAACATGAGTAGAAAAGTGAACCACTTGAAGGATGAATTACGGCGAACTTTTACCATTTATGCACTAATCCCGATTTTTATTATTTCAATTATCGTATTTATACTTGCTTTTGCGTATTGGAATACCAATGTGCTGGAACGCAATCACAATCGATTGAATGCTAGTTGTGATATGATGAGTACAATGATTTCTAATTATTTAGATAACGCCAATGACATTGCTGGTCTTTGTGATATGAACGTGCTGCGTGATAACAAAACTGCAAAGACAAAAATGTATGAAAAATTATATCAATATACCAGTATGATAGGTGTACACACTGATTTTTATATTTTTGATGCTCAGATGAATCGGCTAATTTCAAATCAAATAGAAGATCCGGAATTCGCCGAGTTGGCAAGGATTGCAGACTGGGGTATTATAGGGCAAATCAAGAGAGAACCAATGGCACCAATCTTTACTTTTACGAATTCAATTCACCGCTTTGACTCCCAGATGGATCTTATAATTGGTAAAGCAATACTGGAAGAGGGCCAGATCACTGGCTATGTTCTTTTTGTTGTGCCGGCCGCACAAATTCTAAGTGCGATGATTAATCCTGATGTGCATATTGTTGTAAAGGATCGTTATGACTATATGCCAATTTGTACAGATGATTTTTTTGGTGCTGCTATGAACAAAATGAAACCTGAATTTCAGCATGCGAATGGATATTTTTCTTTTGCAGATACAAAGTATTATAGCAGCAAAAAAGCAATTCTAGACGGAGAATTAATGGTGTATGCGTTTACTTCTATCGGTGGTATCGTCAGTCAGTTGGTAAACACAGTGATGATTCTCATTGGAGTATTAATAATATTATCCGTGTCCATCGTTATCAGTGTAAAAAAGCAAGTGGAAGAAAAGACGAAAATGATAGATCAGCTTGTGGAAGCATTTTCGGCTGTGAAACAGGGGAATTTGGATATGCGTCTTCATATCAATACCAATAATGAATTTGAAATTATCGGTGAAGCCTATAATCGAATGCTTTTCAGCCTCAAAGAGCTTATGCAAACCAACCATGAAAAGGCACGAGCGACGATTATTTCTGAAATTAAACAGCTTGAGTCACAATTTAATCCTCATTTTTTATTTAATTCATTAGAAAATATCAAATTTATGATTAAATTAGACCCTGCTGCCGCCAGTAAAATGATTATTGCCTTGTCAAATATATTGCGCTACAGCATTAGTACCAGCAGCAGTGAGGTAACCATTCAGGAAGATATGGAATATACCCAAAGTTATCTCGATATTCAGAAATATCGATTTGGTAATCGGCTGAATTATATTCTTCATATACCAGAAGAACTGAATCATTGCAGTGTTCCTAAATTGCTGATTCAACCTATTATCGAAAATGCAATAAAATATGGTTTTCACGATTGTCAGCATATGCTGGTGGAAATTGAAATAAAGATGATTGAGAGCGCGCTTATACTTACGATTACTAATAATGGTACTGCAATTGATGAACAGTCACTTAATGAGATTCGAGCGATGCTGATATCACCTGCAAATGTTTCGCAGCATTCAGGATTATATAATGTCAATCGGCGGATTCAGTTGATGTATGGTGATTCTTATGGGTTGGAAATTGTCAGCAGTTATTGTGAAGGAACGATTGTAAAAATTGTTTTGCCCATTCATAAAAAACAATAAATGACGGTTACCGCTTTTTTGGCTGAAATAAAAGGAGGTAAACTCATATGCTCAAGGTATTGATTGTCGAAGATGAAGAAATTATACGCAGAGGACTTGTTTACACAATTGACTGGCTGAGCATGGATTGTATGGTGGTGGGCGCAGCAGAGAATGGTAAAGAAGGACTTGCTATGTTAGAGCAATATGAAATCGATCTGGTTATTGCAGATATCATTATGCCCCACATGAATGGCATTGAAATGTTGGAAAAGGCCAAAAGTATGGAGATTAAACCATTTAAAAGTATCATTTTGACAAGCTATGCCAATTTTGATTATGCGCGAAAGTCGGTATATCTGCAGGTATCAGATTATTTGCTTAAACCTGTAGATGAAGATGAACTTAAAAATACAATCAAGAGAATCAAGGAAAGTATGGAAGAAGCCAAGGTTTATTCTAATATTATTGCACTTACCAAAAAACGAGATATTGGTAAACTTGTAGATTGGGATGTATATCTAAATGGGGATACCCTAAAAAATAGTTATGTTGCACAGGCGCTTTATAAAATTCGTGATCATTATCATGAGAAGATCAGTATTGATTCGATTTCCGATGAATTAGACGTAAGTGCCAGTTATCTAAGTCGTAAGTTTAAAGAAGCAACATCACAGACTTTTTTAGAATTATTGACACGATTTCGTATTCAAAAGGCGATTGGTCTATTAAAAAAAGGGACTCATCGGGTATATGAAGTTTCTAATTTGACAGGCTTTAGTGATTATAAGCATTTTTGTGCGGTATTTAAGAAATATACAAAAACCACTCCTACAGAATTTGTTAAGCATAGTGGCTGTATTATTCATAAATAGTGGAAGGAGCTGAAAATTTGAAACCATATCGGGATTTTATTCTTATTTCAGATTTGGATGGAACCCTTGCCAGCAGTGAGCACAAGGTTTCAGAAAAAAATAAGAACGCCATTGCCTATTTAAACAAATCAGTTTTTTTCTGCAGTTACTTATTTAGAGATTGTTGGTAAGCATGTTTCAAAAGGAAATATGCTTGGTGAATTGCTGAATATGGAAGCATACCGCTTAAAAAAAGTGATTGCTGTGGGTGATTTTGAAAATGATATTGAAATGCTGCAGCTTGCTGATTGTGGAGTTGCACCCGCCAACGCCCAAGAAGATGTAAAAAAGATTGCAGATAGGGTTTCTGTAAGTAATGATGATGATGTAATCCATGATATTATTTATCGTATTATGCCAACACTGTTGTAAAGATTTTTAAGAGACTGGGCAGAGTGGTGAGAAATAGTGAATTACTTAGCCGGATAAAGAGGAACATTATCTTGTTTCGTTAAATATAGTAGTATGAACGAACATAGATAGGATGGGATGAAATCACATGGAACATATAGAGAGTAAAATAGTTGCCATCGGTGACTCCATAACCTATGGTTTCCCCTACACATCGAAAGGTTCCTGGTTTAACCTGGCGGTAAAGCAGCTAAACATAGAGCATATGAATAAAGGAATCAATGGTGATACCACCGATGGCATGCTGGAGCGTTTTTATAAGGATGTTTTACGTCAAAAGCTGTCCCATGTTATCATTATGGGAGGCACAAACGATGCTTATGCTGGGATAGCTGTTGACGAAGTGATAAACAATCTTCAAACCATGGCAGAACTGGCGGTAGATAATACGATAATTCCAATCTTTGGTCTGCCCATTCCTTGTAACGATGTGGCTGCAGAAAGCCTGCTTGGGCAGTATCGAGAGCAAATATGTAAATATGCTGCTGAGAATAATATTGCAATCATTGATTTTTATGGGGCAATGGTAGATGAGGGCAGCGGCAAGATAAAAGAAGGGTTACATTCTGACGGTATACATCCAAATGAAACTGGATACAAAGTGATGGCTGGTGTGGCTGTTGAATTTTTTACGGAAATGAAAATACTTCTGATTGGCAGATAGATTTTGAAGGAATGAAAAGGACAAGGAGTACTGATGATGGTACTCCTTGTCTTTTATTATGAGTCCAATATAGTCGTTTCAATTCTCATATCTTCGATAGCATCATTATAAACCTGTGATACCTGAAATGTATTCACGGCTTCATCAGATTTAACCTCAATGCTATGACGAACACTAATATCCCTGGAATAGAGAGATTTCATTAACCTTGCAGGAACCGCCAGGAGCATCAGAATCTTACATAATGGACGCATAATCCCAAATCCTTTCTATCGTATCATCTAGTTTACATAATAAATATTTTATCATACAAATGAATAGTCGTCACTATATAAGAGGATAGTATAAGTTTCCAAATTAAAACTCGGAGCAATTTGCCGTACAGCTAGGAAACATCAATATTAGGTAATCTTTTATCAAAATAGACCACAGGGGCATAAGTCCTTTTGTTTGTAAATGTCGCAGGACGTAATTCCTAAATAAATATTGACATAATTTGCTAAAAAATGTATAATTTGTACAATAAAATAATGAGCAAACTCATCGAAAGGTGAGGACGCAAAGCCATGGATCTAGAGGGTTCTAAACCTATGATTGCCAGGTTGCAACTTGAAAAAAAGTGAGACTGGATGTCTTGCTTTCTATTTTTGTTGTCTGAAAAGCATGAACGATGTCTTTTCTTAAAAGGAAGGTTGAAATAAAAGCAGTTGTTTAGCTATGGTCTTGGCTTTACGGTCTATATTTCCATTGAATCGTTATGTTACTATTTGTCTTTTGTGGTTAGGTGCTTGCTGCTTATTCAAAGTTTTTTGTCATCGTTAGTTGTTATCAGTACTATTCTTATCAGGAGCATGGGGAGGCGGCCGAAGCAGCTTTTATCACGGTAAATACGATTTTGCCGATTGTTACCCTGATTATTGTGGGGGAAGTTATGGTTTCCTATCTTTGAAAGCATCCCAAGAAATATTTTTATAGAAACATCAAATGACGTATTCCATAGTGAAAATATTTATATATGGACCAATAAAGAAGTCTACTGTTTTGAAGGAGGGCAGAAATGCCAAAGCTTAACTTTATTGTTATTCTCGTTTATTCTTTTCCAGAAGCACTGATATTAGGGTGGCTATGTTTGTCACTTCTTGGCATCAGACCAACGTTTCGTCAAATCTTACAGATCGGATCTTTGCAGGCAATTTTTGCTGCCTTTCTGTTTTTGGTTGTCGGCAAATTGATTTCCATTCCCTTTGGCGTTCACACGATAATACAAATGGCATCTCTTATGGGAATAATATACAGTACCATGCCAATTTCATATAAAAAGAGCATGCTGGCTGTTTTTTTGGGATGGAGTGTCTTTACCTGCATTGAAGTCTTGACGGTATCTTCATACATTTTTATAACGGGTCAGCCCATTGCTATTTTAAGTGAAAGCAACTGGTGGTCTCGGCTTCCGTATTTTGCCTCAAAACTAATGATTAACTTATTGCTCATTCTCCTGATTCGCGGGGTTAGTATTCGGTTGGCAAATATATGGGAAAAAATAGGAAACAAACAATTTCTATGGATCGCGGGATTGCTATTTACCCAAAGTATATTAATTGACCTTTTTTGTTGGAAATATCTGCTTCAATACATGGGACTTCTTCCTCCCTTTTATTTCTATTTTTATTTTGCTATTATAAATATAGTGTTACCAATTATTACAATAATTGTTGTTAAACAATTTGTTACACTTACTAAAAGTGAAGTTGAGTTCAAAGTACAGTTGGATAACCTTCATTATGTGGAAGGCTTGCTACATACGATGCGTATACAGCGTCACGATTTTACTCACGAACTGCAGGTGATCTATGGTTTGCTGGAGGTAGAGGAGTTTCAAGAGGCCCGGAACTATTTGAGAAAGAGTGTGAGCGAAGTCGTTGCTACTTCTCAATTGGTGAAAACCGATAACCTAGGTGTGACTGCGTTGCTATATGTCAAGACTGGTTTGGCGGAAGCGCGCAAAATTGACTTGCGTATTGCAGTGGAAACTAGCCTGCAACAGTTTCCCCTGGAAGCACGAGATATTAATCTAATTCTGGGAAATTTGATTGATAATGCTCTGGATGCGGTGACTGAACTGCCGATACCGGAAAGAAAGGTAGAGGTTACTATCGGACAGGACTTGGCAGGCTATGTATTGGAAGTGAAAAATTACGGACCGCCGATCTTGCAGGATGCGATTGACAAAATATTTGCACCGGGTTTTTCAACCAAAGGGGAAGGAAGAGGTATGGGGCTTTACAGCATTCAAAAGCTGGTACATAAATACAATGGCAAGATCAGGGTGAGGAGTGATAGCGAGGGTACGTGTTTTCAGGTTGTGATTTCAGGAGATCAGCCATTAGGCAAGCCGCAGAGGGTAAAACGGAGTTTTTGGTTTTTGGGGGGAGGAGTAAAAAATGGTTGAAGTAAGAGACGTTGCCGCGGGTATAGCGCACTATTTAGGGAAGGAATTACAGCTTGACGTTAAAAATACGGATATGGTACGGTTTGGGGTGGAGCTTTTCTTAGCTTTTCTTGTCGGCTTTGGGGTCCTTATTGGTGTTGCGTGGGGGCTTGGAATTTTACCTTACGTACTCACTGCCTGGTTTACGCTTAACGGTCTACGAATTATTTCCGGGGGAGCCCATGCATCAAGTCTATTTCGCTGTACGATAATAGGCACTGTCATTTTGACGGGGATTGGTGAGCTGGCTTTTCGCTTTGGAGCGTTGGCATCACAGGAACTGCTGTTATCCTTAGTGGCTTTTTCTATGATTGTAGGCGTCTATGTCATATACAAGTGGTCACCTGCCGATACGCCGGCAAAGCCTGTTGTTTCGGCTGTGAAAAGAGCGCGCTTTAGAAGGTTTTCTTATATTTTCACTTCTGTTTGGGTCGTTGGAATGAGTGTATTGATCTTCTGGGGAGGGTCTCCGATAATTTTTTCTCTTGTTATGGCAAGCATTGGGGGGTTCTTGCGGCAAATTTTCAGCATCACTCCCGCCGGTTACCGATTTATCGCCGCTGTAGAAATAGTGTTTGATAAGTGTGCATTCCCCTTTAGACAATAAAACAACCTTTTTGGACAAGCGTGCAGAGCGATTGAACAAGGATGCTTGTGATTAATGTGTCGTAATTCTATACTGGAAATAGTATTAATTTGTATTAAGAAAGGAGGGGATGTATGGTGCAGAATCTTAAAATGAAATTACTTAATTATTCGGCTTCTTTAATGATGTCTGTGGCGCTTGCCGGTTTTTTCATCATGTGTGGTGGTGCAGATTATCAGCCGGTAGTACCGGAACATATGCTAGAACGTGAAGAATAGCTCAAGGAATGAAAGGGTAATTTTCATATGCTAAAAATCATTATCGCCGACGATGATCCTTTAATGCGGCGGGTGTTAAAAAACGTCATTGAGAAGCTGCCAGGGATTAGTATTGTTGGCGAAGCGGGAAACGGGCGTCAGCTCGTTGAGATGGTGGAGGAACTGGAGCCGGAAGTTATATTTTTAGATATTGATATGCCAGAAGTAAGCGGCATTGAGGCTTCGAAAGAAATCTTCGATATTAATCCCAACATTTTTCTCATCTTTGCGACTGGTTTTAATTGCTATGCTCGTGAGGCTTTTGAAGTTTACGCATTTGATTATCTAGTTAAGCCTTTTGACTTAGAACGGATTCGGCAAACGGTGAAACGAATTAAAGAATTGAAAATAGAAAGAGAACAGGTTGCTGTTTTGAAGCGGGAGAGAACGTTGAGTAGAGACGAAAATCTCAAACTTAAAGTTCTATCCAATGATAAAAGTACGTTTATCAACGTTCCCGATATTATATTTATTACGCGCAATGAGCGTAAAACCATGATTCATGTTGTAGGAGATATGGTTGTCCAAACCTATGAGCCTCTTCTAAGATTTGAAGAATGCTTAGAAAAGCACCGCTTTTTCCGCTGTCATAAGGGCTTTATCATTAATCCAGATATGGTGATGGAGCTTTCCCCCTGGGGTAATAAAACCTATTTGGTTAAGTTGGCCAATACAAAAGAAACAGCATTAATGACCTTGGAACACGCCAAAGAGTTTCAGAGCCGCTATTGTATATAGCCCAAAAATCTTTATCACTAGGCGAATCCCCCCTTAATGAACAAGCAGGATGCAATGTTCATTAAGGGGGGATTCTTGTTGTTCCTTTCGATAAAACAAATATTTTCATTCAAGCTAAGCGACATTATAATCGCTAAAAATGTTTCTTCTGACAATATCTATAGAAATGAAGTGGGAATTCTGGTAGAAATAAGTAGAAATAGGAAACTAATGGATGGATTGTTGTTATGTATATTTAATAAAGGAAAGCAAAAAATTCTCCTGAATTTTCACTGCGGAGGCGCGTGAAAAAGATCAGGGGAAAGTTATAATTTGCATTGCATGAGGTAGTTTTTCAACTCCTCAATGGTCTTTCATACTATTTTTTAGGAGGTGATAGTTATTGAATGGTATGTATTGCGCACGGTTTGTGGTAAGGAGGATGCAGCTTTAACTATGTTACGAAAACTGTTTCCTGAAGTTGAGCTTATTTATCCTAAGAGGAGGATCAGCTGGCGCAAGCAAGGAGCCGTTATCGGGTTAGTAAGACCGTTGTTTGATGGCTATTTGTTTATTTCATGCCCTAGAGAAAAGATACGAGGATTTGACCAATTATTGCGGATACGCAAATTGAATATTGCTTGGTTAGTATATAGCGGCGAAGCTCTAGTCCCGATACTGAATGAAGAAAAAGAATTAATTCAGAGACTAATGGGGAGTGACGGAATTGTCGAAGTGAGTACAGTCGTAAAACATGATGAACAATTACAGATACTGAACGGACCTTTAGTCGGATTAGAACATATAGTTAAAAAGGTTTCCCATAGAAACCGACGCATTACAGTAGAAGTATCTATGTTAGACGAGAAAAGAAAGATAGAGCTAGAAGGGATTTTAATATAATAGATAGGACGCTTTACGGCGTTTCTTTTTTTTGTTAATTAAATATTAAAAAAGGAGATTATTATGAGTAAAATGCACATGTCAAATACGTGGATTCCGTACAGAAGACCAAATATCTACCCTCATTTACGTCTTTTTTGCTTTCCTTATGCAGGAGGCAGTGCTTCAGTTTTTCGTGATTGGATTAATTCGTTTCCCCAGGAAATAGAAATTTGTCCCATACAATACCCCGGAAGGGAAAAAAGGATTTTAGAATCGCAATTTACATCAATGGAACCTTTAATTGATTCTTTAGTCAGTGTACTATTACCAGAATTAAATATTCCATTTGCCTTTTTTGGACATAGTTTAGGTGCTTTAATTAGCTTTGAGTTGACTCGGCGACTGCAAAAGAAAAGGATTAGTCCTGTTCATTTGTTTGTATCTAGTTATCGCGCCCCTACAATTGTAAAAAGAAAAGCACCCATGCATTTACTGCCAGATGCCGAGTTTATCGAGAGATTACGTGAATATAACGGTACTCCGGATGCAGTATTACAAAATAGTGAATTAATGAAGGTATTATTACCTTCACTCAGAGCGGATTTCGCACTTCATGAGACATACGTATACTCATCTGGTATTCCGCTGGATTGTTCTATTTCTGCTTTTGGCGGAATAAAAGATTCCGAAGTCAACTATAACGATTTGAAATTATGGAAAGAACAGACTATAGGTAACTTTAAAACACGAATGTTTCAAGGAGATCATTTTTATATACATAACGCTGGTAGAGAATTAGAGAATTCGATAATCAAAGACTTAGCGATTGGTTATCGAAGATATTTTATGAATCGAGAATGTAAAAGCAGCTAAATATTTACCCAATAAACGTTTATATGCAACGATGCTACAGGTATTACAAATAACTTAAAATATCACGAGGAGAATTTAATATGTTTAAGGGAAAAAGGATTTCATTATTAGTGCAAGTCATCAGTATATATGCTTTAATTATTACTTTGTTTATCTCATTGGCGATTCTTTCAGTTTATAACTTTAAATTCGTAGCGGATGAGGTAAACGGAGTTTCAGCTCATACGGTGCCGCGAATGCTACAGACGAAAGAAGCTCAGAATTTATTTACGAATGCGTTATTAAATATGAGAGGCTTTATACTGTACGCTGATGGAGCAGTTTACGAAACTAATTACCGAAAGGATATAAGTAAAGCGACAAAAGAAGTGCAAGCCTATAGAGAAACTTCAAAAGAAAAAGATACCCAAGAACAAAGTGCAAAATTACTTCAAGAACTGCAAGAATATCAAGTTCTAGGTGAAAAAGTAATTCATGCTAAAAAAATAAATGCTTCGAATCTTGCTGAATTAACTACTCAAGGAAGGGATTTAGTAGATCGGATTAATGCTGATTTTTCTATACTATCTGAAATTCAAGGGGAATACTTTAATACTAAATCAAATGCAATGGACAAGCATATCGATGAAGCAATCGTAACAATACAAATTGCTTCGGTAATAATTTCCATTTTATGCATAATAATAGCACTTTTTTATACCAAACGATTATTAAAGCGTATTTCTATATTAAATGACGTTGTAGTCCAGATAGGAGAATTAAATTTGACATCGAGTCATTACAAAAGATCAATCAATGATGAAATTGGTGATATGCTAATTCGCCTTGAGGCGACGAAGGCACATGTTCGTGAGACCGTCATTCTGATTCAAGAATCATCATCCACGTTAGCGGCTTCTTGTGAAGAATTAACAGCTACAACTGATGCATTCTCACGGTCGGCTGAATCAATTTCCATAAACGTAACTGATATTGCCATAAGTGCCAGTGAATCAGCATCGAGTATTACTGATATTTCAACAACGATAGAAGAGGTTTCAGCTAGCGCGGAAGAGCTAAGTGCAGGAACATTGCAAATAGACAAGAATACCCAAGATGCAGTAGTAGAATCACAAAAAGGTATGAAATTACTAGAAGAAGTAGTAAACCAAAACGAAACTATTTCCAGTTCTATGGAGAGTATAGGGAGCGCTACACTTGCTTTAAATAAATCATCAAAACAGATCAAAACGATTATTGATGTGATTTCCAATATTGCGGGTCAGACCAACTTACTTGCATTAAATGCTGCAATTGAGGCCGCACGAGCCGGTGAAGCAGGAAAAGGTTTTGCTGTGGTTGCTGAAGAGGTTAGAAAGCTTGCTGAGCAATCAGAGAATTCAACGCGCGAGATTTCTTCTATTATCCAGAATATTAGTGATGAAATAAACAATATGACAGAGATATCAAACATTGCATCGATCGAAACAGAAAAAGGTAAAGAAGTTGCATTTAATACAAAAACAGGTTTTCAAAAGATCATTGAACAACTGGAAAGAGTTAGTAGTAACATTAAGGAGATGTCTCAAGCATCTGAAGAAATTGCTCAGGGGACACAGGATACTGCTGGAAGTATTCAAACAGTTAGTGAAACTACTGCGTCTACTTCCGGTAGGACGCAAACTGTAGCAGCAGCTACAGAAGAGCAAACAGCCAGTATGGCAAAAGTGGCTAGTAATATTGCAGAACTGGCTAATATGGCCATTAAAATGAATGAAAACGTGAGCAGATTTAAACTTTAAACCGGAGAATATAAAACATAGATAGAAAGCGCCTTAAGGCGTTTTCTTTATTTATGTGGACTGGGAGAAATAGGAATTTGGAGGTTGGTTTATGAAAAACACAATTGCTGATTCGGTGGGAAAAGTTTCTTCATTGATAGAACTTCTCCAGTATCGAACTCTTGGGAATCCAGAAAAGCGGATATATACTTTTTTGACCAATGGAGAGACGGTAGAAAGCTATTTAACTTATAGGGAATTAGACCTGCGGGCCAGAGCCATGGGGGCTTTTTTGCAAAGTCTTGATTTGCGGGGTGAACGTGCTTTGCTGCTTTATCCCGCGGGACTGGATTATATCGTTGCTTTTATGGGATGCCTGTATGCTGGTGTTATCGCGGTACCTGCTTATCCACCAAGGCTTAATCGCAATTTACTAAGGCTCCAGAATATTGTACAGGATTCAAAAGCACAGGCAGTACTATCTACTTCATCTATTATATCAAAGTTTGAACCTGTGATTGCCCAGACACAGGGTTTATCCGAAGTGCAATGGTTAATAACAGACAAGATCAACACTGCAATTGCGAGTCGATGGCAGGAACCGTCAATAACGAAAGATACGTTGGCTTTCCTCCAGTATACCTCCGGTTCAGTAGGAGCACCAAAGGGCGTTATGGTAAGTCACGGGAACGTTCTTAATAATGAAAAGATGATTCAAACAGCTTTTGAGCTTCATGAGGAAAGCGTTAGTGTTGGATGGCTGCCCATTTATCATGACATGGGATTGATGGCCAATGTGCTTCAAACTATTTATTCTGGTAGTTCCTATATTTTTATGTCGCCCGTTGATTTTCTTCAAAAGCCATATCGCTGGCTAAAGGCAATTTCTGACTATAAGGGTACATTTTGCGGAGGTCCGAATTTTGCTTATGAGTTATGTATAAATAAAATTACCGAGGAGCAAAAGAAAACGCTGGATCTATCTTCATGGAAAACGGCTTTCAATGGAGCTGAACCTGTCCGCTATGATACCATTGAAAAATTTGGGGCGGCTTTTGAGTCAGTTGGATTCAGTCGGAAAGCTATTTATCCATGTTACGGTATGGCCGAAACTACGTTAATGATTTCTGGAGGCGCAGTAAGCGAACCTTTTGTATATAAGATGTTTAGTGCACAGGACCTGGAAAGAAATATTATCTCTACTGGTGATAAGAATGGTAAGGATCATGTTTTGGTAGGCTGCGGACATACTTGGCTGGACCATAAGCTTGTCATTACTGATCCTGAGACATTCGTTCGATGCTCACCTGATAAAGTAGGGGAAATATGGGTTTCTGGTCCCAGCGTCGCTCAGGGTTATTGGAATAACCCTGAGATTACCAAAAATGTTTTCCAAGCATATCTAGCTGACAGCGGTGAAGGACCTTTTTTAAGAACTGGGGATCTAGGTTTTATTCATAAGGGTGAGCTCTTTGTTACGGGACGCCTTAAAGATCTCATCATCATAAGGGGTACCAATCATTACCCACAAGATATAGAGCTAACAGTTGACCAATGTCATGAAGCAATCCGTCCTGGATGTTGTGCAGCCTTTTCTATTGACATTGACGGTGAAGAACGTTTGGGTATTGTCGCTGAGATTGAACGGCAATACCGACCTCGCGTAAATAAAAATCAGGTCGATGGTGAGCGACGGGAAAACGGTCCAAATAAAATCCTAGAAGAAATTTATACGGCGATTAAGAATAGCGTATTTGACAGTCACGAGCTTCAGATTCATGAAATATTGCTGCTTAAACCAGGCAGTGTTCCGAAGACTTCAAGCGGAAAAATTCAACGGCATGCCTGCCGTAGGGGCTTATTGGACGGAACGCTGCGCGCTGAAAGGGGAATCGTGAATGGATAAGGAGCACTTCGGGGTATCAGGAGAAACCAATATGAAAGCAGCAAGTACTGGAATTACAAAAACAAGTCAAGAAATTCAAAGCTGGCTGGTTTCTCAAATGGCGGAACGGTTGAAAATGGCAAAGTCTAAAATAGACATTCGTGAGCCGTTATCTGCTTACGGGTTAGATTCAGCTGAAGCAGTAACCATTACAGGGGAAATGGGAGAATGGTTAGGCAGAGATATCTCACCAACTTTAGTATGGGATTACCCTACGATTGATGGTATTACGCGATTTTTGACTAACACGCCTAACGATTCTGCTGCCAAGGATACAGGTAAGCAAGATCATATCGCAGAATCAATTGCGATCATTGGTATTGGATGCCGTTTTCCCGGAGCTAATGGACCTAGAGCTTTCTGGGATTTGCTCAAAGATGGTGTAGACGCGATAAGTGAGCGACCGTCAGATTATAGGAGAAATCAAGGATATTCGGAGCAGCCTTGCATCACAGGAGAGAAAATGAGCTGGGGCGGATATCTTAATAACATTGATGAATTTGATGCTCAATTTTTCGGTATTTCACCGCGGGAAGCTGCCAGTATGGATCCGCAGCAACGGTTATTGTTGGAAGTAGCCTGGGAGGCATTAGAAGATGCTGGGCAGGTACCTGAGCGCTTAAGCGGACAATCCGTAGGGGTCTTTGTAGGCATTTCCGGCTGCGATTATGGTACCATGTTAAGAACTTTCTCGGAAATGGATATTTATGCTGCCACTGGCAACGCTTGGAGCGTAGCTGCCAATCGTATTTCTTATTTGTTGAATTTTCAGGGCGCCAGTTTGTCAATTGATACGGCATGTTCATCTTCGTTAGTAGCGGTACATTTGGCTTGTAAAAGTTTGCAAAATGGTGAATCAACTCTTGCTTTAGCGGGTGGCGTCAATCTTTTGTTGTCACCGGAGGTGACAGAAGCTTTTGCCAAAGCAGGCATGCTAGCACCTGATGGTCGCTGCAAGACCTTCTCCGCAGAGGCAAACGGCTATGTTCGAGGCGAAGGTGCGGGAATTGTAGTACTAAAATCATTATCCAAGGCTCTTCAGGATAATGATCCAATTTATGCATTGATTCCAGGGAGTGCTGTCAACCAGGATGGACGCAGTAATGGGTTGACAGCGCCTAACGGTCCGGCCCAGGAAGAGGTACTGCGGGAAGCGTATAGACGGACTGGCATTTCTCCTGGGAAAATTCAATATATTGAAGCCCATGGGACAGGAACTTCTTTGGGGGATCCCATTGAGGCTAAAGCACTAGGAAAAGTGCTTGCGGCAGAACGTTCGCCCCAAAATCCTTGTTTAATTGGTTCAGCCAAGACCAATATTGGGCATATGGAAGCGGCGGCAGGTATAGCAGGGTTAATTAAAGTTGCTCTGGCAATGAAACATCGGCAAATTCCGGCCAGCCTTCATTTTGACAATCCAAATCCCTATATTCCATTTGAAGAATTACCTCTACGTGTACAAACAGAACTGGGGCCATGGCCAGACATGTCTTCTTCCCTCCTCGCTGGAGTGAGTTCTTTTGGTTTTGGTGGAACGAATGCTCATGTGGTTCTGGAAAGTTTTCAATCTACCTCTTTAAAAAAACATAATATGATGAATTATTTACCAAAGGAAAAGCAGCTGCTTCCTATTTCAGCGTCTAACCAGGAAGCTTTGTGTGATTTGGCACGGTCTTATCGAGACTATATAAGCGGGGAAGGCAAGAATTTTTCTTTGAAGGATATATGCTATACAGCCGGAGCCCGTCGCGGTCAGCATGATCATCGCTTGTCCTTGGTTGTCGGCTCAAAGGAAGATGTGGTAGATCATCTTGAGATGTATCTTAAAGGAGAGGCTTTCCCTAGTCTTCAATCTGGTCAAAGATCCTCTGGAGCTTCATCTAAATTGGTTTTCGTTTTTTCCGGACAGGGACCTCAATGGTGGGCGATGGGACGGGAACTTTTTCAAGAGGAACCAGTGTTTCGGGAGACAATAGAAGAGTGTGATGTGTTATTTAGTCAGCACGCAGACTGGTCATTGGTTACCGAATTAACAGCAATAGAATCTATGAGTCGCTTGGATCAAACGAAATTTGTCCAACCGGCTCTCTTTGCTGTTCAAGTAGCGTTAGCCAGGTTGTGGATAGTATGGGGTATTCAGCCAGAAGCCGTCGTTGGTCATAGTATGGGTGAGGTGGCAGCGGCATACATTGCGGGAGCCTTGAGCCTTTCTGACGCCGTGCGGGTTATTTTTCATCGCAGCAGGCTTATGCAGAGAACGACTGGTCAAGGGAAAACGGTGGCAGTCGAGCTTGCATGGGAAGAAGCCAAATCGCTGCTTGTTAACTATGAAAATAAGGTTTCTATCGCATGTTATAACGGTCCAACCTCGTTGGTTTTGTCCGGCGAACCTGCAAGTATTGAAGAAATTATGACGACCCTGGAACAAGGGAACATATTTTGTAAGGCTTTACCGGTAAATTATGCTTTTCACAGCTATCAGATGGAACCGTTGATGAGTGAATTGGCGGAATCTCTTCAAGGGCTGCAGTCACAAGCAGCGACGATTCCTATTTACTCAACAGTTACAGGACAGTTAATTGGGGGACAGGAACTTAGCGTTGATTATTGGGTAAGGAACCTCAGAGAATCGGTACTGTTTGCTGCTGCTGTGGATTGCTTAGTTGCAGATGAGTATAATGTGTTTTTAGAGATAAGCCCTCATCCGGTGCTTTCTAATACTGTTAAGCAAAGCATAAGCCGGCAGGATAGAAACGGAATTGTGTTGCCTAGCTTGCGCAGGCAGGAACCCGAGGGCGCTGCAATGCTCAATTCTCTAGGGCATCTATACACCCTTGGGTTTTCAGTGAACTGGGAGCAGCTTTATCAGGAAGGTGCACGGTGCGTTTCCCTGCCGACTTATCCTTGGCAGCGGGAGCAATACTGGTTTGAAATGAAAAAGAATACTCTCATGTATCCAATTCCTCAGCATACTGTTTCTGACGAATTGGATCGTTGGCTGTATAAGCTAGAGTGGCAGCCTAAGGAGTTAAGCAGAGAGGATCGGGTGGTGTCTGATAAGAAAGGGAAAAAAACCTGGTTGATTTTTGCCCAGCAGGAAGGCATTGGCGATTTGGTAGCTAAGGGCTTGACCGAACGAGGGGAAAGAACAGTATTGATCTACCCGGGACAATCTTTCCAATGTTTATCAGAAGATACATTTAGTATAAATTCATCACAGGAGGACTTGAAGCAGCTTTTGCATACGGTTCTGAATCCTGCTCTGGATGTTTGTCATGGAATTATACATACTTGGAGTATCGGTTCAAATGACAAAAATAATATAACCACAGTTGACCTGGAAAAGGCTCAAAATCTGGGATGTTTGCATGTTCTCCAGCTAATTCAAATTATCCAGGAGTTAAAAATAAATGGTAATAGAGCATTGCCTCGGTTATGGCTCATTACAAGGGGCAGTCAAGCGGTTTTGGAGGAAGGGGAGCCTGTGGATTTTATCCAGGCGCCTTTATGGGGGTTGGGACGGACAATTGCCATCGAACAAAAGGAATTGTGGGGTGGTTTGATAGATTTAGATCCTGAGGACCAAGGTGAACAGGCTGCAGACATGTTATTAGAAGATATTTTTGTTCAGGGAGGAGAAGATCAGGTTGCTTACCGGCAAAAAACGCGTTATGTAGCTCGGCTGAAACGCCATAGCTTGTCCTATGATCGAAATAATCCTTTCTATTGGCAGAGAAACGGCACATATTTGATAACTGGTGGACTTGGAGATTTGGGCATGCAGGTTGCACGCTGGATGGTGGAACAAGGAGCCAGAAGGCTGATTCTGATGGGGAGAACGGAGCTGCCGCCTCGCACCGCATGGGATAGCGTTCTTGAAAGCGAAGATCGGCTGTCCCATCAAATCGGAACCATTAAAGAACTAGAGTCTATGGGAGCCAGCGTTCATTTGGCAGCGGTCGATGTGGCGGATGAAGAGCAGCTTAAGAATTTCCTTGTAAGTTTCCGTGAAGAAGGCTGGCCACCGATAAGGGGTGTCGTTCATGCGGCAGGGACAGTGGCTGATCAATTACTGACAGAGTGTGATTCGGGCTCCTTTAACAAAGTTTTACGACCAAAGGTGCAGGGGGCTTGGCAGCTTCACCAGCTGTTAAAAGATGTCCCGCTGGACTTTTTCATCGTATTTTCATCAATTTCCACTGTAGTTAGTTCTCCGCGCTTAGGGAGCTATGCGGCGGCAAATGCTTTCTTGGATGCTTTGATGCACTATCGGCGTAATCTAAATTTACCAGCATTGAGCATTAACTGGGGGCCTTGGGCGGAAATCGGTATGGCAGCGCGCTTTAACATCCTGTCATCTACGACCAGTATGGGGATAAATGCGCTAACACCTGCGTGCGGATTACAGATATTGGATAATTTGATAAATACAGATATGACTCAGATTGTGGTCATGGATGTGGATTGGGAACGCTGGCGTATCATATACCAGCAGATTGGAAAATCTGAGCTGGTTGCCGATTTGCTGTTAGAGGAAAGCGAAGCTGCGGGAACGGTCAGTAATGCTATCAACCAGGAAAGCAGCATTCGTAAAGAGCTTATAGAGGCAAATGAGGGTGAGCACTACAACTTGTTAGAGAGTTATCTTTGTGAGCAGGTGAGTCAGGTATTGGGGATGTCCAAAGCAAAGCTGGATGTCCATACCTCTTTAAATAGTTTAGGACTTGACTCGATCATGGCTGTTGAGTTAAAAAACAGAATTGAAAAAGCGCTAGACGTAATGGTTCCAATGGTATATTTTTTACAGGGACCCAGCATTGCGGAAATGATTGCAAAAATCCAGGAACTATTGATAGTAGACGCTGGAATTTCTGGGATTCCTATAGCTCCAGAGCAGGAATATTATCCGGTATCATCGGCACAAAAGCGAATGTTTATCTTGAATCAGTTCGAAACGAAGGAGACTGTCTATAATAATTTTGTGGCCTTTAAGGTTGAAGGCGCCCTGAACAAGCACCAATTTGAGAATGTGCTCAACAGACTTATTCAAAGACACGAGACATTACGGACTTCTTTTGAGATCATTGACGGGGAGCCTGTCCAAAGGATTCATCAAGAGATGGAGTTTGCTATCGAATTTATTCAAGGGCAAAAGGAAGATATATCGGGCATCATTCAAGATTTTGCACGTCCCTTTGATCTAAATAAAGCACCGCTTTTTAGGGTGGGGCTGGTAGAAATGGCTGAAAATGAGCATGTCGTATTATTCGATATGCACCATATCATATCGGATGGTGTGACAGCAGAGATTTTTATAAAAGAGCTGGCGAGTTTATATGAAGGTCAGGAATTACCGGAACTAAGAGTCCAGTACAAGGATTTTGCCCTTTGGCAGAACAGTGCATTCCAAAGGGAGGCGTTAAAACAGCAGGAAGCATATTGGTTAAAAGCTTTTGCCGGAGAACTTCCAGTAATCAATATGCCAAGGGATTATCCAAGACCACTTGTTAGAAGCTTTGAAGGAGAGGTATTACGATTTACTCTGGGAGAAGAAGTGACGGGAGAATTGAATAAACTCGCCATGGAAACGGGTACGACGTTATATATGGTGCTGCTGGCGGCCTATAATGTTGTACTGTCCAAATATACCGGGCAGGAAGATATTATCGTAGGATCACCCATTGCAGGAAGACAGTATGCAGATTTGCATAATATTATCGGTGTATTTGTTAATACGCTGGCGATGCGAAATTACCCGGAAAAAAATAAAAGTTTCCTGGAATTTTTACAAGCGGTTAAAGAAAATGCACTCAAGGCTTATGAAAATCAGGATTATCAATTCGAAGAATTGGTGGACAAGCTGGATATACCACGGAATTTAAGCAGAAATCCGTTGTTTGATACGATGTTTGCTCTCCAAAATGTGGATATAGCGGAACTGAGCATTGGAAATTTGAGATTTTCCCGCTATGAATTCGACAATAAGATCGCGAAATTTGATTTAACCTTAGAGGCAATAGAAAGAAGCAGCCAGCTAGATTTTACATTAGAGTATGATACCAAACTATTTAAGAAAGAAACAATGGAAAGACTCAGTAGGCACGTTGAAAACGTATTAAACAGTATCGTAGAGCAGCCGCAAATTAAGTTAGCGGACATTGAACTTGTATCGAAAGAGGAAACATGTCAAATTCTTCTTGACTTTAATAATACGAAAACAGCCTATCCAAAGGAAAAGACCATCCAGGAACTCTTTGAAGAGCAGGTAGAAAAGAATCCCCACCATATTGCCGTAGTATTTGAAGAACAGCAGCTCACTTATCAAGAACTGAACAATAAAGCCAATCAACTGGCAAGAGTGCTAAGAAAAAAAGGCGTAGAAAAGAGTCGTATTGTCGGTATGATGGTGGAACGTTCACCGGAAATGATCATCGGTATCATGGGAGTCCTGAAGGCTGGAGGGGCGTACCTGCCTATTGATCCAGAATATCCGGAGGAAAGAGTCAGCTATATACTGGAAGACAGCGGGACAGGAATTTTAATAACCCATAAATACTTGGCGGCAGGAATCACCTTTAACGGGGACATCATTGATGTGGATGACTCGGAATTATACCAAGGGGACGCAACAAACCTAACAAAAGAAAATACCTCACAGGATTTAGCTTACGTGATCTATACCTCAGGTTCCACGGGAAAACCTAAAGGAAATCTGACCATGCATCACAATGTTGTCCGGGTTGTCAAAAATACGAACTACATTGAGATCAACGAAAAAGATGTACTGCTGCAGTTATCCAATTATGCCTTTGACGGTTCTGTATTTGATATATATGGCGCGTTGTTGAACGGAGCAAAGCTTGTACTGGTTGACAAAGCGAGCATCCTGGATATGAACAGGCTGGCCAAGGTGATCGAACAAGAAAAAGTAACAGTCTTCTTTATTACTACCGCTCTGTTCAATACGTTGGTGGACGTCAATATGGAATGTTTGAAAAATGTAAGAAAGGTGCTCTTTGGTGGAGAAATGAGCTCAGCAAGACATGTACGCAAAGCCTTCAAATATATGGGCAAAGGCAGAATTATACATGTTTATGGTCCCACAGAGAGCACGGTTTTTGCCACCTATTATGAGGTGAAACATATCGATGATGGAGAATTGAGCATACCTATTGGGGCTCCTATCGCCAATACCTCCATTTATATACTGGATCAAGGCGGAAATCTACAGCCAATTGGTGCTCCAGGAGAACTGTGTATATCTGGGGACGGTTTAGCTACAGGGTATTTGAACAGACCGGAATTGTCGGCTGAAAAGTTTGTAGCGGACCCATTCGTGCAGGGTGAGAGAATGTACCGGACAGGCGACCTTGCCAGATGGTTACCGGATGGCAATATTGAATTCTTAGGGCGAATTGATCATCAAGTTAAGATTAGAGGTTTCCGGATCGAATTGGGCGAGATTGAAGGCGAATTGTTAAATCATCTTTCCATAAAAGAAGCATTAGTTGTCGCGAAGGAAGAGATAACTGGCTATAAATATCTATGCGCCTACATTGTAGTCACGCAAGAGCTGACGGTAGCGGAAATTAAGGAACATTTAATAAAAACGCTGCCCGAGTACATGATCCCGTCAACCTTTGTACAGCTTGACAAAATGCCGCTAACGCCAAATGGCAAGATCGACAGAAAGGCATTACCGGAACCGGAAGGGAAAATGAGTACCGGGACAGAGTATGTAGCGCCGCGAAATGAAATGGAAGAAAAGCTGGCTACAATCTGGCAGGATGTTTTAGGGGTGGAAAAAGTCGGGATTGAAGATAATTTTTTTGAATTAGGCGGACATTCCCTAAAAGCCATAACCCTTGTCGCCAAAATCCACAAAGAATTCGGGGCAGAGGTGCCGCTGCAGGAGGTATTTAAAACCCAAACAGTCAAAGAACTGGTTAAGACAATCAAGGGTGCGGTACAAAATAGCTATGCGGCTATTGAATTGGCAGCTAAGCAAGAATACTATCCGGTATCTTCGGCACAAAAGAGAATGTTTATCCTGAACCAATTCGAAGCTAAGGATACTGCCTATAATATGCCAGCTGCATTTAAGGTAGAAGGTTCTTTAGATAAGGAACGATTTGAGCAAGCTTTACAAAAACTTGTTCAGCGGCACGAGACCTTACGAACCTCCTTCGAATTTATCAATGGAGAACCTGTACAAAGAGTTCACGAAGAATGTAATTTTACGATGAATTACCGTGAAGGGGCAAATCAAGATATACTAAATATTTTTCAAACCTTTATCCGTCCCTTTGATTTAGGCAAAGCTCCATTGCTTAGAGTAAATCTGGTAGAATTATCCACGAAAAATTACGTTGTATTATTTGATATGCACCATATTATATCCGATGGTGTATCTGTAGGAATTTTAGTTAAGGAATTGGCAAGCTTGTATGAAGGGCAGGAACTACCGGAGTTAAAAATCCAGTACAAAGATTTTTCGGCTTGGCAAAATAATCTGCTGGTCACCGAAAGTTTTAAACAGCAGGAAGCATACTGGTTACAGGCTTTTGCTGGAGAAATTCCGGTACTCAATATGCCAAGTGACTATACAAGACCGTCCATCAGAAGCTTTGAAGGCGATGAGCTGGAATTTGTCTTGGGAGAAGAATTGACAGAAGCGTTAAACAAACTTGCCGGTCAAACTGGAACGACCCTGTATATGGTGCTATTGGCAGCGTATAATGTAGCACTATCGAAATATACTGGTCAGGAAGATATCATCGTAGGATCGCCAATTGCAGGTAGATCTCATGATGATTTGGAAAATATCGTCGGTATGTTTGTCAATACATTGGCAATGAGAAACTATCCGGAAGGAAATAAAAGCTTTCTGGAATTTTTGCAAGAGGTCAAATTAAATGCACTCTCGGGCTATGAACATCAGGACTATCAATTTGAAGAACTGGTGGAAAAATTGGATATACCGAGAGATTTAAGCAGAAATCCTCTGTTTAGCACTTTATTTAGTCTCCAGAATGTGGATATAACAGAGCTTAAAATAGGAGAATTACAATTTTTAGCCTATAAACTTGACAATAAGACAGCGAAATTTGATCTAACCTTACGAGCGATCGAAAGAAATAACCGTCTGGAGTTTACGTTGGAGTACTATAACAAACTCTTTAAGCAAGAAACGATTGAACGATTTGGCAGACATTTTGTTAATCTACTAAGCAGCATCGTAGCTCAGCCAGAAAACAAACTGACGAGAATCAATATGCTTGCAGAGAATGAAAAGAGACAGCTATTGGTTGATTTCAATAACAAGGAAGCTGTCTATCCGACGGATAAAACAATTTCTGAGTTGTTTGAGGAACAGGTTAGAATAACACCCGATCACATTGCTGTAACTTTTGCAGAGCAGCATTTAACCTATGAAGAGTTAAATAACAAAGCCAACCAATTGGCGAAAGTATTAAGAAATAAGGGGGTACAGCCAAATAGCATTGTAGGCATCATGGTGGAACGGTCTTTAGGAATGATGATTGGGCTAGTAGGAATCTTGAAGTCCGGAGGAGCCTATCTACCCATTGATCCTGAGCATGGGAAAGAAAGAATAGCGTATATGCTCGAAAATAGCCAAGCTAAAATCCTTATTACACAAAATCGTTTTATCAGGCAGGCACCCGCAGATATAGGGATAGTTGACCTTGAAGATGAAAATATAGCTTGCGAAGAATCTTCAAATGTCAGTATCCTGAACAAACCTAATGATTTAGCCTATGTGATATATACGTCAGGTACGACCGGAAAGCCCAAAGGAGTTATGATTGAACAGCGTAATGTCATAAATCTGGTTTATGGTCTACGAGATCGTGTATATGGTGAATATGCTTCTGTTTTAAATGTAGCGTTATTATCGCCATATGTTTTTGATGCTTCAGTCAAACAGATTTTCCCAGCACTTTTATTAGGACATCATTTGTGCATCGTGCCAGAACATATACGATTTGAGCGAGCGGGATTACTCAATTTTTATCGCAAAAATGAAATTGATATTTCTGACGGAACACCAGCGCATCTTAGTGTGTTCAATTCCATTTCTAAAAGTGACGAATACTTAGGCGTCAAAGAATTCCTGATAGGCGGAGAAGCACTTTCCTATGCAGTGGTACAAGAATTTCTCAATCACTTTAACAATTCCCCAATTAAGATCACAAATGTTTACGGACCCACAGAGTGTTGTGATGTCGCCACTGTTCATGAGGTGGATTGTGGTGAAAATCATTCCGGAGATATCGTTCCTATTGGCAAGCCCATCTCCAACGTAAAAGTCTATATATTGGGAGAAGATTTATCGGTTCTTCCGGTAAATGCCATAGGAGAGGTCTATATTGGTGGACAAGGAGTCGGCAAGGGGTATCTAAACAACCCTGAATTAACGGCAGAAAAGTTTATAGATAATCCTTTCATACCAGGAGAGAGAATGTACAGGACAGGGGATTTGGCCAGATGGCTGTCCAATGGAACCATAGAGTTCTTTGGTAGAATAGATCATCAAGTCAAAATTCGAGGATTTAGAATCGAGTTAGGCGAAATCGAAGTCCAGTTACTAAATCATAAATGGATAAAAGAAACAGTTGTCATTGCCAAGGAGGATATAACTGGTCAAAAATACCTGTGTGCCTATATCGTAGCCGAGCAGGAGGTGACCATTGCAGAGCTCAGGGAACATTTAGCTAAGGTCGTGCCTGATTATATGATTCCAGCAAGTTTTGTCCAGCTTGAGAAGATGCCGCTAACCCTAAACGGGAAGATTGATAGGAAAGCACTGCCGGAGCCAGAGGGAAGGGGCAACACGGGAAGAGAGTATGTAGCACCGCGAAATGAAGCAGAAGAAAAACTGGCTAAAATCTGGGAGAATGTCTTAGGTATTGAAAAAGTCGGGATTGAAGATAACTTCTTTGAGCTTGGAGGTCACTCATTAAAAGCGGTAACTCTGGTAGCTAAAATGCATAAG
Organism: Pelosinus fermentans JBW45; assembly: GCF_000271665.2. GTDB lineage: Bacteria > Bacillota > Negativicutes > DSM-13327 > DSM-13327 > Pelosinus > Pelosinus baikalensis. The sequence continues at coordinate 5,244,227 of NZ_CP010978.1, read as the reverse complement.
GAATTTGGGGTCGAAGTGCCGCTCACGGAAGTATTCAAGGCACAGACTGTCAAAGAACTTAGCAAGGCTGTTGAAGGTGCTGTGCATACTAGCTATGCGGCTATCGAGCCAATTGCCAAGCAGCAATATTACCCGGTATCCTCAGCGCAAAAGAGAATGTTTATCCTGAGTCAGTTTGAAACAGCTGACACGACGTATAATATGCCAGCGGCATTTGAAGTAGAAGGTGCTTTAGACAAAGATCGATTAGAGAAAGTATGGCAAAAGCTTGTTCAGAGACACGAAACATTGCGAACTTCCTTTGAGGTCATCGACGGGGCACCGGTACAAAGGGTCCATGAAGAGATTAAGTTTACTATTGACTTAATCCCAGGGACAAAAGAGGATATACCGAATATCATCCAAACCTTTGTGCGTCCCTTTGATCTAAGCAAGGCTCCGTTACTTAGAGTGGGTTTGGTAGAACTAACCGAAAACCTGCATGTCGTGTTATTTGACATGCATCATATTGTATCTGATGGTGTATCCATGAGAATTTTAGTCAAAGAACTGACAAGGCTTTGTGAAGGTCAGGAATTGCCGGAACTGAGGATTCAATATAAAGATTTTTCGGCTTGGCAAAATAACCTGCTGACTACTGAAAGGTTTAAACAGCAGGAAGCATACTGGTTACAGGCTTTTGCAGGAGAACTTCCAGTACTTAATATGTCAAGTGATTATCCAAGACCAGCCATTCGGAGCTTTGAAGGGGATCGACTGAACTTTGAATTAGGAGAAGAATTAACAGGAGAGTTGAACCAACTTGCCATGGAAAACGGCACGACCCTGTATATGGTACTGCTGGCCGCCTATAATGTTGTATTATCAAAATATACCGGGCAAGAAGATATTATTGTAGGATCACCTATTGCAGGCAGACCCCATGCGGATTTAGAAAACATGGTGGGCATGTTTGTGAACACGCTGGCGATGCGAAATTATCCTGGAAAAAATAAAAGCTTCCTGGAATTTTTACAAGAAGTTAAAGTCAATGCCCTCATGGGCTATGAACATCAGGATTATCAATTTGAAGAACTGGTGGATAAGCTGGATATACCAAGGAATTTAAGTAGAAATCCGCTGTTTGATACGATGTTCGCTCTTCAAAATACAGATCATGCCGTACTAGCAATTGGAAATTTAAGATTTTCTCCTTATGAATTGGACAATAAAATCGCAAAATTTGATCTAACTTTAGAAGCGGCAGAAAGAAACAACCGTTTAGAGTTTACGCTGGAGTACGATAGTAAATTATTTAAGCCAGAAACGGCGCAAAGGATGAAAAGACACTTTGTTAGCGTACTGAACAGCGTCGTAGATCAGCCGGGAATTAAGCTGAGGGATATTGAACTGGTATCTGAGGAAGAAAAGCGTCAGATCTTTGTTGACTTTAACAATACGAAAACGGTCTATCCAAAGGATAAGACGATTCAAGAATTGTTCGAGGAGCAGGTTGAAAAAGCCCCGGATCATATCGCTGTAATCTTTGAGGAGCAGCTGCTTACCTATAAGGAATTGAATAATAAAGCCAATCAATTGGCAAGAGTGCTAAGAAATAAGGGGGTAAAAAATAACCGTATTATCGGAATGATGGTGGAACGTTCACCGGAGATGATCATTGGAGTCATGGGAATTCTAAAGGCCGGAGGAGCCTATATGCCCATTGATCCGGACTATCCAGAGGAAAGAATCAATTATATGCTGGAAGACAGCAAAACAGGAATTCTGGTTACGCAGCAATCGCTGAGGAAAAAAGTCGCGTTTATCGGAGATATCATCCATGTGGACGATCAGCAACTATACCGGGGCGATATTGAGAACGTAGTAAAAGAAAATACAGCCCAGGATTTAGCCTATGTGATCTATACCTCAGGGTCGACAGGGAAACCCAAAGGAAATCTGACCATGCATTACAATGTAGCCCGCGTTGTCAAAAATACAAACTATATTGAGATAACGAGCGAGGATGTCTTGCTGCAATTATCCAACTATGCCTTTGATGGTTCGGTGTTTGATATTTATGGAGCACTGCTAAACGGAGGGAAGCTTGTACTTGTTGACAAGGCGTGCGTGTTGGATATGAATCGGTTAGCCAAGGTGATCGAAAGAGAAAGAGTAACAGTCTTCTTCATTACCACTGCCCTGTTCAATACATTGGTAGATGTGAATATTGAATGTTTGAAAAAGGTAAGAAAAGTGCTGTTTGGAGGGGAACAAAGTTCGGCAAGACATGTACGCAAGGCCTATGAATATTTGGGAAGGGGCAGGATCGTCCATGTTTATGGTCCGACGGAAACCACAGTTTATGCAACTTACTATGAAATAAATCATCTTGCAGATAGTGACCTGAACATACCGATAGGGGCACCTATCGCTAATACCTCTATTTATATACTGGATCAGGCAGGAAAACTACAGCCTATCGGTGTTCCGGGAGAACTGTGTATCTCTGGCGATGGTTTGGCCAGAGGGTATTTAAATAGGCCGGAATTGACAGCTGAGAAGTTTGTAGAAAATCCATTTGCGCCAGGTGAGAGAATGTACCGGACGGGTGACCTTGCCAAATGGCTAACCGATGGCAATATTGAATTCTTAGGACGAATTGATCATCAAGTTAAAATAAGAGGTTTCCGGATTGAATTGGGTGAGATTGAAGCCGAACTGATAAAACATCCGTTTATAAAGGAAGCATTAGTGATTGCCAAAGATGATGTAAGCGGTAGTAAGTACTTGTGTGCTTATCTCGTAAGCGAGCAGGAACTTGCCAATACCGAGATTAGAGAGCATTTAGCGAGAAGACTGCCTGATTACATGATCCCATCGGTCTTGGTGCAACTTGACAAGATGCCGTTGACGTCCAATGGGAAGATCGACAGAAAAATGCTTCCTGAACCTGATGGTAGTATCAATGCTGGCACGGAATACGTAGCACCCAGGAACGCAGCGGAAGAAAAATTGGCTAAAGTATGGCAGGAGGTCTTAGGCGTTGAAAAAGTTGGGATTGAAGATAACTTTTTTGAGCTTGGAGGTCATTCGTTAAAAGCGATAACTCTCGTTGCTAAAATTCATAAAGAGTTTGGGGTCGAAGTGCCGCTGCAGGAAGTATTTAAAGCGCAAACGATCAAAGAGCTCATCAAAATCATGGAAGGTGCAGTAGAAAATAACTATGTAGCTATTGAATCGGTAACTGAGCAAGAATACTATCCGGTATCCTCAGCACAAAAGAGAATGTTTGTACTGAATCAGTTTGAAACAAAGGATATAACCTATAATATGCCCGCCGCCTTTGTGGCAGAAGGTTCTTTAAACAGGGAACATTTTGAGCAAGCCATACAAAAACTTGCTGAGCGGCATGAAACATTACGTACCTCTTTTGAACTAGTTGGTGGGGAGGCAGTACAAAGAGTACATCAAGAACTTGTTATTACCATTGACTGGTTGCAAGGAAAACAAGAAAATCCAGCTAAAATCGTTAACGATTTTATTCGCCCTTTTGATTTAAGTAAGGCTCCATTATTCAGAGTGGGCCTAATGGAAATGGCAGAGAACAAGTATATGGTGCTGTTTGATATGCACCATATCATATCCGACGGTGTATCCATGGGAATTTTGGTAAAAGAATTGGCTAGCTTATATGATGGTCAGGAATTACCGAATTTAAGAATCCAGTACAAAGACTTTTCGACTTGGCAAAATAATCTTCTGACAAGCGAGAATTTTAAAAAGCAGGAAGAGTACTGGCTGCAAACCTTTACGGGAGAAATTCCGGTACTCAATCTGCCAAGCGATTATCCAAGACCACCGATTAGAAGTTTTGAAGGTGAACGACTGGAATTTGTTTTGGGAGAAGAATTGATGGCGGAGTTAAACGAACTTGCCGGGCGAACTGGTACGACTTTATATATGGTACTGCTCACAGCATACAATGTTGTACTATCCAAGTATAGCGGTCAGGAAGACATTATCGTAGGGACGCCGATTGCAGGTAGGCCTCATGCGGATTTAGAGAATATAATCGGTGTATTTGTCAATACGCTGGCGATGCGGAATTACCCAGAAGGAAACAAAACTTTCCTGGAATTTTTGCAGGAGGTTAAGGAAAATGCACTTGCTGGTTATGAACATCAGGACTATCAATTTGAAGAACTGGTGAACAAACTGGATATACCGAGAAGCTTAAACCGAAATCCGTTATTTGATACCATGTTTACTCTGCAAAATGTAGACATATCAGCACTTAGAATGGGATATTTACAGTTTACCCCCTATGAACTTAGCAATAAGACGGCTAAATTTGATTTAACCTGCCAAGCTCTTGAAAGAAATAATCGCTTGGAGTTTACTGTGGAATATTATAGTAAGCTCTTTAGAAAAGAAACGATGGAACGCTTTGGAAAACACTTTATCAACACGCTTAAAGCTATTATCAATGAACCGCACATTCGATTAGCGGCAATTGAAATGCTGGCAGATGATGAAAAACAACAAATATTAATTGATTTTAATAATACTCAAAAGGTTTATCCGAAAAATAAAACTGCTTTAGAACTCTTTGAAGAACAGGTAGAGAACTTGCCGAGAGATACAACCGCAGTCGTGTTTGGAACACAGCGCCTAACCTATCAGGATTTGAACCGCAAAGGGAACCAACTGGCACGGATATTAGAAAATAAGGGCGTAAAACCACACAATATTGTAGGTATCTTAACCGATCGCTCTCCGGAAATGATGGTTGGGATGATTGGGATTTTAAAAGCTGGAGGAGTCTATCTGCCTATTGATCCGGATTATCCGGAGGAAAGAATCAGTTATATGCTGGCAGACAGCGGAGCCAATATCTTATTAACCCAGAAACACTTGGTTCATAAAGAAGTTTTTCATGGTGAAACCCTCCTGTTAGACGATGAAAATTTGTATTATGGAAATGATGATAATCTATATTTGAAAACGGATTCACAGGATTTAGCGTATGTGATTTATACCTCGGGGTCGACGGGAAAACCCAAAGGCGTTGAGATTGAGCATGCCAGTCTTGTTAATCTGATATCCTGGCATCGACGGGTATACAACATCACCCAGGAGGACAGGGCAAGTCAATTGGCCGGTCAAGCCTTTGATGCCGCTGTTTGGGAAATATGGCCGTATTTAGCCTCTGGTGCGGGGCTGTATATTCCTAATAAGGAAACCAGAATCTCTACAAACGGACTCATTAGGTGGCTAAAAGACAACGAGATTACAATAAGCTTTATGCCGACACCCATGGCAGAAGCACTCTTGGCTGAGGAATGGCCTCTGGATATATCTTTAAGGGCGCTATTGACTGGCGGGGATAAATTGCGTCGCAGGCCTTGCCGTGAATTGCCCTTTACCTTGCTTAATCATTATGGGCCTACGGAAAATACAGTGGTGGCGACTTGGACCAGCGTAAGTCCTGATGGGCATGAGGATATGCTTCCTTCTATAGGTAGTCCTATGGATAACGCCCAAATCTATATTGTGGATAGAAATAACAAATTGCAGCCCATCGGGGTAGCCGGAGAACTATGCATAGCGGGGGATGGATTAGCCAGAGGTTATTTAAATAGGCCGGAATTGACGGCAGAGAAATTTGTAGCAAATCCTTTTGTACCTGGTAAAAAAATGTACCGGACAGGCGATTTGGCTAGGTGGCTGCCAGACGGGAATATTGAATTCTTAGGCCGCATTGATCATCAAGTGAAGATTAGAGGCTTTAGGATTGAACTAGGCGAGATTGAAATTGGACTGCTGAACCATCCATCTATAAAAGAAACGGTTGTTATGACCAAGGACGATGGAAACGATCAGAAGTACCTGTGTGCTTATATTGTAGTCGAGAGGGAGCTTAGTGTTGCGGAGCTTAGAAAGTATTTAGGTGGAATTTTGCCGGATTACATGATTCCGTTGACTTTTATACAACTTGAGACGATGCCGTTAACGCCCAACGGGAAGATCGACAGGAAAGCACTGCCAGAGCCGGAAGAAAGGCTTGGAGCTGGAATGGAATACGCAGCACCGAGAAACAAAAGGGAAGAAACCCTGGCGCAAATTTGGCAGGATGTTTTAGGAATTGAAAAAGTAGGGATCGAAGATAACTTTTTTGAGCTAGGGGGACATTCCCTAAAAACAATAAATCTTGCAGCCCGAATTCATAAGGAATTTGGAGTAGAAGTATCTCTGCAGGATGTGTTTAAATCCCAAACCATTAAGGAACTGAGCAAAATGATTGAAGGCTCGGTACAACAAGACTATGCTGGCATCGAAAGGGTAACCCCGCAGGAATACTATCCGGTATCATCGGCGCAAAAGAGGATGTTTATCCTAAGTCAGTTTGCAAATAGCGGTACGACCTATAACATGCCCGCTGCTCTTGAGGTGGAAGGTTCTTTAGACAAGGATCGGTTTGAAGAGGTATGGAAAAAACTGATAGAGAGGCACGAAACGTTACGAACCTCCTTTGTTGTAATTGCTGGAGAACCAGTACAAAGAGTACATCCAAAAATTGATTTTACTATCGACTGCATACAAGGGGCTGAAAAAGATATACACGATATCATTCAAACTTTTGTACGTCCCTTTGATCTAAGTAAAGCTCCGTTACTAAGAGTGGGATTGGTAGAATTGACCGAAATAAATAAGCATATTGTATTATTTGATATGCACCATATTATATCTGATGGTGTGTCTATCGGGATTTTAATCAAAGAACTGGCAAGCTTGTATGACAGGCAGGAACTGCCGGAAATTAAAATCCAATACAAAGACTTTTCGTCTTGGCAGGACAATATGTTTCGGACTGAAGGATTTAAGAGACAGGAGGCATACTGGATGCAGACTTTTGCGGGAGAAATTCCCGTATTGAATATGCCAAGTGATTACTCACGACCAGCCGTCAGGAGCTTTGAGGGAGATCGACTGAGTTTTAGTTTAGAAGAAGAACTGACGGGAGAGTTACGCAAACTTGCCAGCCAAACCGGCACCACCTTATATATGGTATTGCTGGCGGCATATAACGTTTTACTGGCGAAACATGCTGGTCAAGAAGATATAATTGTGGGAACGCCCATTGCCGGCAGACCTCATGCAGACTTAGAAAATCTGGTGGGTATGTTTGTTAATACCCTGCCTATGAGGAATCACCCGGCAGGAGAGAAAAGTTTCTTGGAGTTTTTACAAGAGGTCAAAGAACATGCCCTCAGTGCCTATGAGCATCAAGACTATCAATTTGAAAAGCTGGTGGAAAAACTGGATATGTCCAGGGAACTAAATAGGAATCCGTTATTTGACACTATGTTTGCTCTACAAAACATTGAAATGAACCCACTGGAAATGGGAACGTTACGATTTATTCCCTATGAATGGGATAATAAAACAGCAAAATTTGATCTGACCTTATATGCGGCAGAAGGAAATGGCAGGTTGGAGCTGATGCTGGAGTATTATACTAAGTTATTTACCGAAGATACCGCGAAACGAATTTTAAATGACTATTGTAAAATTCTTCAGCAAGTTACGAAAAATAAAGACATCATAATAAAAATGATTTCTTTAGAAGAACAGTATGTGAAACGCAAAAGGATTCAACAGAATTTGGATTTTAATTTCTAAAACAAGTAAGTAAGAGTAGGAGGAGCGCTGCATGTTGTTGGATAAACATTCTCGAAATATTATCGTATCAAGCGGGGATTATGAAGAAGAAAAAATGTATTGGATGAAGAAATTAGACGGTGAGATAAATAGTAATGGTTTTTCTGCCAATAATGATCAAAATCAAATTGGATATACAAAAGCGATATTTAAACGCAAACTGTCAAACAAAGTTTTTCAGAAAATAGTTCATTTAAGCAATCACTCTGAATATGCTACCTATGTAATTCTGTTATCTGGTATAAAATATCTGCTGTACAGATATACCGCTAATTGCGATCTTTTAGTAGGTATGCCTGTGTTTAAACAAGGCGTAGATATAGATAGCATATATTTAAATAGTATTTTACCGCTCAGAAGCAACATTGATGTAGGGGAGAGCTTTAGCGATTTCTTGGGTAAAATAAAAAACATTGTCATTGAGGCTGATAGTTATCAAAATTACCCTCTTGATACTATTTATGAAAAGTTGAAATTGTGCTCTGCAAGTGATGAAGGCTTAGTTTATAAGACCGTCGTTTTACTGGAAAACATTCACGAGAAGACAATCATTGATGATTTTAAAATTGATACACTATTTTCTTTTTTACTGCTGGAAGATTCTATAGAGGTTACATTGGAATATAATGAAAATCTTTATACGGAACAAGTAATGAAACAGGTGATTGATCACCTGTTTCATTACTTCCAGGAAGTAACCCAAAATCCTCAAATCAAACTATCTGAAATAGAAATTTTATCTGAGGATGAAAAAAGAAACATATTATTTGATTTTAATAATACAGACGTTGCTTATCCAAGAGAACAGACAATTCAGAGAGTATTTGAAGAACAGGTTGAAAAAAATCCGGATAACATTGCCGTGATCTTTGAGGACCAGTGGCTTACCTATCGAGAATTAAATAACAAGACGAACCAATTGGCAAGAGTATTACGAAATAAAGGGGTAAAAGCAAATCGTTTAGTAGGTATCATGGTGGAACGTTCCTTTGGAATGATTATTGGAATTATCGGGATATTGAAAGCAGGGGGAGCCTATTTGCCTATAGCTCCGGATTACCCAGAGGAAAGAATCAGCTACATGTTGGAAGACAGTGGGACAAGAATTCTACTAACCCAGAGTCGTTTCCTTAATAGAGTGTCATATAAGGGTCATGTAATTGATTTAGATGATGTAAGTTTATATTGTGGCGAAGACTCCAACCTGCCATTAGAAAACAATTCTCATGATTTGGCCTATGTAATCTATACTTCTGGCTCCACCGGAAAACCGAAAGGGGTAATGATCGAACATCACTCTGTTATCAATAGAATCAATTGGATGCAAGATTACTATAGACTTGAATCCAAAGACGTTATCATGCAAAAAACTCCCTTTACTTTTGATGTATCGGTATGGGAGATTTTATGGTGGTTCTTCGTAGGAGCAAGGGTTTGTATGTTAAGACCAGGCGGCGAAAAAGAGCCTGAAGAAATAGTAAGATCGATCGAGAAAAATAAAGTAACTACCATGCATTTTGTACCTTCTATGTTAGCCGTTTTTTTAACTTATATGGAGAATCAAATCAATGTAAATAAACTCGAAAGCCTAGAGCAGGTATTTGCCAGCGGAGAAGCACTGAATCCGGAACATGCAAATAAATTTAATACACTATTAAAAGGGCAGCCTGTTAAATTGATCAATTTATATGGTCCAACAGAAGCTACCGTGGACGTATCTTATTTTGATTGTTCAACGGGGAAGGAACTTGAAATTGTTCCAATTGGTAAGCCGATTGATAATATAAAGTTATTTATAGTCAATAAAAATAATAAACTCCAACCCATCGGTATGGCTGGCGAGCTTTGTATTGCAGGAGAGGGCTTAGCTAGAGGATACTTAAACAAACCGGAACTGACGGCAGAGAAATTTGTAAAAAATCCTTTCTTTCCCGGAGCACGGATGTACCGAACCGGCGATCTTGCAAGATGGCTCCCCGATGGAAACATTGAATTCTTGGGTCGAATCGATCATCAAGTAAAAATTAGAGGTTTTAGGATCGAATTGGGGGAGATTGAAACTCAATTATTAAAACATCCCTCTATAAAAGAAAGCGTTGTTGTCGCTAAAGAAGGCAAAGACAGTGATAAATATCTCTGCGCTTATATTGTGGCAGAGCGGGAAGTTACTATATCAGAATTACGGGGTCATCTCTCCCGGGAATTACCTGATTACATGATACCATCTTATTTTGTACAGCTTGAAAAGATGCCGCTTAGTTCAAATGGCAAAGCGGATAGGAAGGCCTTACCTGAACCAAATAGCAATATGAATACTGGAATTGAGTATGTTGCTCCCCGGAATGAAAGAGAAGAATTATTGACCAAGATATGGCAAGAGGTATTAAAAGTAAAGAAAGTGGGAATAAAGGATAATTTCTTCAGCTTAGGAGGAGACTCAATTAAGGCTATACAAGTAATGTCTCGCCTGAGCCAGTGCGGACTAAACTTAGAAATGCGAGATTTGTTTACGTATCCCATGATTGAAGGATTGAGCAGCCATATAACCTTGACGAGCAGGGGGGTTGATCAAGGGATGGTTGAAGGTGAAGTCGGTTTTACACCTATGCAGAGTTGGTTATTTGAGCAAAGCTTTACAGAGAAACATCACTTTAATCAGGCCGTTATGCTATATGGAAAGAACGGATTTGTAGAAAGTATTATTAGAAAAGTTTTTTCAAAATTGGTAGACCATCATGACGTTTTACGAATGATTATTAAGACTGATGCAGGCAAGCTTGTCCAGTTTAATAGAGGTCTTGAAGGCGAACTTTATTCATTAGAAACTGTAGATGTTAGGGATTACAATAATTGTCGGGAAATAATTGCGAAAGAAGCGGATCGAATTCAAAATAGTATTGATCTATACCATGGTCCTTTGGTTAAATTAGGGCTGTTTAAGACCAATGCAGGGGATCACCTTTTAATTGTTATTCATCATTTGATAATTGATGGAGTATCCTGGAGGATTATACTTCAGGATCTTTTTAATGGGTATATTCAGGTGTTGCATGATGAAGAAATAAAATTTGCGAATAAGACCAACTCCTTTAAAGATTGGTCGGCTGGATTAGCTGTTTATGCGAACAGCCGGGAACTATTAAACGAGATAGAATATTGGATAAAGCTTGAAGAAACGAATGTAAAACCGCTTCCCAAGGATAAAGCCGTTCAGGAAAGAAGAAGCGGAGATAATGGCTATATCCAAATTAATTTAACCGAAAGAGAAACGGAAACCTTGCTAAAAAAGGTTAATTCAGCTTATAACACGGAGGTAAATGATATTTTGCTTACCGCTCTGGGTCTTACGATTAAAGAATGGACAAGGGAAGGCAGGGTATTAGTTAATCTGGAGGGACACGGTAGAGAAAGAATAATAAAGGATATTGATATATCAAGGACTGTCGGATGGTTTACGGCCCAATACCCTGTAATCTTGGATATGAGCGGTGATCAGAATCTTGCATATAAGATAAAAGCAGTAAAAGAAAGCATGCGGCAGATACCCAATAAAGGGATCGGATACGGGATTCTTAAATATCAAACCTTACCTGAAAAAAAGGAATCACTAATGTTTAACCTGAAGCCAGAAATCAATTTCAATTATCTTGGACAATTTGACGGGGATGTGAATACGGAACTATTTACGATTTCCGGTATTCCTGCGGGAAAATCGATATCTCCATACATGGAAAATCTGTATGCGATGGATATAAACGGGATGGTTACCAAAGGAAGATTACTATTAAACTTCACGTATCATAAAGGTGAGTATGAAAACGACACCGTTATGAAAATTGCAGAGCTTTTTAAGAAAAAGCTGCTTCACGTTATTGATCATTGCGCAGAGCTCGACTCCACCGAAATGACACCAAGTGATTTTACTTTAAAGAGTATCACCTTTGAAGACCTTGAAGATCTTGAAGATGTATGTAGTGATGTTGAATAAAAGTATAATCATATTGATTTTATAAAAGCGGGCTTGGGAGGGTATTCAATGAGTAATGGAAAGAAAAAAAATCATAAAAAAATAAAGGATATATATATGTTATCTCCTATGCAGGAAGGCATGTTATATCATTCGCTGCTATATAGTGGATCCAATGCGTATTTTGAACAGAGTTTCTTATCCATAGAAGGCAGTCTGGAAGTCAAATATCTTGAAGAAAGCTTGAATATGCTTATTGAAAGGTACGACATATTGCGGACTGTTTTTGTCTATGAAAACGTGGAAAAACCAGTTCAGGTTGTTATGAAAACACGCAAGGCGCATATTCATTTTGAGGATATCACCCATTTGTCAGAATTGGAAAAGAAAGCATTTATTGAAGAATTTAAAAAGGCGGACAGACTCAGAGGGTTTGATTTAAGAAAAGATCTTCCCATGCGTATCAGTGTAGTTAAAGCGGGAAATGAATCATACAAGTTACTATGGAGTTTTCACCATATCATTATGGACGGATGGTGCATGGGGATCATTCGTAAGGAATTTCTGGCAATGTATCATTCTTTAAAAGAGAATCGGCAGTTGAACTTAGGGGTTGTATATCCTTACAGTGACTACATTAATTGGCTTACTCAGCAAGACCGGGAAGAGGCTGCATTATACTGGAAAAGGTATTTGAGAGATTACGAAGAACGGGCCGTGCTTCCCAAAAATAAGGGGATTGTAACAGATGGGAAATATGAATTAGCAGAAATGACTTTCCGGATAAACGAAAGCACAAGAAAAGGTCTAGAGGATATCGTAAAGACAAATAATGTAACCCTAAATACCATTGTTCAGTCGGCGTGGGGAATCTTATTGCAGAGGTATAATAATACCAATGATGTTGTGTTCGGTGCAGTCGTATCAGGAAGACCCCACGAAATAAAAGGTATTGAGAATATGGTAGGATTATTTATAAATACTTTGCCTGTCAGGATAAAATGCGATGAATCCGAAACCTTTGGGGGATTAGTAAATAGGGTACAGCAATTTGCAGTAGAATCTGAGCGGTTCAGTTACTATCCTTTGGCTGAAATACAGGCAAATACGGACTTAAAAGGCAGTTTAGTTGATCACATTGTCGTTTTTGAGAATTATCCTGTTGAAGAAGGTTTGGACGCTAATGAGATTGGTTTTACTGTAGGCGATAGTGAGTCTTATGAACAAACGAATTATAACTTTAACATGATTGTCGTTCTTGGTAAGGAATTAACCGTTACGTTTAACTATAATGCACTGGCATATGATCCAGCTTTTATGAAAAGAATAAAAGGACATTTTCAAGGAATTATCGAGAGAATAATTGAAAATCCTCATGTTCTGGTAAGAGATATCGATATACTTACAGAAGAAGAACGGCAAGGACTTTCAGCGTTTAACAATACCCAGGTGGAATACCCCAAATACAAAGTGATCCATGAGCTATTCGAAGAACAGGCTGAAAAGAATCCTGATTGTATTGCTGTGAACTTTGAACAAGAAGTACTTACATATAAAGAGCTGAATAATAAGGCCAATCAATTGGCGCGAGTCCTCTCTCATAAGGGAGTAAAAAGAAATAGCATTGTAAGCATAATGACGGAACGCTCTCCGGAAATGATTATTGGACTTATGGGAATCTTGAAGGCTGGAGGGGCATATCTGCCGATTGATCCGGAGTATCCTGAGGATAGAATCCGCTATATGCTAGAAGACAGCGGAACAGATATCTTATTAACGCAGCAGCACTTAGTTGACCAAGAAGTCTTCTCCCGGGAAACAATTCTTTTAGATGACCCTAACTTGTACTCTGGAGATAATTCTAATTTACGCATGGAGCGTAATTCGCGAGATATAGCGTATGTGATTTATACCTCAGGGTCGTCCGGCAAACCGAAAGGGGTTGAAATTGAGCACACTAGTCTTGTGAATCTGGTATCCTGGCATCAGCGTGTATATAACATCACTTTTCTAGACAGGGCAAGTCAATTGGCAGGACAGGCCTTTGACGCTTCGGTTTGGGAGATTTGGCCCTATTTGACGTCCGGTGCAGAGTTATGGATACCTAATAATGAAACCAGAGCATCAACAACAGGGCTGATTCAGTGGCTCAAGGACAACCTGATTACTGTAAGTTTTATGCCGACACCAATGGCCGAGGCATTATTGGCTGAGGAGTGGTCAGGTGAAATTCAGCTTAGGGCATTATTAACAGGTGGGGATAAGCTGCACCGCAGACCTTCAAAAGAGATCCCCTTTACGTTGGTAAATCATTACGGTCCAACTGAGAACACTGTCGTTACAACCTGGGCTTCTGTCAGCCGGGATGAGCCCAATGATGTCCTGCCTCCGATAGGTCGCCCTGTGGATAATACACAAATCTATATCGTGGACAGAAATAATAATTTGCAGCCGATTGGTATAGCTGGGGAACTTTGCATATCCGGTGATGGTTTGGCAAAAGGTTATTTGAACAGACCGGAATTGACAGCCGAAAAATTTGTAGAAAATCCTTTCGTACCGGGTAAGCGGATGTATCGGTCAGGGGATCTAGCTAGATGGCTGCCGGACGGCAATATTGAATTTTTGGGCCGGATTGATTATCAAGTCAAAATCCGAGGATTCCGAATCGAACTAGGTGAGATCGAAACCGAAATAATAAACTATCCGTCCATAAAAGAAGCAGTGGTGATTGATAAAGAGGATACAAATGATCAGAAATATTTATGTGCTTTCATTGTAGCCGAACAGGAACTTACTACTAGGGAGCTTAGGGAACATTTAAGTAAAACATTGCCTGAGTACATGATACCGTCAATCTTTGTCCAGCTTGAGAAGATGCCGTTAACATCCAATGGTAAAATCGATAGAAAAGTTTTACCGGAACCAGAGGGAAGGATTGGAACGAAATATGTAGCACCGAGGAATGAAGGGGAAGAAAAGCTGGCACAAATCTGGCAGAGTGTTTTAGGCGTGGAAAAGGTCGGAATCGAAGATAATTTTTTTGAACTGGGTGGTCATTCGTTAAAGGCAATAAGCCTTGTAGCCAAGGTACATAAGGAATTTGGGGCAGAGGTGCCCCTGCAGCAAATATTTAAAGCCCAAACCATCAAAGAATTAATCAAAATTATCAATGGTGCGGCAGAAAATAACTATGCGGCTATTGAAGCAGCAGCTGAACAAGAATATTATCCCGTATCCTCAGCGCAAAAGAGAATGTTTATCTTAAATCAATTTGGCGTAAATGGTACTGCCTATAATATGTCCGCAGCATTTAAGGTGGAGGGTGTTTTAAGCAAACAGCGGTTTGAAGAGGTGTGGACAAAACTAATCCAAAGACATGAAACCTTACGGACCTCCTTTGAATTAATTAATGGGGAACCGGTACAACGAGTACACAAAGAAACTGCTTTTACCATTGAGTGTTTCTACGGGGAAAAAGAGGATATAGGAAATATTTTTCAGAATTTTGTACGTCCCTTTGATTTAAGCAAGGCTCCGTTGCTTAGAGTGGGGCTGGTTGAATTGGATGAAAACAGCCATGTTATGTTATTTGATATGCATCATATTATCTCTGATGGCGTATCTATGGGGATTTTGGCAAAAGAGTTGGCAAGCTTGTATGAAGGTATGGAATTGCCGGAGCTGCAGGTTCAGTACAAAGATTTTTCGGCTTGGCAAAAAAACTTGCAGGCAAGTGAAATATTTAAACATCGGGAGGCATATTGGTTACAGACCTTAGGAGGCGAACTTCCGGTACTCAATATGCCGAGTGATTATCCAAGACCACCAGTTAAAAGCTTTGAGGGAGACTGGCTAAAGTTTACTTTAGGAGAAGAACTGACAAGAGAGTTAAATAAACTTGCCATGGAAACCGGTACAACCTTATATATGGTATTGATGGCAGCATACAATATTTTATTGTCAAAATATACGGATCAGGAAGATATTATAGTAGGGACACCGATTACAGGCAGGCCCCATGCGAATTTAGAAAATATTGTGGGTATGTTTGTTAATACGCTGACGATGCGAAATTTCCCGGCAGGGAGCAAAAACTTTCTAGAATTCTTGCGAGAGGTCAAGGGAAACTCGCTGAAAGGTTACGAGCATCAGGACTATCAATTTGAAGAACTGGTAGACAAGCTGGATATAGCAAGAGATATAAGCCGAAATCCGTTGTTTGATACGATGTTTTCTTTACAGAACATGGACATTGCCGCACTAGAAATTAATAATTTGAAATTTTCTCCTTATGAATTTGCCAACAAAACTGCAAAATTTGATCTAAGCTTAGAGGCAGTAGAAGTAAATGGTCGTTTAGAGTTTACGCTGCAATATTATACCAAGCTATTTAAGCGAGAATCAATTGAGCGATTGGGAAGTCACTTTGTTAGCATCCTGAAAAGTATTGTAGTTCAGCCGCAAATCAAGATCACGGATATAGAAATTTTATCAGAACATGAGAAAAATCAAATACTCTATGATTTTAATAATACAGAAACCGTCTATCCGAAAGATCAGACAATGCAGGAGCTTTTTGAGAAGCAGGCAGCAAGGCAGCCAGATAATATCGCGGTACTATTTGGTGATAAGCGTCTCACTTATGGAGACTTGAATAATAAAGCCAATCAATTGGCACGAGTCTTACGCAGCAAGGGCGTAAAAGCCAACAGTATCGTTGGAATTATGGTGGAACGCTCACCGGAAATGATGATCGGAATTATGGGAATATTGAAAGCTGGGGGGGCTTATCTGCCTATTGACCCGGAGTATCCGCCGGAAAGGATCTGCTATATGCTGACGGATAGTGGAACCAGCATCTTATTAACCCAGGAACATTTGTTTCATATAGCTCCGTTTAAAGGAGAAACAATTGATTTAGACCACCAAGGTTTATATTCAGGAGATCCTGCCAATTTGATACCTATAAATACTCCGCAAGACCTAGCGTATGTGATCTATACTTCGGGGTCCACGGGAAAACCAAAAGGAGTCGAAATTGAACACCACTCGCTGGTAAATACTTTAAGCTGGCTGCAAAATCAATATCCTGTAACAGAAGAGGACATTATACTGCAAAAAACATCATATACTTTCGATGCATCCGTATGGGAAGTATTGTGGTGGGGGATGGCAGGCGCCAAAGTATGTCTTTTAGAGCCACAAGGGGAAAAAGATCCGGCAAAAATTATCAAGGCGATTAGTGAAAAAAAAGTAACAGTGATCCAATTTGTACCTTCCTTATTAAATATACTTTTGGAATATATGGAAGAGCAGGTCAATCAAGAGCATTTATCAAGTTTGAAAATGGTATTTGTCGGTGGGGAAGCATTACAAGCAAACTTAGTTGAAAGATTTCATGAAATATGTAATACGAAGTCTAATGTAAAACTAATTAATCAATATGGTCCCACGGAAGCAACCATTGATGCATCACATTTTGCATGCTTAACAGAAGAAAAACATGCATCTATACCCATTGGTAAGCCGATTGATAATATCAATTTGTATATTATGAATGGAACCAATAAGTTACAGCCCATCGGTATAGCCGGTGAACTTTGTATTGCCGGAGAGGGATTGGCCAGGGGCTATGTAAATAGACCAGAATTGACAGCAGAGAAGTTTGTAGAAAATCCATTTTCCCAAGGGGAAAAGATGTATCGGACGGGCGATCTGGCGAGATGGTTACCGGATGGTGCTATCGAGTATTTGGGCAGAATGGATCATCAGGTGAAGATTAGGGGCTTTAGAATCGAATTAGGTGAGATCGAAGCTGAACTTTTAAAACATCCGTCTATGAAAGAAACAATCGTCATTGCCAAGGAAGACAGTAAGGGCGACAAGTATTTATGTGCCTATTTTGTAGCCGAACAGGCACTCACCGTAGCAGAACTGAGGGAGCACCTTGCAAAAGCAATACCCGATTATATGCTTCCGTCAGCTTTTGTACAGCTTGACAAGATGCCGTTAACGTCAAACGGGAAAATTGACAGGAAAGCGCTGCCGGAGCCTGAGGGGCGGATTAATACGGGAACGGAATATGTCGCACCAAGAAACGCTGTGGAGAAGAAGCTGGCGGAAATTTGGCAGGAGGTTTTAGATGTTGAGAAGGTCGGGATTGAAGATAACTTTTTCGAATTGGGCGGTCATTCCTTAAAGGCCATTACTCTTGTTGCCAAAATACATAAGGAACTTGGGGCAGAAATATCTCTGCAGGAAGTATTTAAAGCGCAAACCATCAAGGCAATGATTAAAACCATCGAAGGTGCTGGGGAAAGTGATTATGCGACCATTGAACCAGTAGCGAACCAAGAATATTATCCAGTTTCCTCTGCGCAAAAGAGAATGTTTATCCTGAATCAGTTTGAGCCGGAAAATATGAATTATAATATGCCCGCTGTATTTACAGTAGAAGGGGCTTTGGAAAAAGATCGATTGGAAGATGTACTCAAAAATCTCATTCAGCGTCACGAAACATTACGGACTTCCTTTGCGGTTATTAACAGGGAGCCTATGCAAAGGATACACAAAGAAATTGAGTTTACCATCGACAGCATGCAAAAGGGAAAAAAAGATATACCGAATATCATTCAATCTTTTGTGCGTCCCTTTGATCTGGGCAAAGCAGCATTACTCAGAGTGGGACTGATCGAATTAGGCGAAAACAAGCATATTGTGTTGTTTGATATGCACCATATCATATCTGATGGTGTATCAATGAGCATTATAGTGAAAGAACTGGCAGGTTTATACGAGGGGCAGGAACTGCCGGAACTGCGGATTCAGTATAAAGATTTTTCGGCTTGGCAGAATGAAATGTTCCAAAGCAAAGCGTTAAAGAAACAAGAGGAATATTGGCTAAAAGCCTTTACAGGAGAACTTCCTGTACTCAATATGCCAAGTGATTATCCCCGGCCAATCGTCAGAAGCTTTGCGGGAGATAGGATCAACTTTTCCGTAGAAGAAGAATTGACAGAAGCGTTAAACAAACTTGCTATGGAAACTGGTACTACCTTATACATGGTGCTGCTGGCGGCATATAATGTTTTATTATCAAAATATACGGGTCAGGAAGACATTATTGTAGGATCACCCATTGCAGGCAGATCCCATGCAGATTTAGAAAATATGGTCGGTATGTTCGTCAATACTCTGGCAATGCGGAACAACCCAACAGAAAGCAAAAGTTTCCTAGAATTTTTGCAAGAGGTCAAAGACAATGCATTGGATGCCTATGAATATCAGGACTATCAATTTGAAGAATTGGTGGACAAGTTAAAGATAACAAGAAATCTAAGCCGAAATCCTCTGTTTGATACCATGTTTACTGTTCAAAATGCCGGTGCAGCAGTGTTAGAAATGAATAATTTAAGATTTTCACCTTATGAATTTGAACATAAAGTGGCGAAATTCGACTTAACTTTAGAAGCTATCGAAGTAAACAATCGCTTAGAGCTCATCTTGGAATACTATACCAGACTGTTTAAGAAAGAAACAATGGAACGGTTAGGACGGCATTTTACAAATATATTAAGAAATATTGCAGCACAGCCGGGAATTAAACTGGGAGATATTGAGCTCGCATCAGAGGATGAGAAACACCAAATTCTGGTTGAATTCAATAATGCGAAAACGACCTATCCACAAGATAAAACCATTCAGGAACTGTTTGAGGAGCAAGCCGCAAAGAACCCTGATCATATTGCTATAACCTTTGTAGAGCAGCAGCTAACCTATCGAGAACTGAACCAACGAGCCAACCAATTGGCAAGAAATTTAAGGAAGAAGGGCGTAAAAGCCAATAGCATAGTCGGCATGATTGTAGAACGCTCACCGGAAATGATCGTTGGCATCATGGGGATCTTGAAGGCTGGAGGGGCGTACCTGCCCATTGATCCGGAATATCCGGCAGAAAGAATCAACTATATGCTGGAAGATAGCGGAGCAAGAATCTTAGTAACGCAGCAGCACTTAGTTGATACTATAGTTTTCAATGGAGATATGATCGACTTAGATGATATGGAATTGTACAAGGAAGATGCTGCAAACTTGGAAAAAGTAAATACCTCCCAAGATTTAGCCTATGTCATTTATACCTCAGGGTCCACGGGGAAACCTAAAGGAAATTTGACCATGCATTATAATGTAGTTCGGGTTGTCAAAAACACGAATTACATTGAGATCACGATTGATGATGTATTGTTGCAGCTATCTAATTACGCTTTTGACGGTTCGGTTTTTGATATTTATGGAGCGTTGCTAAACGGAGCGAAACTGGTGCTGATTGACAAGGTTAATGTAGTAGATATGAATAGGCTGAGCAAGGTGATCGATCAGGAAAAAGTAACAGTCTTCTTTATTACGACTGCTCTGTTTAATACGCTGGTGGACGTAAATATTGCATGTTTGAAAAATATAAGAAAAGTGCTGTTTGGTGGAGAAATGGTTTCCGCACATCATGTACGTAAAGCCTATGAATATTTGGGCAGTGGAAGGATTGTGCATGTATATGGTCCGACAGAGACCACCGTTTATGCGACCTACTACGAGATAAAACATCTGCAAGATGAGGAAATGAGCGTACCCATTGGGGCTCCTATAGCCAATACCTGCATTTATATAGTAAGCCAGGGCGGAAATTTACAACCCGTCGGTGTTCCGGGAGAACTATGTATCGCGGGAGATGGTTTGGCTAGAGGCTATTTAAACAGATCGGAATTGACAGCAGAAAAGTTTGTAGCAAACCCGTTCGTGCTAGGTGAGAAAATGTACCGGACAGGTGACCTTGCTAGATGGCTGCCGGATGGTAATATTGAATTTTTAGGTCGAATCGACCAGCAAATCAAACTTAGAGGTTTTCGAATCGAACTGGGTGAGATCGAAGCTGGGCTGATAAACCATCCGCTGATAAAAGAAGTGTTAGTGATTGTCAAAGAAGATGGGAAGGGTAATAAGTATTTATGCGCATATATGGTAGCTGGGCAGGAAATTGCCATCTCGGAACTCAGGGAATATTTAGACCAAACACTGCCACAGTACATGATTCCGTCAGTTTTTGTACAGCTTGAAAAGATGCCGTTAACACCAAACGGAAAAATCGATAGAAAGGCACTGCCGGAACCGGAAGGAAGGGCTCAGACCAAAACGGAATACATAGCGCCGAGAAATGAAGTGGAAGAAAAGCTGGCAGAGATTTGGCAGGACGTTTTAGGGGTTGAAAAAGTTGGGATTGAAGATAACTTCTTTGAACTGGGTGGTTATTCCCTAAAAGTCATAACCCTGGTAGCGAGAATCTATGAGGAATTTGGGGTAGAAATACCTTATGATCAAATTTTTAAGAACCCTACGATAACAGAACTTGCAAAATGCACTGAAAAATCGGATTCGGTCAAACAGGTATACAGCGATTATATAAGATTTAACGAAAACAATGGTAATCAACCGAACCTGTTCTTCTTTCCTCCGGCAGTGCCATTAGGACTAATATATAGACATCTGGCGACTGAATTGAAAGAGTATACATTATATTGTTTTAATTTAGTAGAAAGTGATGCTAAAGTTAAAGAATATGTAAAAATGATAACTAGCATACAAGCCCAGGGGCCGTACGTTTTGGGTGGCTTTTCTGCAGGGGGAATTTTAACGGTTGCGGTTGCAAGAGAACTAGAAAGGCAAGGTTACGATGTAGCTGGACTCCTTTTGTTAGATTGCCAATACCTAAAAATACCGGATGAGAGCTTGGAACTCTTAATGGAACGTGTCGATGACTTTATGGAGAATATGGATGTATCCGAAAAAGAAAAGAAAAATATAAAAAAATTCATTCAAAGCAAGACAATGAATTATTTAAATTATCTTAATGGCTTACTTAACGATGAGAAAATTACGGCTGATTTATGTCAGATATATTCTCATAAAGACCAACAAAATTGTTCTAAGGCTGATGAATGGGTGCAGAAAACCATAGGAAATTATATGGAATACAAAGGCTTCGGCACACATGATGTTATGTTAGAACCTGATTATGTAAAAGGAAATGCTCAACTTATAAAACAAATAGTAGGCGTTTTGCAGCCAGATCAATGGGGTGAGAAAATATGAAGCTTGTTCAACTGGCAGGCTCATATTTTTTAGGAACGGAAGAGTTTACTTCATCAAACAGTATGAGAGCAACAATGGTTTTTAAGGAGAAGATTAATGGTGAAAAATTGGTTGGAAGTTATCGAGAACTAATCCTTGAAAATCGATTACTCCAAACGAAAATCATTGAATATCCTGAAAAGAATAAGTTTGAATGGGGGCGGTTTTCAACTGAAGAACTAGAACAACTGTTGAGTTTTGAGGAAGAAAAGCTAAGTAAGAAGTATGATAAGGACACCCTATTGAAGGAGTATTACCCGACTAATACGCGTCTTCCTTTTAACCTATCTGTTGTGGATGAATATACGGTTGTTATAAGTATGAACCATATTGTAGCAAATGGAAGATGTCTAGTCTTTTGGATTCAAAAATGGCTTCAATATTATGAAGGTGATAAACAAAAAGGCAGAGATGAACAAACAATACATACGAATTTTTTGCATGGAATTTTACGTATGATGAAGAGAGTCAATGCCTTCTTATGGCTGCCAATTTTTCTTACTGATTTTATTTTAAAAGCTGGCAAAAATCCTGGACAGGATACTGTAGACTTAAGTTATGGTAAGACTCCTGCCAAAAGTAATAATTATGCCACCAAGACATACGGCTTTGACAGGGATGAGACTAAAAAAATATTGCTGCTATGCAAGGCTAAAAAAATGACGCTAACGGAATATACCTGCGAAATAGTAGTCAAAGGATTATTCCAGTATGTACCTGATAAGAAACGTGTTGTCATTTCGATGCCCATGGACATCCATCCACTCTCACCCTATTCACCGGAATATACCTATGGAAATTTGATCGCAAGTCTTCCAGCACAATTTTTTCAAGGCAAGGAAATAGACAAACAAGTAAAATCTATGTTTCGATGGTTTAAAAGGGGACTTCCTTATAGTTTGTCATGTCTGGGAGCTGCAGTTTCTATATCCTACGAAAAAGTTAAAACACAGTGGTTAGAGCAGAGTAAAAAACCGATACCAGAAAGGTCCCCTTTAGGGGACTTTTCGCTTACCTATTCCAATCTGGGCGTTATATCCTATCCTGTAATGGAGAGATTAGTGGATTCCATCTATTTTTCCTTTAAGTCTCAATCAATCCTTCTCGTATCTTCTACCCTTTGCGGTAAGCTGTATATGAAAGTGAGTGTATCAAAGGATCTCTATCATGCTGAGGAAGTGTTCAAGCTATTTGATCAAATACTATCTAGCGAATATCTGCAGAATTTAAAATAAAATTTGAGGGGACGATAGTAACATGCATAAAATGGAGCTGGAGCCTGAATATACAGAATATCCATTGGCTTCTTATCAAAAGGATATCTGGCTGGAGCAGTGCCTGTATTCGGGAAAGCCGATCTATAACTTAGGCGGATTTATGGCTATTACAGGGCAAATAGATAAGGCGGTTTTAAATAAATCAATTGCAATATTGATAAAACGTAATGATTCTCTGCGTATGAATGTAGTTGATAAAAAGGGAGAACCTTATCTGAGAATATTATCAGAAATTGCGTATGAAGTTCCCTTTTATGATTTTTCTAATGAAGAAAATCCTGATGAAACTTGCCTAAGTTGGATGAAAGAGGAATTCTCAGAACCCCTTAATTTTGAAGGGAATTTATTTCAGTTTGCTTTACTTAAGTCAGATGACAATACCTATTTCTGGTTTATGAAATTTCACCATATCATGATTGATGGATTTGGCTTATCTATGATGTATAAACAAGTCATTGAAAATTATAATCAACTCATGACAGGTGCTACAGAAATTGAAAGAATAACCTATTCCTATACGGATTTTATTGCCGATAACCAAAAATATCTTCATTCTCCAGTATTTTTAAGCGATAAGGAATTTTGGAAGGCGAAATATCGAACGATTCCGGAACCGCTGTTTAACAGGAACACGGATAGTAATATCAGTATGGATAGTTCAATAGTAAGTGATAGGGTTACATTTAGTATCAAAAGGCCTTCCTACAATAAAATGATTGCATTTAGTGAGGCAAATGGTTGTACGGTCTTCCACTTAATTTTGGGAGTGCTGTTTACCTATTTCAGCAGGGTTTGTAACAAGGAAGAGGTTGTTATCGGCGTTCCCACCCTAAACAGAGGAAAGGCAAAATATAAGCAAACCCTAGGACTTTTTGCAAATGTAGTACCTTTACGAATAAATCCGGGAAAAGACATGGACTTTAAAGAACTCATGCTTACGATAAAAGGTGAACTTATGGAATGCTATAGACACCAGAAGTTTCCCATTGGAGAAATATACAGAACGGCTTTTGAGCAGGTTAAGGAAAAAAGTAATATATTTGATATATCTCTTTCTTACGTAAATCGCGATTTTAGTGAGAATTATGTCACTGCTAGTGATTATGATATTGTGAGCATGACTCACCAGCATGAACGGAATGCTTTGACGATATTTGTGAGGGAGTACAACGATGAAAGGGATATCTACATTGATTTTGATTACCAGATTGGTTTATTTGAAAAATTTATGCCTATCGAAACCGTTATTGCGCATTTCAAATATTTGCTTAGTGAAGTGATTGAAAACAGTGAGAAAAGTGTCTTTGAATTAGAAATCATTCCTAAAGACGAGAAACAAAGAATTTTATACGATTTCAATAATACAAAGGTGGAGTATCCAAAAGAGAAGACAATCCATGAGTTATTTGAAGAACAGGTTCATAGAGTAGCTGATCATGCAGCTGTGGTATTTGAAAATAGACAACTCACCTACCAGGAACTGAACACTAAGGCAAACAAACTAGCAAAGGTTTTGAGAAGTAAAGGAGTTAAACCTGACCGTATCGTAGGTATCATGCTCGATCGGTCAATTGAGATGGTAATCGGCATACTGGGGGTACTTAAGGCAGGCGGTGCTTATCTGCCGATCGATCCAAACTATCCTATGGAGAGAATAACATATATGCTGGAGGACAGTTCTACAGGTATTCTGCTGACACAAAAACACTTCAAAGAAAAAGTGAGCTATCAAGGTGAAGTGATCGATATTGAAGATGACGGTATATACAAAGGGGACAATGAAGGATTAGAAAATATAAATAAACCGAGTGATTTAGCATATATCATCTATACCTCAGGATCAACAGGAAAACCCAAGGGAGTTATGATCGAGCATAAGGGAATGGCAAATTTGAAGACGTTTTTTCAGCGGAATTACCATGTGGATGAGAAAGATAATATGCTGCAATTTGCCAGTAGTTCCTTCGATGCTTCTGTTTGGGAAATCTTTACGAGTCTGCTGACAGGCGCAACGCTGTATATGGTTGATCATGAAACGATTCATCATCTTGCTGATTTTGAGAATTTTATCGACAAAAACGAAATAACGATAGCACTTCTTCCTCCAACCTATTTAGCAGGTATTGATCCGGAAAGGGTCACTAAACTGAAGCATTTAATCACAGGTGGGTCCGCTATAACTAAAGGATTGGTTGATAAGTGGAAGGAAAGGCTTGTGTATAGTAACGCTTATGGGCCTACGGAGTCAACGGTTATTGCAACTACCTGGAAATATAACGAACTAGAATTGGAATATAGTCCGGTGCCAATCGGGAGACCGATCAGTAATACAGAAATCTATATTCTTGATAGGAATAACCAACTTTTGCCAATTGCTTCGGCAGGCGAGTTGTGCATCGGCGGCGACGGGTTAGCTAGAGGTTATCTAAACAAACCAGAATTGACAGCGGAAAAGTTTGTAGCCAATCCGTATCGAAATGGGGAGAAGATGTACAAGACAGGGGATCTGGCAAGATGGCTTCCCGATGGCAACATCGAATTTCTTGGCAGAATTGATCACCAGGTAAAGATCAGGGGCTTTAGGATTGAATTGGGAGAAATTGAAGCAGAGCTGTTAAAGCATCCGTTGGTTAAAGAAGCAGCCGTAATTGACCGGGAGGATCAGCAAGGGGACAAATCTCTGGTTGCATATTTTGTAACAGACGATGAATTGACAATCGATGAACTGAGGGAACATTTATTAAAAGAATTGCCTGATTATATGGTGCCTTCCTACATAATACGACTTGATTGTATGCCTTTGACTTCCAATGATAAGGTCGACAGGAGGGCACTGCCGGAGCCTGATTGCAGTAAGGCCTCTGGTGGGGTGTACATTGCGCCAAGGAATGATAAAGAAGCAATATTGGCAAAGGTATGGCAGGAAGTATTAAAAGCAGAGCGGGTTGGGATAAGGGATAACTTCTTTAATCTGGGAGGAGACTCCATAAAGGCGATCCAGATATTGTCAAGATTAAACGCTTACAGGTTAAAACTGGAAATGAAAGATTTGTTCAAGCATCCAGTTATTGAGGAATTGGGTGATTTTGTTCAAACTGTAGCGCGCAGGGCAGAACAAGGTATTATTAAAGGGAAAGTAAGTTTGACGCCAATACAGCACTGGTTATTTAAACAAGGCTTTGCAGAAAAGCACCACTTTAATCAAGCAGTTATGCTCTATCGGCAAGAAGGCTTTGCAGAAGAAGTTCTAAGAAGTGTATTTTGTAAACTGATAGAACATCATGATGCATTGAGAATGGTCGCTAATCAGGAAGAGGATGAGGTCGTTCTGTTCAACAGGGGGCTTGAAGGTATACTGTATTCCTTAGAAGTATTTGATTTGTTACAATATGATGATGTACGGGATATCATCGAAGCAGAAGCGAATCGGATACAAGAAAGCTTAGAACTTTCACATGGTCCATTGGTTAAAGCGGGTCTTTTCAAGACGAAAACAGGGGATCAGCTTTTAATCGTGATCCATCATATAGCCGTAGATGGGATATCCTGGAGAATTATACTTCAGGATCTTTTTAATGGGTATATGCAGGCATTAAAGCAGGAAGCAATACAATTTGCTGATAAAACGGATTCTTATAATGCTTGGACAGTTCAGCTATCTACGTATGCCAACAGCCAAGAACTGTTAAAAGAAGTAGACTATTGGGCGGAAATGGAAGGGGTACCTGTAAAAACGCTGCCTAAGGATCGGATCATTACTGAAAGAAAATATGAAGGCTCCGAACAGGTACAGATCGAATTCACCACGCAAGATACGGAAAGATTGCTTAAAGAAGTTAATCAAGGGTATAACACCGAAATCAATGATATTTTGCTTACGGCATTGGGACTTGCGGTTAAGGAATGGACCGGCGAGGATCGGGTATTAATCAACCTGGAGGGGCATGGCAGGGAAGATATCATTAAAGAGTTTGATATATCAAGAACAGTGGGCTGGTTTACTACTCAATATCCTGTGATACTTAATATGGGAAAAAAGAGGGATCTTGCACATCGGATAAAATCGGTAAAAGAAGGAATGCGGCAGATTCCGAATAAAGGAATTGGCTATGGTATTCTAAAGTACCTAACTTTGCCACAGAATAAGAGAAACTTGCAGTTTAATCTAAAGCCTGAAATCAGCTTTAACTATCTTGGACAATTCGAGGAGGATGCCGATGGTGCATTTAGGATATCGGATGTTTCTGTAGGAAGATGTGTATCACTAAATATGGAACAGCCCTATGCCATTGATATAAACGGTATGGTGAGACAGGGAAAGTTAGTACTGAATTTTACTTATCATAAGGCTGAGTATGATAGGGCTACTATCGTAAAATTTGCAGAAGGTTTTCGGGGAAATTTAATTCATGTAGCAGCTCATTGTGCAGCCCTTGACTACACAGAAATGACTCCCAGTGATTTTACTTTAAAAAAATTCACCATTGATGAACTTGAAACTGCGCTACATACTTTAGATACAAGAAACATAAAAGATTTATATAAATTGAGTCCTATGCAAGAAGGTATGTTATATCATGCAATGAAGGACAAGGAATCTTCAGCGTATTTGGAACAAGCAATTTTATCCATAGATGGCAGACTGGACATAGCTCATCTGGAAGAAAGTTTTAACAAGCTTATCGAAGGATATGACATTTTAAGAACTGTATTTGTCTATGAAAAGCTGGCAAAACCGATCCAGGTTGTTATGAAGGAGCAAAAGGCGTGTATCGATGCTGTGGATATTAGCGACTTACCAGAAGTCGATCAGGAATTATTTATTGAAACATTTAAAATAAAAGATAAAATAAGAGGATTTGATCTGCAAAAAGGCATGCCGATACGATTCAGTGTGATCCAAACAGGGACTGCTTCTTATAAGCTCATATGGAGTTTTCACCATATCATTATGGATGGATGGTGCCTAGGAATTATTCTTAAAGAGTTTTTTGGGATGTATGCCCGTTTGCAGGAAAACAGGCTGCCGGAGTTAGGAAAAGTATATCCATATAGCAACTATATTAAATGGCTTGACGACCAGGAACATCAAAAGGCACAGAACTATTGGGAAGGATATTTGCGTGATTATGAAGAACAGGTATCCCTTTCTAAAAATAGCAGTACCCTAGTACCGGGACGATATGAACAAGAAGAGCTTCTTTTTAGTTTGGATGAGGAGATACGATGTGGTCTTGAACAAATAGCCAGGAGAAGCAATGTGACTCTTAGCACAATAATCCAGACGATTTGGGGACTCTTACTTGCACGGTATAACAATACGGATGATGTTGTCTTTGGTGCGGTTGTATCGGGAAGACCTCATGAGTTAATGGGCGTAGAAAACATGGTGGGGTTATTTATCAATACATTACCTGTAAGAATAAAATTCGATAGCAATCAACCCTTAGCGCAATTGCTGCAAGAAGTACAATTAGCTGCCATAGAGTCTGAGGGGTATAGCTATTATCCTCTTGCCGAAATACAGGCAAGGACAAGTGTAGAAAATACTTTATTTGATCACATTATTGCTTTTGAAAATTATCCGATAGAAGAGGTAATGAACGGTAATTATGGTGTTGATATAAAAGCAACTGAAGTTTTTGAACAGACGAATTATGATTTTAATATGGTGGTTATTCCCGGTAAGGAGTTAAACATTAAATTCATGTATAATTCCTTAGTCTATGATAGAAGATTTATTGGAATGCTGAAGGGGCATATCAAAACAATGATTTTGGGCGTAATCAGTAATCCGGGAATACTGGTAAAAGATATAGACATGCTCACAGCAGAAGAGCAGAAGGAGCTTTTAGATACTTTTAATGATACAAAAAGAAGAGACTACCCCAAAGATAAGACCATATCAGAACTCTTTGAAGAGCAGGTTAGGGGGACGCCTGATAATATAGCTGTGGTTTTTGAAGAGCAAAAGCTAACGTATAAAGTATTAAATGAAAAAGCGAACCAACTGGCAGGTGTTTTAAGACGTAAAGGCGTAACAGCAAACAATATTGTGGGAATTATGGCAGAACGTTCTCCCGCAATGATGATTGGGCTCATGGGTATTTTGAAGGCAGGAGGGGCTTATCTGCCCATTGATCCTGAGTATCCAGTGGAAAGAATCAACTATATGCTGGTGGATAGTGGTTCGCGAGTCTTATTAACCCAAGCACACTTGGTTAGTAAAATAGCTTTTAACGGGGATATTATTAACTTAGAAGAAGAGGAATTATATCAAGGAAATGCTGCTAACGTAGTAAGAGAAAATACTTCACACGATTTAGCGTATGTGATTTACACATCCGGTTCCACGGGTAAACCAAAAGGGGTTGAAATTGAGCATGCCAGCTTGGTGAATCTTGTGTTCTGGCACCGGCGTGTACATCATATTACCTCTGAGGACAGGGCTACTCTAGTGGCTGGACCGGCGTTTGATGCTTCGGTTTGGGAAACATGGCCTTATCTGGTTTCCGGTGCGGGGCTATATATTCCCAGTGATGAAATCAGAGTATCAACGACAGAACTCATTAAGTGGCTGCACGACAACTTGATTACCATAAGCTTTATGCCGACACCCTTGGCGGAAGCTCTTTTGGCCGAAGTTTGGCCTCGCGAGATATCCTTGAGGACCATGCTGACAGGCGGAGATAAACTGCATCGTAGACCTCATTTGGATATACCCTTTACGTTGGTCAATCATTATGGACCAACTGAGAACACAGTGGTTGCTACCTGGGGGCGTATCATGTCTGTGGACTCAGCTGATACTCTACCGTCCATCGGTCGTCCTATGGACAATACAAACGTCTATATATTAGATAGAAATGATAGACTGCAACCAATTGGTATTCCGGGAGAGTTGTGCATTTCAGGCGATGGTCTAGCCAGAGGTTATTTAAACAGGCCGGATTTGACGGCGGAGAAGTTTGCCCCGAACCCGTTCAAGTCTGGTGTGCGGATGTATCGGACAGGAGACTTGGTAAGATGGCTGCCGGACGGCAATATAGAGTTTCTTGGCAGGATCGACCACCAGGTCAAGATTAGAGGATTTAGGATGGAACTGGGAGAAATAGAAAATCAGATGTTAAAGCATAAAGAAATTAAGGAAGGGGTAGTAATCCTCCGAGAGGATAAGCAAGGGGACAAATATCTGGCAGCATATGTAGTAGCAGATCGTGAATTGACAGCTAATGAACTTAAGATACACCTATCAAAAGAACTGCCCGAATATATGGTGCCGTTATACTTTACCCAGCTTGATAAGCTGCCTTTGACTCCCAATGGCAAGATTGACAGAAAGGCATTGCCTGTTCCTGATGGATGGGGAAATACAGGAGAATGTTATATCGCTCCACGAAATGAAGCTGATGGAAGAATCCAAAAAGTCTGGCAAGATATACTTGAGATCAATAGAATCGGAATCGATGACAATTTCTTTATGCTTGGCGGCAATTCCATAAAAGCCATACAAGTTGTAGCCAAGCTGGCACTGGATTTTGAGATCGGCATAAATGACATTTTTCAGTGTCAGACCATTAGGAACCTTTCAGATACAATAAAATATTCTAAAGACAGATTAAAAGCAACGATTGATGCGATGAATGAAGTCGCAGCCACGAAGGACAATTCGATTTGCTTTGATGGTAACCTGCGCAGTAAGCTGAAGGAATATAAAATTAAGAATCAGAAATATGAACAGGTTGGTCTTTTTGAAATAGCTCAGTACAAAAATATCCTACTGGCAGGTAGTACCGGTTATCTTGGAATACATATTCTGCACCATTTATTAAAAGATACCGATTATATGGTGTATTTACCGATTCGGGGTGAAGACGACGAGGAGGCAAAGATAAGATTATGGGGCAAACTAGAATTCTATTTTAATCTTAACAGGAATGATCATGGCAATTTAGAAAGCAGAATTTGTGTGTTTAATGGTGATTTATCAAAAGAGTATCTTGGGTTAGATCCTAAAAAATATATGGAGTTGGCAGACACTATTGATTGCATCATAAATTCTGCAGCCAATGTTAAGCATTATGGGCATTACTCCGAGTTTCATGCTGTGAATGTAAAGGGAAATGAAAGGCTTGTTGAATTTGCAAATACTGGCAAGAAAAAAGCATACAATTTCATATCTACCACGAGTGTAGGGAGTGGATATATAGATGGAAAAGCAAGTCTCATATTCACAGAATATGATTGTGATTTAGGGCAGAATTCGGACAACTATTATGTAGCAACGAAATTGGAAGCCGAAAAGTTTTTAGTAAAAGCAAGGGAAGAAGGACTGAAGGCAAATGTTTTCAGGGTTGGGAATCTTGTATTTGACTCTGAAACAGGTGTATTTCAAGAGAATATAGAGGATAATGCTTTTTATACCCTTGTGAAATCCTTGATAAAAATTGGACATTTTCCGGAAATAGATGAGAAAACATTGAATTTTTCTTTTATCGATTATGTCGCTAAAGCAGTGGTCTTACTTTTTGATAAGGTAAATTTAAAAAATGAAACCTACCATCTGTTTAATACCAATCAGATTAGTCTTGTTTCACTGGGGGAACTTTTAAAATACGCAGGGATGCATACAAAGACAATTCCTGTAGACGATTTTATAAAGTATTTATACGAGAAATATGAAGATGAAGAAGCCAAAAGTCATATTGCCAGGATACTTGTTCACTCGAATATGTTTTTTGAAGGCGCCAGCAAAACTTCATTTATGATACGTAACGAAAAAACAGAAAATATTTTGAAAGAGTTAAACTTTAAATGGCCTGAACTAAATCCGACAGGAGTCAGGTTGATGATGGAGCACTGCAAGAAAGTTGGATTTATCTGATGACTAAACTCTCTCTAAGACTCCTGTGGGAGTCTTAGAGAGGCTAAGTCCTAAGGATAAGCGGGACTAAGATTCAGGTGGAGTAAAACTCCATCTGAAGCGAGTCTTCTTTATTTAGTGCAATAATCACAAATTATGATTGGAGAAGGAAAATGGAGATAGTTAGTATTACTCAATCTAAAACCTACAAGTATGAAGAAGTTGAAAAAGCAGTTTATGAGTGTTTGGATAATATTTCCGAAATCAAAAGCAGGATAAAAAACGGATCCAGGGTTTTGGTTAAAGTTAACTTATTGAAAAAAAATGCTCCAGAAGATGCAGTGACCACTCATCCGGCAGTCGTTGAGGCGATTGTCAGGTATCTTCAAGGGCTAGGGTGCAGAGTCATTATCGGGGATAGTCCAGGCGGTCCCTTTACTGTAAAACGATTGATCAGCATTTATAAAGCTTCAGGAATGACACAGGTCGCAGAAAATACAGGCTGTGAATTAAACTATGATACGTCAGCCGTTGATATCGTGAATGAAAAGGCGCAGAAACTGAAGCAAATGCAAATCATAAAAGTTGCCGAAGATGTTGATTTTATTGTGTCGGCAGCTAAATTTAAGACCCATGGAATGATGCTTTACACTGGAGCAGTAAAAAACTTATTTGGCGTTATCCCTGGGCTTACCAAAGCTGAATATCATTTCAAAATGAATAATGCAGATAATTTTGCTCATCATTTGGTTGATATCTGCGAGTATATTAAGCCTGTCTTTACGATTATTGACGCGATCGAAGGTATGGAAGGGGATGGACCTTCTGCGGGGGAAAAAAGACAGGTTGGATTGATTCTGGCATCTGAAAATCCTTATGCCTTGGATACAGCAGGGGCTCATATTATGGGGATACAGCCACTGCAAGTTCCGACTGTAAAAATTGCAAAGGAAAGGGGGATTTTCGGTGGAGAGCTTAAAGATCTATCAGTTAAGGGGCTGCAGTTAGACGATATACATATACCTCCTTTTAAATTGCCAGGCTCTTTAGGTAAAAGCCTGGTAAGTGGAAAGGTTCCCAAATTTGTCGAAGAATTCTTAATCAATGCCTTGCGGGCGCAACCCGTATTTAACTATGATAGTTGCATTTCCTGCGGTGAGTGCGCTAGGGGATGTCCTGCGAAGATCATTGATATGAGTTCAGGGAAGCCTAAACTAGATCTCAATAAATGTATAAGTTGTTTTTGCTGCCATGAGTTATGCCCCATGAAAGCAGTTGATATAAAAAAACATTGGCTGCATAAACTGCTATTTAGATAATTCTAAAAAATTCATTGGCATGACAGAAGGAAGGGCGTGTGAAGAATTGATGCTATAGTATCGCCTTTTAGCAGGGATTTTGGATTTTCCATGAAAACCTCTGATGATTATAATGAATTGATGCTGCATCCAGAAGAGTTAGGAGTTCTTAGTTTTAAAGCTGTACCAAAACGCAGAATTGAGTTTTGTATAGGCAGGGCGGCAGCCCATAGTGCTTTAAGTAAAATAAATATAAAAAATTTTCCTATTCTTAAGGGTGTTCATAATGAACCTTTATGGCCCAAAGGTGTGGTGGGTGCTATAAGTCATTCGGGTGAAGTAGCACTTGCTGCGGTGGCACGCAAAGAAAAGGCTGCGGGAATTGGTCTAGATATTGAAAGGATCGATGAAACCATACCAAAGGATATCATAAAGGTAGTATGTACGATAAGGGAGGCTGGCTGGGTAAATGACAGTAAGGATCGGAAGATTGAGAGATTGATTATGGTCTTTTCTGCAAAGGAAAGCGCCTTTAAAGCTTTTTCCCCAATAATGAATCAATTTCTTACTTATTTTGATGCTGAACTTATTTGGGATGAAGATGCCAGTCGATTTAGGGGTAAACTGTTGACGAAAGTTGGGCCAGATTATATTGAAGGATATGCTTTTGAAGTTGGATGCAGAAGAATTGGCCAGTATATATTTACATTTATGAGTCTGCCTCCTCTTTTATAGTTTTTAAAAAGTGATATGTGAACAAAAAAAATAGTAAGCCCCGCAGTAACTGCGAAGGGCTTACTTCTTTTTGTAGCTAAGCTACATGACTTAAGGCGGCTGAGAGCTGCAAGGGGGGATTTATACAATGATCGGGAAATTGCTGCCTTGGTTAGCGGCTGTAGATTTACCGCGGCCCAAACCGGAAGCGCCTGCGGTAGCGCTTACAGCTGTGCGTAAGGTTTATATAACTGGTGCCGGTGAATTTGTGGCTTTGAAAGGAATCGATCTTCAAGTAGATAAGGGCGAATTTGTGGCAGTGGTAGGCAAATCAGGCAACGGGAAATCCACCTTAATCAATATGATTACTGGTATAGATCGGCCTACCTCTGGAGACGTGTGGGTGGCGGGTACACCAGTGCATACTCTGACGGAGAATCAGATTGCAGTATGGCGGGGGCGGACGGTAGGAGTTGTGTTTCAATTTTTTCAATTACTGCCGACATTAACAGTACTGGAGAATGTGATGCTGCCCATGGATTTTTGTAACGTCTACGATCCGGCAGAACGACCGGAACGGGCTATGGAACTCTTGAAATTGGTAGGCGTAGAAAATCAGGCGGACAAAGTACCGGCGAACCTGTCTGGAGGACAGCAGCAACGGGTAGCTATTGCCCGCTGCCTGTCTAATGATCCTCCCCTCTTGGTGGCGGACGAACCTACGGGTAATTTGGATTCGCGAACTGCTGAAGCAGTTATTGAACTGTTTAGAGAACTGACTCTTGGAGGAAAAACCATTCTGATGGTTACTCATGATGAGGATTTAGCTCGGCGAAGCAGTCGGATTGTAACAGTATCTGAAGGGCTGATCGTTCCGACAGCTGGGGAGGGGAATTTATGACCAGCTATGTTCTATTATCTCCACGCTGGCGCAAGGTATGGACGGATATTTGGGGCAATAAGCTGCGAACGATGTTAGTGGTACTGTCCATCTCAGTTGGGGTGTTTGCAGTAGGGATGGTTTACAGCTCCTATTTGATGTTTCAGCGGGATCTAGCCGCTAGTTGGGAGACAGCGTCACCGGCCAATGCCAGCTTGTTTGCGGATCCTTTTGATGAAGAATTGGTACAGACTATCCGCAGCATAAAGAATATTAAAGAGGCTGAGGGACGGCGCAACGTGAACTTGCGGGTTAGTACCAGTGATGGTCAGTGGTGCCAGCTGGTTTTGGTTGCGATTCCAGACTATTTCAAACAGAAAGTAAATGTGGTGCGTTATATATCCGGAGCTTGGCCTCCAGGGGATGGTGATGTACTATTGGAGCGTTCGTCTATGACTGAGCTAGGAGTAAACCAAGGTGATAGGATTATAGTGGAGACTTCTACTGGACGTAAACGATCTATGAAAGTGACTGGGACTGTATATGATTCGAGTAAGATTCCGAGCTTGTTCAGCGGAAACTATTACGGTTATATCAGCATGGATACCTTGGAAAAATTGGATGAGTCGCGTCAACTGGATCAGGTCGATTTAGTAGTTGAACCTTGGGTTCTGCGGGGTAAAGATACGGAGCCAATCAAAACGGTTGGACGGCAGGCTTGGAGAAAAATTGAACAGGGCGACACTCTGGTGTCAAGGCTGCAGGTACACACGCCAGGAGAACATCAAATGCAGGGGGCTATCAATGCGCTGCTGCTGCTGCTGGCAGTATTAGGAGTATTATCGTTGTTGCTGGGAACTTTCTTGTTGGTTAATACGATATCAGCCATTTTAACTCAGCAGGTGCGTCAGGTAGGGATTATGAAATCCATTGGCGCACGTAAGGATCAGATTTTGCGAATGTATCTGAGTCTTGTGGGGGCGTATGGGCTTCTGGCACTGTTAGTGGCAGCGCCGTTAGGTGCGTTGGCTGCCAGTATGGTGACGAGTTTTGTCTCTGGAATGTTCAATTTCGATTCCGGTGGATTGGAATTACCAGCTAGGGTCATTATGCTGGAAATGATGGTGGCCATTGTAGTGCCATTATTAGCAGCCTTGGGACCAATCTGGCATGGGACAGGCGTAACTGTTCGAGAGGCGATAAATGATTATGGTATCAGCGGCATTCAGGCGAAAGGACGGATGGACCGGTGGGTAGACATTGGTTTGGAACGACTGAAAAAACTGCCGCGTCCGATACTACTGTCACTTCGAAATACCTTTAGACGTAAAGGTCGTTTGGCACTTACTCTGCTGACTCTAACTGTGGCCGGCACGGTATTTATGGCAGTGTTTTCTGTACGTTCCTCTTTGGACGCAACCTTGGATCAAGCATTGGATTACTTTCATTATGATGTCTCAGTGCAATTTACCCAGAGTTATCGGACTAGCCGAATTGAGCAGGAGGTATTACAGGTATCCGGGGTTAAGGCCGTAGAATGTTGGGGAAGAACATCAGGGCGGGTGCTGGAAGATGAACAAAAGGAGTCTGAGGCTAGTAAGAATGTGTTTATTCTGGCTCCGCCAGTAAACACAAAGATGATTCAACCCCAACTTATCGAGGGACGTTGGCTCTTGCCCAATGATGAAAGTGCTTTAGTGGTAAATACGGAGGTTTTGAAAGATAGTCCCCAGCTAAAGGTCGGTGAACCGGTGGTGGTCATGGTGGGAGAACGTAAATTGCGGTTCACGGTGGTAGGAATTGTCCAGGGAATTCTAGCTGGACCGATTGTTTACGCTTCCTACGATTGGTTTACTGGAGCGGTGCAAGAGACCGGACGAGCTCGTTCAGTACAGATTATGGCAAATTCATCGGACGCCAAAGAGCAAAGTATCTTAGGAAGGGCATTGGAAGAACATCTGAAAAAAAACAGTCTGCGTATTCAAAATGTAAGTATTACTTGGGAGCAAAAAAAACGTATTCGCTCTCAGTTTGATATCATTACTACATTTTTACTTATTATGGCAGTATTGTTGGCGGTGGTTGGGGCTTTAGGATTGACAGGAACTATGGGGATTAATGTGCTGGAGAGGACCAGAGAGATTGGCGTAATGCGATCGATTGGCGCTTCCAGCGTAGATATTGGTAAAGTATTTGTGGTAGAGGCCCTATGTATTGGTCTGTTGAGTTGGACGGCGGGAATGGTTTTGGCCGTGCCAGTGGCGGGGCTGTTAAGCCATCAAGTAGGGATACTGTTTCTGAAGAATCCCTTGGCTTTTTCATTCAGCTTTCTGGGGGTAGCCATTTGGTTAGGACTATCGACTATGTTGTCGGTACTGGCAAGTTTGCTGCCAGCTAGGAATGCAGCTCAGCTGAGCGTGCGGGATGTATTAAGTTATGAATAATATGAAGCAAGGGGAGACGTTTATATGGCAATTATAAAACGGCATTGGCTGCTGTGTTTGATATTGATGGCAGTGTTGGCGATAAGTTCTTGGTGGTTTTTAAACGGTCGTCCAGGAGAAAAGAAGGATATACCAGTGGTGAAAGCTGATGATAGAGTACTGGCAGAGGGAATCGTGTATCCGATACAGTATGCTGAGATGGCGATGCCTGTGGAGGGAACGATTGGTGAAATATTGGTCAAAGAAGGGGATCGTATAGGGGCTGGACAACCTATTATCCGGCTAGTGCGCGAGGAGTATCAGGATCGAGTGGGGAGTGCCCGATCAAACGTAGCTGGGGCTGTCGCTGCAGTAGAGCAAGCCCACGTGAACCTGGCGGACGCAGAACGAGAATTGCAGCGTCAGCAGCGACTTGAAAAAGCCGGTGCTGCAACTAGGCAGAAAATCGAACAGACTCAGATGGAGGTAGAACGAAAGCGGGCAGGCTTGATGCAGGCTCAAGCAGACCTGACTGCAGGAGAAGGAAAGGCAGCCGAATCTCAAAGAGTGTTAGATAAGACCGAAATAAGGGCACCGA
Organism: Pelosinus fermentans JBW45; assembly: GCF_000271665.2. Taxonomy (GTDB): domain Bacteria; phylum Bacillota; class Negativicutes; order DSM-13327; family DSM-13327; genus Pelosinus; species Pelosinus baikalensis. The sequence continues at coordinate 5,206,318 of NZ_CP010978.1, read as the reverse complement.
TAAATGGAACAGTGGTTTTCCTGGATGTGAAGGTGGGCGAACATGCCGCTGCAGGTAAAGTGCTGGTGCGGATTGCCGATGAATCCGGATGGGAAGTGCGTAGCGATGACTTAACGGAATTGGCTGTAGCCAAGGTCAAGATGGGCGATATAGTGAACCTGACCTTTGATGGAATACCAGGCGTGGATATTCCTGGAAAGGTGAAGTTTATCCGGTCTTATGGAGAGAAAAAACGAGGAGATATGACTTACACGGTGTTCATCGCTCCAGAGCACTGGGATGATCGACTGCACTGGAATATGACTGCACAAATCGCCATTACACCATCGAAGTAGGCTAGTGGCCATAATCATTTATTAAGGAGGGATATGTAACATGATAAGACAACAAATATGGAGAAAATGTTTGCTTGCAGTACTGATTGCGGGAATACTTCTGGTAAATCCTTCGTATGTATTGGCAGCTCCCATAGAATTATCACTCACTGACAGCATTGCTTTGGCGCTGCAAAATAACCCCATTATAAAAACGACGGAAGATGATAAAATGATTTCAAATTGGGCGATTGCCGAAGCAAAGGCAAAATTTGGTCCCAGTCTTACATACTCCCATAAGGTTACTCGAACGGGACTCCCCCAATATTCATTGGAGAAGTATTTTTCTGGTACGTCATTGGCTAATATTGAATTCGGTGGTGAATATACTTCATTCGGAAATTCGATCAGCGTTAGTGTACCTCTTTATACTGGGGGTAATTTAGAAGGTCAGCTTGACCAAGCGAAAAAAAAATTTCAGGTTGCCGACCTTGAAGTTAAGAAAAACAAACAGCAGCTTAAGCTTGACACGACAACCGCCTATTTCAATGTTTTGGAAGCGCTTAATCAGTTACAAGTGAACCAGGAATCCCTTACTAATCTCATGGAACATTTGAATAGTGTTCAGGCTCAGTATGAAGAAGGTGTAGTAAACAAGTCTGACGTACTCCGTTCTGAGGTGGAAGTGATCAACGCCCGGCAAGATGTCATGGGAGCTCAAAATAAATACAACTTAGCAATGGTCAGCTTAAAAAACGTGATGAGTCTGCCTCTTACTAGTGAGATTAAGCTAAAAGATGATTTAATCTATCAAAAATATACGTTTACCGTCGATGATTGCGTAACATATGCATTAAACCATCGTCCAGATATCATTCAAGTGCAAGCGAAGATTGATATCGCCAAGAGTGGGGTAAAAGTGGCTAAAAGCGACAATTTGCCGCAAGTTAGTTTTAAAGGCACCAATAATTGGGCTGACGACAATTTTCCCGGGGCGAAACAGGATTACTGGATGGTAAGTCTTACTGCCTCAATCAATTTATTCGATTCTGGTCTTACAAAAGCAAAAGTGAAGGGAGCGGAAAGCTCCTTAGATAAAGAACGGCACGGAGTCGAGCAGATACGAGAGACCGCGGTTCTTGAGGTAAGCCAGGCTTATTTAAATCTGAAGGTAGCAGAAGAACGCATTGGGACAAGCAAAGCTGCTGTAGATAAGGCTCAAGAAGCCTTTAGAATCAATGAGGTTTGCTATAAAGAAGGTGTCGGCAGGAATTTAGATGTTATTGATGCTCAATTGGCGTTGGTTAAGGCCAAGACTAATTATAATCAAGCACTGTACGACTATAATAGCAGTAAGGCTAAATTAGATAAAGCAATGGGTATTGACTAATGTAATTTGAAAAACGGAAACACATGAACCCTAAAAGATGGAGGGATTAATTTTGAATGAGAATAATATAACGAATAAAGCAGTAGAAATCAACAGTCTTAGTAAGATCTATGGTAACAGCAGTGGAAATCATTTTACAGCAGTTGATAACGTTAATCTTGATATACGAAAGGGCGAAGTCTTCGGCTTTCTGGGATCAAATGGTGCAGGAAAAACTACGACGATAAAAATGATGTGTGGATTGATAACTCCAACGACTGGACATATATTGCTAAATGGCTGCGACGTAGCACGAGATCATGGGGAAGCGATGCGGCAAATCGGCGTGGTTTTAGAAGGAACGAGAAATATTTACTGGCCTTTGACTGCGTGGCAAAATTTAATGTACTTTGGCAGTTTAAAGGGCTGCGCCAGGAAAATTAGTAAGGAGCGGGGCGAATCACTCTTAAAAGAATTGGAACTCTGGGATAGGCGTAATGATATCATACGAAATTTTTCACGGGGAATGCAGCAAAGAATTGCGATTGCCTGCGCGCTGATTGCTGATCCTCCCATTCTCATTTTAGATGAGCCGACCCTGGGGCTAGATGTGGAAGCGATGCAAATTATGAAAGCATTACTGAAGCGATTAGCACAAGATTACAAGAAAACGGTGATCATTACTTCCCATCAATTAGACGTAGTGCAGGCGCTTTGTGAGCGCGTAGCTATCATGCATAAAGGGAAAATAATTGCGGACAAGAATCTTAATGAATTACTCATGCTTTTTGGACAGGGGTATTATCAGATTAAGATACAGGGAGTGTTTAACGGTCACAGGAATGATGAATTAAAGGACTTCATCATCAAAGAGGAAGAAGGAGTGACGTTATTAACAGGGGCAATTGACAGTCAAACAAAGTTATATACCTTGCTTGATAAAATCAGAGAAAAGGGAATGGCGTTACTTTCTGTTTCTCCGTTAGAGCCAGATTTAGAGGAAGTATTTTTAAAACTGGTAAAAAACGAAAAGGAGATTGATAATCATGACAACATTAAAAACTATGCTTAATGAAACCTATAAAGGTTTGCTGATTGCCTGGAACTACAAATTTGAAACCTTTTTGCAGCTGGTGATGATGGGGATTGTCTTCATTGGCATAGGCTTTATTATCGGTGGAGGGCAGGTGAGCACAGGACAGCTTACCTATACGCTAATTGGTTATTCTATGTGGTTGTATTCCTCCATTGTTATTTCCGGCATGTGTCGTGATTTACTGGGAGAAGCCCAGGCAGGTACATTAGAACAGATTTTTATGAGCCCTGTTCCTGTATTCCTTATATTAATTGGTCGATCTCTTGCCACATTAATTACTGCGACAATTAATATTTTATTATTTGCGGTTGTTATATTATGGACATTAAAAGCAAATATTTCTTTACAATGGCAGGGACTTGTTATTTTTATCATTACCATGGCTGGATTGTTTGGTTTCGGGTTCATAATTGCCGGCATGACGTTAATTTTTAAACGAGTAGGCGAACTTGCCGGTTTAACGGCAAATGCGCTGCTTTTTCTGAATGGTTCTATGCTTCCTGTAGAACAATTTCCTAGATGGCTGGCATTAGTTGCTAAGACATTACCGACGACTCAAGGGATTATTTTACTACGTGATACTTTGTTGAAGATGCAACCACTATATGAATTATGGAAAGATGGCAGTCTGCTATTACTTTGTTCTCAGTCTATAATTTATTTTGGGGGGGGACTCCTAGTTTTTATCTGGTGTGCACGAAAGGCGAAACTTCAAGGAACATTGGGGTATTATTGATAGAACAAAGAAGGAATCAAAAGTTTTGATTCATAAAGGTCCTATAAGTTCCATGGATGGCAGCGATCATTGCTCCGATTAGATCACCCATTAAGTCTAGATCCGTATCCAGCAGACTTGGTTGGCTAATGGGAGTTGGATGTGAAATGGTATCGGTAAGAAATTCTATAATCTCATAAAAAGCCCCAATACTAAGTCCCAGGGACAGAATGAATATGAATTTAAATGGACTGCTTAGGGGATGACGAAGTAATTGAACAGCTAAAATATAAGCAAATAGAGAGAAGGAATAGGAGCCAAATACGTGCAGCATTTTATCGAAAGTGAAGGATGTTTGATAAAAGTCTAAATAGCTGCCGAAGAAACTATCTCCCAGCAAAGAGAGAATGACGATGCCCCTCACATAGGTATTCATATAAAACCCGTATCTAGCCTCTAAAAACGTATACAACGTCCAACAAAAGGTGGTTGCTATAACGCTTCGAGCATAGCTGGATTGGCCTGATTTGGCCAATTCCAAAATGAGTACGAGTTGAGTCGCTAGGAATAGTACGCTTATTTTGAGTAATGTTGATTTATCATTTGTCATAAATATCTCCTACCTTTAAATCGATCGTCCGATTGCTTTAACTGATGATATATGTTAGTATGCCCTCAAATGGTGTTTTATTTAGCTAAGTGATTTTGTTTTTTTGAAATGAAAAGATCGAGCCCTCCGAATACTAGATACGGAGGGCTCGATCTTTTTTAGGTGGTTTCTATTCTTTTATAGGTTAGCACAAGCAAGTAGGCAACAAAGGCTAGTAAGACTATACCAGCAGCAGCCAGTGAGGTATAAATAGATATGCCTAATTTAAAAGCAAGAGTATAGGCCCCTACCCCGAGAAACATAAAACTATTTTCCACAAAATTTTGGATGGCAATGGTCTTGCCTGCTCCTATGGTTTGATGACCGACATGTTGCAGACACGCATTCATAGGAACGATAAAGATACCTCCCATACAGCCGATTAAGAGTAAAAGGATAATGGCGATGGGTAAGGTCGTAACCCATAAGAATGCTAGGATGCAAATTCCCATACCCAAACCATACCATGCAGTGCGCTGATAATCTCTCACGGTAATGAGATAGGGAGTAATGACTGCCCCTATGGCTATGCCAATGCCGGTAACGGCAATAATCATGCTAATATCTACCCCGCTGCGAATGCCAAGAGTTAGGGGCACCCATGCAAAAATAATCATCCTAAGGACAGCAGATGCCATCCAAAATGAGCCGGTACCGATCAGGGAAAAATGGCTTTGTTTATTGTGAAACAGGGTTGCTGCATCGCTAGCAAATTCTATAATCGCGTTACGATATTGAATGCCTCTATTACCGGGATCTTTTGGTATCAGAGTATTCACGCCAATGGATATGACATAAAGCACGATACAGGCTATCAATGACAGCACAATGGATATATCGGATAAATAACCACCTGCAACAGAACCGGTGAGAATGGCTACTATGGTGTAGCTTTCTAAGCTGGAGTTTGCCCGCAGGAGGGCATCTTCTCCTCTTGCCAGAAAGGGCAGGATACCATACTTCGCGGGACTATAAATGACAGCACCGATACCTACCACGCCGTAGCTCAATGCGGGGTCGCATTTTGCAAGAAGAAGGAGTATTCCCAATGTTTTTATGACGTTGCCCACCATTAGTACTTGAGATTTTGCTTTCTTATCCGCAAACCTGCCAACCCAGGGAGATAAAACAATAAAAGATAATAAAAAAGTGCTTTGTACAAGAGGCAGATAATAGCCAGGATAACCATCTCTATGGATAATCCCCAAGGCAATGAATAAGATCATGTTATCAACAAAGGCAGATATAAATTGAGCTAAGAATAGGGCGTTGAGGGGCGAAGGTTTAAGACGCACCGTTTTCCAGCTCCTTTGCGGCCATTTCTTTTAGGGTTACATAGTCAATCTTGCCGCTCCCTAGTAAGGGTAAGGTATCGACAATTCGCAATGAGGTTGGCATAACGAGCATGCTTTGTCCGCTCTGGCTGATGTATTCTCGCAGCAGCTGTTTAGTCGCATCTTTATGGAGTGTGTACAAAATGATCTTTTCACCTTTTTTTGTATCTGAAATATTGATTGCTGCATTTTTATCAGTAGCAAAGCAGCTTTCGGCAACTTTTTCAACAGCATCCAAGCTAATCATCTCGCCGGAAATTTTCGCGAAGCGTTTTAAGCGTGATTTTATGGTAATAAAACCTTCTTTATCAATGGCAACGACATCGCCGCAATTATACCATTTTTCTGAAGGTATAAAGCCTTTGCCATGCAATAGGTAGCCTTTCATGGCATTTGGTCCTTTTACGAAGAGGTTTCCACCTTCCTCGATGCCTTCTACGGCTTCCAATCGCCATTCAATGCCTGGAAGAAATTTACCGACAGTTCCGCGGCGATTAAACATAGGCGTGTTGAAACTGAGTACCGGGGACATTTCTGTGGTTCCGTAGCCTTCAAAAAGACGTATGCCAAATTTCTCATTCCAAAGATTGCGCACATCATCTTTTAATTTTTCGCCGCCGGCCAAAACAAATCGTACATTATAAAAGTCATAGTTATGAGCATATCTCCCATATCCCATCAGAAAGGTTGGCGTTCCTAACAAGATAGTAACATTTCGATCATAGGCAATTTCGGGAATAATTTTATAGTGCAGGGGACTGGGGTACAAGAATACTTCCATTCCTTCCATAATGGGCAGCAGCGTTCCTGCCGTCAGACCAAAAGAGTGAAACATAGGCAGAGCATTTAGCATTTTATCTCGGTGGGTATAATCGATTACGCAAGAAATTTGATGAATGTTAGCCCGGATACTGGAATGGGCCAATACAACCCCTTTGGGCTTGCTTTCACTGCCGCTGGTAAAGAGTATGATTTCTCTATTGCCAATGGGAGATGCTTTTTTTCTTACAAAGTAGCTGAACAAGCCTGATAGTTTATCAGTACCCGATAGGGTACTTTTCAAATCCTCGAGATAAAGGATGGTAAATTTAGCAGCCAATTGGCTGACATAGGATTGAAAATTAGCTTTTTCCACAAAGGTACGAGAGGTAAGTATGGTTTTGATTCCCGCTGTTTCTCCACAGTCTAAATTGTTTTGTATACCTGCGCTAAAGTTTAGAATCGCAGGCGTTTTATTTACGTAAAATAAGGCAAACAGCGTAACGACATGGCCGATGGAATTGGGTAATAAGACTCCAACCCTTTCGTCTGATACAAGAACTGTACGAAATGCACTTGCCAAGACATAGCTGCTAATAATCGTTTTACGATAGGTAATCTTACCGCTGCTATCCTCTGCCATCATCTTACTCATGCCGTGAGTCTTGCCCGCCAGCAATAACTCATTAAATAAATTGATTTTAATCTGCGTATATTCTTTAGCTTTGAACATGGTGTTTTCCAAAATCGTACGAATTTTGTCACCAATTTCTCTTTTCTGCAGTCTGATGCTTTTACTCCCGCCGGATTCCAGATGAATAACTTTGTCAGCATACATCATTACTTCTGGGAACCATATTGAGCGTACTTTATCTTGAATTCGTGAGAATTTGGAATACTCTAACCCTGAGAAGATCACTGGATAAATTGCTGCATTGGTCCGAAAGGCAATAAATCCGATGCCGCTATAGATCTTCATTAAACTTCCCGTACGGGTAATACGTCCTTCTGGGAAGATGACTAAGGGTTTTCCTGCTTTTAATAAGGCCAGGATTTTCTTTAATGAGTAAGGGTTTAAAGGATCAATTTTAATATGATTAATAAATTGGAGATAAAAGCGCAGTTTTTCCGCAATATCTGTATTAATTACATAGCAAATAGTACTGGGTAAATAGGCATATAAGAATACTGCATCTAAAAAGGATACATGATTGGGTAATACAATCGTAGGACCGTCAAAACGCATCTCCTTAAAGCCGATTACTTTTGCTTTAAAGAGTAAGCGAAGTAGAATTCTCAACAAATATCTCAGCATTGTTTTACTCCCTCATCCTATTGTTTAGTCGATCTAACATCAGTAGTGAATATTCAATGATGTTCTTCCTCTAGAGGCTTTGCCAGTAGTTTCTCTTGGTTTTTATCAGAAGGTAAGTAAATTTCTAACTTTTCCTTTGTTACACTGTGGGTAGCATATCCCAAAAGACGATATGGCTCACCATCAAGGAGATGATAAGGCTCGTTCGTATCCTCGATGGATTCTACCGATTCTTGTATGGGGGTGTTATGCTGATTGGCTAATTGAACAATTGCTTCATTAAGGCGCAGGATACGTTCTTCCAGTCGCTTGGCGGATGCTTCCAGGGTAAAGCCTTGATCTAGAAAGTCTTTAATTAAAATAATTTTTTCAATATTGGTATAGTCATATTTCCGATTGGTGCCAGCATTGTCTCCTATAGAGCTGATGATTCCTTTGGATTCCCAATAACGAAGCTGTCTGGCTGAAACACCTGTGATGTTTGACACTTCGCCAATTCCTACAATAATTCGCGACAGGAGAGGGATATCGAGTATGGTAGATACGGATAAATTGTGTTTTGGCATTATGTTCATCCTTTAGCTAAATTTTGTCTTATGATGAGACTTGTTCTTTGTATTCCTTATAAAACAGGATTTTAAAACGCTGCGTCCTGATAGGACATTTCTTTTATGTCTTATTATATACTTTATAGGTAATAGTAACAACAATGTAAGATATATTGACAAAGATGTAAAATAAAATTACAATACTACCGAGTGATACAACACCAATGAGTAAGAAAAATGAATGAGCAGAGGGAGTTAGAAAGAATGAAGAAAAGACTACTAGGAAAAAACGGACCAGAAATATCAGCCATTGGATTGGGTTGTATGGGTATGAGTGAGTTTTATGGCAAGGCAGATTATCAAGAATCGCAAAATACGATTCAAGCAGCCCTTGAGTCGGGAATAACCTTTTTAGATACTGCTGATACGTATGGGTATGGTCATAATGAAGAGCTTATAGGATCGGTACTAAAGAGGTGGCGCGGTGAGGCATTTGTCGCTACTAAATTTGGCATTGTAAGGGAGCCGGGAGCCTATGAACGAAGAATTGATGGCAGTCCCCAATATGTTAAGCAGGCTGCTGAGGCCAGTTTGCGAAGATTAAATCGTGAAGTCATTGATTTATATTATATACATCGGGTGGACCACAATACTCCCATTGAGGACACCATCGGAGCTATGGCAGATCTGATCAAGGAAGGGAAAGTTCGCTATATTGGAATTTCAGAAGCTTCATCTGATACAATTCGCCGAGCTCATCGAGTACATCCCTTATCCGCTGTTCAATCCGAGTTTTCTCTTTTGACACGGAATGTGGAAACAAGTGTGTTGCCAACTTTGCGAGAGTTAGGCATTGGACTTGTTGCCTATAGTCCCTTAAGCCGTGGACTGTTGAGTGGCCAACTCAGTTCGGAGGTTCTAAGTCAAGAGGGGGATTTTCGTAAGAGTTTACCGCGCTTACAGGGGGAGGCATTGTGCAGTAATCAGAAATTCGCAGAGGCGATTGGAAACATTGCACAAGACAAAGGAATTACTGGAGCTCAATTGTCGTTAGCTTGGGTTCTCGCTAAAGGTGAGGATGTGATTCCCATTCCTGGTACGAAGAGGCTGAAATATTTGCTGGAGAATATAAAAGCAACAAAAGTAGAATTAAGCAGGGAAGATCTAAATCATATTGAATCTATCATCGCTCAGTATACAATTGTGGGGGAACGTTATACTCCAGCAGGCATGATAGGAATAGAAGAATAGAGCGACAGCAATAAACAACCTCATTATTTAAGATATGTGAAATTCTACAATATATAATATAGAAGTAGTCAATTATATCAAGGATAAGGAGATATTAGTTTTGAATCCAGCTTCTCTGAAGCAAAATCAGAATCAACTACATACCACCAAGATTGCAAAAAAAAGCTCCTGTAAAAATTCGTATACGAATTTTTACAGGAGCTTTTTAAGCAATACCTGGCCTAAAAAGGTAGGTTCTACGATCTTATTATTTTTTTACTGGCTTTTTAGGTGCCTGTTTGTCAATGAAGAACTTTGTACTTTTCTCTGCCGTTTTAATGTTCTTATAACTGCTTTTAGGGGATACTTTTCCCATACAATCACCTCCATAGAATCGATCTACTACGACATTATAGCAGATTTTCTATGCTAAATTCAAAATATTCATATCTTCCATCATTTTGCGTACAGCTATGATTTGTCTTCTCTGTTCTCTTTCTTGTTCAAAAACATCGCTCATTTCATAAAAACCCGTTTTTCCTATCAGAAATTGAGATACTTTGTAAGCGCCTTCGGCAAAGGCTTTTTTGGAGTAGGATTGATGAGAGATTTCGATGGAATCATATTCACCGCAGATGATAACTTTATGCTTTCCAATAATACCGCCTGCTCGAACGGCATGAGTGGGGATCTCATCATTACGATCCAGACCCTCCTGTATTTTCAAAGCAATTTTCTTGGCAGTTCCTGATGGACTGTCTTTTTTCTGTTTATGGTGTTCTTCATAAATTTCAAAATCATAGGAGTTCATTAACTCCGCTGCTATTTCAGTCATCAACATTAACACATTAACGCCATATGTAATATTAGGTGCCAGGACAATTCCAATATTACCTTTTTGTGCTACATTTTTTATTTTTTCCAATTCTGCAGAATCATAGTCAGTTACTGCTGTAACTACACTTACGCCGCACTTTTCTAAGATGTGAATGTTATCGGTTAAAAAGCTTGCGCGTGAAAAATCAATAAGAATATCTGGCTTATATTGAAATAGTTTTCTTTCTAAATGATCGCTGGTTTCAATCATAATTCCTGTATCGTTACGATCCAATATCTCCCCAAGATCCTTATTAGCATTAGTACTATTCGGTCTACACAATACCATGCTAAGCACATTCTGCGAAAGAAGATATTCTGCCACAACTTTCCCTGTTCTACCCAATCCTACTAATGCGATTTTCACCTTATTCGCCCCCCATTTAATATACTAACAATCCTATAATAACATTAAGTTGTCAGTTAGTCAAATAATTTACTTTAAATTCTACAAATGTTAATAAATGGATATAATTTTCGAGATTCAAAAAGTTTTAAAAAAGCATGTTAGTATGTCTTATAAGGGATAGTATTGTCATATTGTTGTCATTGGCGTATGTGATAATAAGTGTATAGTAAGAATGGAGGTGAAAATATGATGCATTCAAATCCTGCAATTGGCATTGCTTTTGGCATAGCCCATGTTGCTGCAGCGGGAGGCTTTTTCTATCTGCTATACCATATTGCAAAATCATTAAGACGTATTGCAAACCACTTAGATAAACAATAAAAAGAAGCCTCAGCTTTTAGAGGCTTTTTTTATAGACAGAGAGTATAAGTTTTATAGGTGGAACAACATAAAATTTATGAACCACAAAGGAGATACAAATAAGTTATAAATAGACCACTTTGTGTCCTTTGCGTCTTTGTAGTTCAATACGTTTTTATATGTTTTTTTAAAAACGAGTAGAGTTTTTCACATATTTGTTATTTTGTCGTTGTTTCAATAAAATGGGTAATGACATTTCGGTATTCGGCTTGGCTGTCGAAAATAGCCATGGCATGTCCTGTGTCAGGGAAGGTATGGATTTGGCGATAGCCTTTGGTAGCGGCATATAATTGGTGGGACATACTCACAGGAACAAGGGGATCTGTCTCTCCATGTAGATATAAGATGGGTGTAGTGACGGTTTCAACCGCGTGGATCGGAGATACATCTTCATAAAAAAAACGATTTTGGATATAGGCCACTGCGCTGGAATATTTTAATAAGGTTTTGATCCATAGGGGATTATGAGAATTTACGGCGGCACCAATTTGTTTGGTTAGCAAGTCTTCTAAGTTGCTATAAGCGCTGTCAATAATATAAAAATCTACTTGTTTAGAGGATTCATTGAGCTGTGCTTGCATAAGTGCTGTCGCTGCTCCCATGGAGATTCCATGTACGCCAATGACTCCCTTTGGATGCTCGCTGGCCACCCATTTCACCCATGCCTCAAGATCGTATTTTTCATAGAATCCCCATGTTGTGGAGGTTCCGCCGCTTTCGCCATGGGCTCTTGAGTCATAGATTAAAACATTGTAGCCCTGATCCAGGTAGATATTCACATACCATAAGCTCATTAAGCGGTTGGCAGCAATGCCGTGTACGATAATGACCGTCTTATTAGAAGGATCTGCATAAGGTAAGTAGGTTCCTTTTAAGTAATAGCCAAAAGGCGACTGGATATTGGTAGAGTGCCAATTTTTTGTTTGCAGACCTCTTTGTAAGCGAGATTTGAGTGGATTGAATCTCTCTAAGCTGGTGCGGGTATTTAATACGCAGAATTCTTTATAAAAAACCGCACCAGCGAATAAACCAGCTACATTTATGACAAAGACGAGAACAATGATAATTACTAACAGCACTTGCCAATGAATTTTGCGTTTATATGCTTTTAATGCAGTATCTTCATACATGTTGCCAGCCTCCAGTGATGTATACTATCAATTATATTGTAGAAGATGATAAGATAATAGACGTGATATTTTTGTTAAGAAGAATGCCAAAGAATAAAACCTCCGATGCCGTGGAGGTTTTTTTAGGTTTAAACAGAATAAGTAACCTTATAGATTGTACGGACGAGAAAGAGTTGACTCCGAGGTGAAGTGTTAAGTCATTAGAGTCGACGGTGAACGTATCTGGTGACTTGGATCACGAGATAAAGTCTAGAGAACATAAGGGAGTAAAAGGTATGGCTCAATTTCATAAGGGGAGAAATAATTTAAGCGGAAAGGCCAATCGAAGTCTATTTGCAGGAATCGTACTTTTAGTGCTTGTGTGTATGTCTTTTTATCTAATTTTTGTGCATAAATTGCAGGTAAATCAGTGGTATTATTTAGCGCCGCTGATCATTGCCATTGTTTTATCCAGTTATTATATTAGACGCGGAGTTATATTTCGTTTTGGTGCAAAAGGGGAAACGATAGGCTTAGTAGAAGCACTGCACCTTCCTGAGGACTATCATGTCTTTACTAATGTGAGTATTTCGTATCAAAATTATAGTCAAGAAACGGACTTGATTATAGTAGGTATGAAAGGGGTATATGTAGTAGAGGTTAAAAATCACAATGGTCACATTGTAGGAGATGCACAAGATGCGGAATGGACGCAGCATAAAGTAGGGCGGGGCGGCGGAAAATATTCTAAGAAAATGGTCAACCCTGTAAAGCAGGTGAAAGGGCAAGTATATAAACTGTCTAAATTTTTAAAGGAACAAGGGATTAATGTATGGGTCGAGGGTATTGTTTTATTCACGAATGAAGCAGTCCATGTAAGGGCTCATAATAGTAGTGTACCCGTTTTATTTCATGATAATCAATTGAATCATTATATTCTGACCTGCAAAAATCGTCAATATTTGAATAAAACCTTAATTCATAAAGTCGTAGAAATCCTTTCTTCCTTGCAGAAGAAGTAGCTGGAAAAAATGGAGTGTTACAATGAAAACTAAGCTCGTTACATTAGAAGATGTCTTAGCAGCAAAAGAAGCTAGGTATAATAGGCAGCAAGTGTTTAAAGAAAAGTATCAAGAGACGATAGTCAGTATTACCTTAAATGTGCCAGGGGCAGTAAAAGACACTCCTGTCTTAAGACGCCTTAGGGATTATGCTGCGCAAGAAGTGAAAAAACAATTTGAAATCCTAGGAGAGGAGCAGATCAATCTATCAACAGGTCCGGAAGCCTTACTTGCAATCGACAATGAGGGGTGGTTAGTCAAGAAAGCAGCGGAGAAGATTGAGGAGGCATTTGCTTTTTCTCGGCTATTGGATATTGATGTATTTGACCAAGCCGGTATGCTCTTATCCCGTCGGGATAAGGGGAAAGGGCGGAACTGTTTTGTTTGTGGCGGAGAATTTGTAGTGTGCCGGCGAGAAGGACGGCATAGTATGCAGGATTTGTTGCATGTAGTGGAAAAGCTGTTATATCAATTTAGAGCCTATGAAACCAGGTGTATTAGCCCTGTTGCTGAAAGAATCGGAGCATTGGCGATTGAAGCTATGTTATATGAAGTCACATGTACCCCCTCGCCAGGTTTGGTGGACCGAATCAATAGTGGTGCTCATCAGGATATGGATTTTTATAGTTTCATGGCAAGCTCAGCTTCTCTCGGCAGTTATATGAATCGTTGTGCTCAGGCCGGGATTCTTCATGAAGGAACTGTAGAAGCCTTATTGCCAGTACTAAGAATTATCGGTTTGGAAGCTGAACAAGCGATGCTAGCGGCCACTCGGGGCGTTAACACGCAAAAGGGATTGATTTTTTTACTCGGAATTATGACGGGGATTGCTGGATGGCTTCATGGACGTTCATTGCCTGTAACGCAAAGCACTGTACTAGAACATGCTTCACAAATGGTAAATGGGATTGTAGAAAAAGAATTGGCAGGGGCTATTCATAAGAGTGGGCAAGAGCTGACTGCTGGAGAACGTTTATATGTTACCTATGGCATTACGGGTATTCGTGGAGAATTAGCAGAAGGTTTGCCATCGGTACGATATAAGGCTTTGCCGGCCTTGCGGGATGCCTTGGATAAGGGGCTATCAATCAATGACGCTTTAGTACATACGTTGTTGGTGCTTATGACTTGCGTAGATGATACTACCGTCATGCACCGCCATCATCCTGATAAGATGAGAGTATGGGTTCGGGAACAGGCGCAAATGGTAATTGAGGCAGGCGGTATGGAAACTAGTGATGGACGGGATCGGTGTAAGGCTTTAGATCAAGAATTTATTCAAGAAAATGTCAGTCCTGGTGGCGTTGCAGATTTGTTGGCTGTGACATGGTTTTTGCATTCATTATAACTGTCGTAAGAAAGGGAGGGATGGAGCAGCAGTATATAATATAGCAAAAATAAAGATTCATGTAGAAAAAAAATAAAGTTTTTCTAAAAGAGTGGCTATTCCCACTTTTATAGTTATGAAAACTGTGGTAGAATAGATAATGAAGCAGCGGAGTTAATGATTACTTAGTGTTGGGGTGGATGCTGAGATAATCTTGGGGGAACTCCGTTGCCCCGAATTTTATAAAGTACTACAGCTATTCTCGCGGAAGCGGGTTTTTTTGTTATATGAACCACAAAGGCACAATGCCGCTATCGCAGCACACAAAGGAGAACACAAAAAATAAAATCCTTTGTGTACTTTGCGCCTTTGTGGTTCGATTCGTTTATCTGCTTTATTATAAAAGAGTTTTAAATAATGTATAGCGTTATGAAATGCAAAGAACACGAAGAATAGAAAATATTTCTTCGTGTTCTTTGCGTTCCTTCGCGGTTCAAATGTTTTTATTATTTCCGATAATTCTCTGGTATTGTTTCTTGTGAAAAGTGATCCCAGCCGAGCCTTTCAATAACCTGTCCTAAGCGTTCTTTGCTTTTTCCATGCTGGCGGAAGTAGGTTAATATGCTGTTCACGATAGACGTAATCTCATCGGCACGTACCTTTTCGGCGACGGGGGTTGCAATTTGTGCAGAAAAGCCTGAGTTGCCGCCGACCACTAAGGTATATCCTTTGGCTGTGCCATACATGCCAATATCTTTAACAAATGGTTCAATGCAGCAATTTGGACAGCCACTAACACCAATGCGCAGCTTACTGGGTAATTCTTGACCGAAGAATTCTTTGTCCAGGGCAAGACCTAAGCCTGTACTATCTTGCAGCGCTCTAGGACAGTCGGGTTTTCCAGGACAGAAAGCAACGGCACGTACTTGTTTTGCAATGAAAGATTCACCTTGGCAGCCAAGTTCGGCTATGGCTTTTTCTCCATCTGCAAGGTTAAGTCCTATAATCGTAATCGTATTTCCCACTATCTTTAATGATCCATTATATTTATCAGCGATATCGGCAATTTGTCTAAGTTGAGCAGCGGTAGTTAAACCACCAGGTATGTGGGGTGTTACGGGGAATTTAATTTTTTTGTTTAGAAAGGGTATGCTTGCTAATGGTATTGTCATGAAAGACCCTCCTTAGATGGTAATGGTGCTTTCTTTTTATTATAAGTGGATGTTTGTCACAGTCTGTGACGAATATCACAGTTTAGACATTATTTATTAAGAGATAGCACTCCTCTATTCCTAGCTGGTATGGATAAACATTTTTAAAGGCAGGATTTTGTAAAAATATGGCGAAATGCTATATACAACATCACGATGCAATGTAGAAAATACTGTTATATATTTAAAATGGAGTGATAGGAATGAAGGGAACAGTTGTTGCCACTTGGATCAGTACTGCTCGTAATGCGTGGGGCCAGGATTTGGTCAACAAAGCAATGGCGAGTGCAGGATGGGCGAAGGATCGTATTGTTGGCCCAACGGAAGACGTTGAGGACAATGGGGTCAAAAAGTTTATAACCTCTTTGGCGACTTCCTTAGACAAATCAGAGGATGACATTTGGTTAACCATTGGGAAAGATAACGTTAGAGCTTTCTTAGCTGTCTATCCAGCTTTTTTTCAGCAGGAGACCTTGTATTCTTTTCTTAGATCCATGTATGATGTGCATGTAGTTGTTGTACAACGAATTCCAGGTGCTAATCCGCCAGAGATTTTAATTGAACCCATTTCAGAATATGAGGCAATTTTTAGTTATAAATCAAAACGAGGGATGTTTGGTTATCTCAATGGTCTTCTTCTCGGTGGTGCAGAGCATTTTAAGGAAGAGATTAAAACAGAAGTCTTGGAAAAGTCTGCTGAGCATGTAAAATTAAAAATTCGGTTCTCGAAACCTATTACATATAATAAAAAATATCGTGTGAATCAGCTGTTATCTTTTGGTTTTATCAAAAGATTGCCCGTCAAGATCGGCGTAGCGGTTGCTCTCATGACTGCTGCAGCAAATGGGATATTAGCCTTGTTTGGTGTTTCTGTTCCCTTATGGTCAGCTGTGGTTAGTGGGGGGATTGCAGGGATTGTATCTTCCCTTTTGTTAACACCTTTTGCTGCGATCCATGAAGAACTCCAAAATATGCAGGAGCGCAAGTACTTCCATGAAACCAATCTTTATACTGGTGATGAGTTCGAAGGTATTATGCAAGGCTTATCCTTGTATAAAAAACGATTAAAGCGTGAGTTTGTAGGATTTAAAGGTACTGGCGATGAAATGAATAAATATGCGGATACCTTTAATGTATTAGCTGATGAAATGAAGGATACTTCCCGGGGTATTTCCGGCGTGGTGTATGACGTAGCAACTGCTGCTGGTAATCAGGCTATTGAGACTACTGAGGCAGTTGGTATTTTAAGTGGTAATTTAGAGACGTTAAAAACCTTTGTCGTAGAGCAAAATCGTAACAAAATACAACTAGAAGCAGCCGTATCGGAAATTAATCAAGGTTTTCGAGAGGTAGAGACATCGGGATCTAAGTTACAGCATAGTCTGGAGAAATTCGCTGAAGTGAAAGAGTCGGCCAATAACCTGCAGTCCCAAGCTGCTAAAATTACGGAAATTACGGGGATGGTGGCAGCGATTGCAGGACAGACCAATCTATTGGCCCTCAATGCTGCGATTGAGGCAGCACGGGCCGGTGAGCAGGGCAGAGGTTTTGCTGTTGTAGCAGAAGAAGTACGCAAATTAGCAGAGCAGTCGCATCATCATTCGGATAGTATTACCAGTGATCTTAAGATTTTAATGGAGATTATTAGTGGTGTGGTATCGATGATTGAGGAAGAATATGATGTATTGGCAGTGGAAAGTCATCAGCTCAATGAGGTAGTAGCTAGTAATAGCCGCCATGTAGGTAATGTACAGAATGTTGCTACGAATATTGTAGAGATGATTGGAAAATTGGAATATGAGATGACTGGACTTGGGCAGGTGTATGGTAAAATTGAGTCCTTGGCAGCAATTTCCCAGGAGAATTCGGCAGCGAGTCAGGAAGTCAGTGCATCAGTTCAGATTTATAATGACAAGCTTGTAGATATGATGGGGAAAATTGGTGAATTTAAGGTTGTAATCCAGCATTTCGGGCAAGATATCAATCAGTATCGTACTTGATAGAGCCGGTTGTCTTTATTGAGTAGGTTAGGCAGGAATACGCCTACCTACTCATTTTTTTTGTGAAAGCAAATGATTGAAAAAATGCATGGATTGGAAAGAATAATAACAAGAAAACTATGGATTTTATTCAATATGTGATATTATTTTTCTAGGAAAACATAAATTCGATAAGATAATGATAAACAGACATTACCTTGTCTTTTCTTCAAAATTTAAAAGAAAGATCTTCCAATGGTGGATCATTTGTATACTGGTATGTAGAGAATATGAAATATATGGAGGATTTGTATGATACGGGAACGGCGCAGTAAAGAAAAACTAATGAATTATTATAAAAAATTTATTGATGAAGGCGTGATGGATCCTAATGTGCATCCATGGGTGGCCGAGTCTTGGGAACAAAGTAAAGAACTGGGGATCACTTCCCAAGTCATGCCGAAATTAGTGAAGCTTTCCAAGGACGAGCTGGCTCGGCGGCAATATTTGCATCATCCTGCTATGGACTATTTGAATGGATTATATAACGAGACACGAGAACATTTTAATGTATATAACTTAAGCTTGCTGTTACTTGATCAAGATTGTTATGTAATGAAAAATTATGCCCTGCCTTTTTTCCAAAAGAGCCCTGGTCAATTAGAGGGGGCCAGGCTTGCTGAGGAAGATATCGGAACGTCAAGTATTAGTATTGTACATGAACATAAATCTCCCTTTTTATTATTTGGTCCGGAAATGTGGATTAAAGAGTGCCAAGACGGTGATGCCTGTTCTGTTCCTATTATGGTAGATGGACAACTTGTATATATTGTGACCATTGTTTCTGTAGAGCAAGAAGAGTTACCTCATAGCGCAGTTGTTTCCTTGCTGCTTAGTATTCGATATGCTATGGAACAACATTTGACAATGCTGGCGCAGCTGGAGGCTCGTCATGTTATTTTGGATTCTGTACCCTTTGCAGTGTATCATATCATACCAGGCGGCGATGTTGTATATAGCAATAAATTGGGGAAAAGCCGCTTAGCGGGTATTGATGCCGTAGGGACGAAGGATGTAGTGGCGAATTTAAATGATGTGGTCTTAAATTATCGACATACACCCTTGTATAAAGGTTTCAAAGGTATACCATCCTATAACAAGGAAGTCACATGGATTACCCAGCGAAAAACCTATGAAGATATTACAACAGTAGTGCCTTTAGAACAGGATAAAGCGGTAACAAGCGTAGTGGCGGTATCATTGCCAATTGAAGATTTAAGAACTCTTGTCGCTCATGCTGTTGGATATAAGGCTAGGTATAGTCTGACCAGTATGGTTGGAGAAACTCCTGTCTTTATTACCATGCAGGAAAAAGCAGGCAGAGTGGCCCGGAATAATCATCATCTATTGCTGCAGGGTGAATCGGGTACAGGTAAACAGCGTATGGCCCATGCGATTCATCAGGCAAGCGGCAGAGCCGCTGGACCTCTTATTTCTTTAAAGTGTGGTGATATATTACCGGAGGTACTGGAAGAAGAGCTGTTTGGCAGTGGTGAATATCGAGATGAAAGCCGTCCAGGAAAATTGGAATTGGCAAATGGTGGAACTTTATTTTTGGATGAGATTGAAAAGATGCCCATGCATGTGGCAGCTCGTTTAGCAAATGCTCTAACAACGTGTAAGGTATGCCGTTTAGGTGAAAAGGTGGAGCGTGGTTTTGATATTCGCATTATTGCTGCTTGTGATAGTGATTTAAAGCGGCTCACGGAGAAGGGGGCTTTCTTCTCGCCCTTGCACGAGGTCATCTCAAAAAGCATGATTCGTATTCCTCCATTGCGGGCGAGGCGGGAAGATATTCCTCTGCTCGCAGAACATATTATTTGTGAATTAGCGGAACAACATAATATGCCAGTGAAAGAGTTGCAGAGTGAAGCAAAAGAGCTCTTAATGTCTTATGAATGGCCTGGAAATATTAAACAGCTCCAGGGGGTTGCGGAACAAGCCTTCTTTAATACAGAGGGCAATACAATTGCTCTAAAGGACATAAGTTTATTAGGTGAGACTGGTGTCAGCACGGCATGGAAAGAGGATAAGGATATATTTGTTGAGGCTTGGAAAGTTGCTGGCGGTAATATTAGCCGCTTGGCAAATATGCTGGATGTCAGCCGTGTTACACTATATCGATATTTGAAAAAGTTTGGTTTAGACAAAGAATAGTAAAGGTACAGGTGGGAATGGGATGCGACTGAGAAGAAAGCCGTGGGTGGATGCGGCATTGGAAGAATATGGTGATATTGTAGTAATAAAAGAGATACCTTTTGGTGTGCCTGAGCAGCCAGGTTCTAGCCTAGAAACATTAAATGCACATGAACATCGAAAGGGGCAGTGGCATGAAGTTTTTGGCCGAAAAGCACCTCTTTACGTTGAATTAGGTACAGGTAAGGGGCAATTTATTAGTGAACTGGCTGAGAAAAATCCAAAAATTAATTTTATTGGCATTGAAGCGCAGCAGGATGTCTTATATTATGCAGCCCAAAAAGTGAGAGAAAAGGGACTGACCAATGTTCGTTTGCTGGTGTTTGATATTAATCACGTATTGGATATTTTTGCTCCAGGGGAAGTCGATCGGTTATATATTAATTTTTGCGATCCATGGCCGAAGGTTAGACATGCGAAGCGTCGGTTAACCCATGTAAATTTTTTAAACAAGTATCGGATTCTTTTGCATGCTGGTGGTGAAATATTTTTTAAAACAGACAACAGACCTTTATTTGAATTTTCTTTAGAACAATTTGAGGCTTGCAATCTGCAGGTCGCTAAGGTAACCTTTGATTTGCACAACAGTGATTATCAAGGCAATGTTATGACGGAATATGAAAAGAAATTTAGCGGTATGGGCACACCGATTAATCGGTGTGAAGTAAAATTTCCATAATAGTATAGGAATGGTAGAAGAAAGAGACCTTCTGGGATAGTCGAAGATATGCTATCGTAGAAGGTTTCTTGCTATGTTTTTAGAAAAAGGAATATAACATTTATATGCTTTAGGTGGTGGATAAGTGCGACTTAGCCGCTCTTAACTCCCACTGTTATAGAATGGGAGTTTTAGAGCGGTTTAGTCATCGATAAAAATAAAACTGCCAGGTTCCATTTTTTTATGACAGAATTTAAAGTTTCGGCATAGAATGTAATAAATGTGTAGTGGGATCAAAAAGGGAGAGTGTTGCTATGTCGTCGCGTCAACTCATGTCATATATGGTTCCTGAGCCCTTGGAACCACTCAACTTAGAAGAAGTAAAATTTTGGATACGGATTATGGAAGAGCATGCTTTATTTATTAAGTCGGGGCTGCCTTGTGATCAGGAAGATTTTATTGATGATGCTCAAGCTTTTTACCAGGAGTTTGAGTCTTTGCGCGTACGGGCAGAGCGATTGCAAAATGACAAGAAATTCATGGAGCTAGTGACTGACACCCAGGCCTTATTAAAAGAGTTTTATACGTTTAAGCGTGATTTATTACATCGCATGTTAGAGTGCAAGCTGGGTGGCTATAACTTTCCGTTACTTCTTGATCATATGGCTCGCGAAGCCGAGTATTTTATGCGCCTGTTAGATAAAATTAAAAATGGAAAAGTGGCTTTATCTGGGGGCACAAAGGCCCAGGAAAATGTATTTTGGCTGCGAATTATGGCAGACCATGCTAAATTTATTAGTCATTTGTTAGATCCGTCAGAGCGGAACCTAATTCAAACAGCGAATAGTTTTTCTCAAGAATTTGATGACCTTTATCTGCAAGGTCGTGACTTTTCTAGTATGCTGCAGGGCTATCCGGAAGTGGCCTCGTTCAAACGTTTCCTGCAGGATGTTCGTGCTGCTGTGTTGCGCATTAGGGATTTTAAACGTGCTGCTGAAGAGATGATCAGAGAGTGTCGGTTAGTCGGTTTGATCCCGGCTCTACTAGCCGATCATGTAAGGCGAGAAGCCGATCATTTTCTCTTAATTTTGACAATGATGGAAAAAGGAATTATGAAGAACACAACGGCTGCATCGTTAGAATACTGTGATGAGCCCTCTTCGATATCTAACCTTGCAGATCTGGAAAAATGCTCTATACCTGGTATGATGAATTCGGGGCGAGAAGAAGAGGTTTTACCAGAACCAAAAGAAAGAGAGCCAAAAGTAGAGGAAGCACCACAAGCGAAAATCAGTAATAAAGTAAAAGGAAATAAGGAACAAAAACATAGTCATTTTGAGAGCAAAGGAAAAGCCGTGGAAGAGAAGCTAGTTCTAGAGGATATCCTGATTGAAGAGGATGATAGCTCTTCTACAGTACAGGTAATTGATACTAAAAATAGTGATGCTAAATATAAATGGAGTGGCAAGTGGCCCCGTCAATTAGGGAAGAAAAAGGATTGAATACTTACAGTTAACGAATAAGACTTGGCGTTATGCCAAGTCTTTATTCGTTAACTAGTACCTTGTCAGCTTTAAAACGGTAGGATCATGGCGAGGCTATTTTTCGCAGTACAAGGCGGAGGAGGGAAGCATACCGGGAGTATGCCGACCGACGACAACGAAGGGGTGCGTAGAATAGACCGTCAGTATCCACTGGATTAAGGCTGACAAGGTACTAGATGGTTGTAGTTGTATCGAGATCTGTAGGAAGAATCGGTACAATCGTTATATAGCCTAACAATTCACGCTTTGTATCTGTAACGGATAATAGGCGGCCATTGGCTAAATCAATCATGCTAAGGTCAGCAAAAATATGGCTGGTAGCGATAGCTAACTGACTGCCAGGTACAATATGTAGGCAGGATATAGAACGATTCAGCTCAATGAGGCGGGAAATGGATGCAGTGGTAAGGTCAATCACTGTAATAGAGGCACTTTCTTCATTGACAACATAAGCAGTTTGCTCATTAGGAGAAGCTGCAATGTGGGAAGGATAAGCTGGACATGAGGTTTTATTCTTGGGGTATAAGCAGCTTTGCGACGTCATGGACGCAGGAGTTGTTTCCGTTGCCTTTATGATTGTGAAGATCATAATGCCTTCCAGGGTAAATGTTGTACTAGTAAAAGGTACTAGAATATGTTCATCGCCATGAAGAATTACGTTAGTGGGGATTCCCGGTAAAGAGTATTCCTGTAGTAACTGACCTGCAGGGCTAAAAACTGCCAGCGTACCTTGATTGTCATGTTCCCAGACGCTGTAGATAGCATCATGATCAGCAGCGAGGCCAACACAGGCAGCTTCTGCTGGATTTCCCCAGGCTGTTAGGGACATACTCGGTATGGTCAGAGAATATAATCCGCCATTTGGATCTGCTATATAGGCATAATTTCCTTTTGGTGCGAGTGTAAATTGCGTAGGAGGAGGCAGCTCTATCGGTAAGCGGTAGACGGATTTTTGTTCCAAATTTCCTACGAAGAGCGCGCCTTTCCCATTCGTTTTTACTACAGGCATATAGACTTTACTCTGGTCAGATGATAGCAGCAGCTCGGTTGGGGTGTACTCTGGCGGGTAGGGCATTTCAGCGATGATTTCCCCTTGTTGACCATCAACGAGCAGTAAAGCATGAGTCGTATCATCAATTACAACGAGTTGATAGGGTTGGATTTCCATGTAATCACCTCGGTTATCCCAATTTATAAATGCCGATTTCCTTATATAATATTCTAAAATCTCAATTTGGTTATTGGGTCTAGGGGATTAATTTTGTATAATAGAGATATTGGGTAGTGAAGGAGAAACAAAATGAAGTTATCTCAATTATGGCGGAGTAATGCTGAGGCTGTTATATGCATTTCCATGTTGTTATTTTTGATCGGTACAGTAAATATTTTCAGTGCTAGTTTTGTAGAAGCTGGGCAACAAATGGGAGATGGTTATTATTATTTAAAAAGGCATCTGATTTCCTTTAGTATTGGAATCGTGGCGATGCTGGTTATCAGCAGAATCGATTATCATCGATTTAATCGTTTTCTTTTCCCATTCATGTTATTAACAGTCGGTTTGCTAATTGCGGTACATTTTATTGGTATTGAAGTGAATGGTGCACGGCGTTGGTTAAATATTGGCTTTCAATTCCAGCCTTCGGAATTGGCAAAACTGACCGGCCTTATGATTACTGCTGGATTCTTAGGTCCGCTAATTGACCGTAAGCGCAGAATTACGCTGCTTTCTGCACCTTTCTATATTGCAGCAATATTAGGAATGATCGTATTAAAGCAGCCGGATATGGGGACGGCAGTCATTATCGTTGGTACAAGCCTTATGTTGTACATCATTGCCGGATTGCCAAAACAGCAGTTGTTAACTTTAGTGGGCGGCGGCATTGCCTTATTTATATATGCAACCTTTGCAGCCAGCTATCGGGCGGAGCGTATCGCCGCATGGATCAATCCTTGGGATTACCAATTGGGTATCGGTTATCAGACGGTACAAGGTCTGCTGGCAATTGGTTCTGGCGGATTTTGGGGATCGGGGCTTGGTATGGGATCAAGTAAATTTAACTATTTGCCGGAAGCTCATACCGATTTTGCTTTTGCTGTATTGTGTCAGGAAATGGGATTTATCGGTGCTCTAGGGGTATTATGCCTTATGGGTTTATTAGCCTATTACGGTGTGCGCATTGCCTTGAAGGCTCCAGATGGATTAGGTAAATTATTGACGATGGGCAGTATTTTTTTAATCGTAGGACAGGCCATTATTAACATCTCTATGGTTTCAGGTATATTTCCAGTAGTTGGTGTGCCATTGCCTTTTATTAGTTTCGGAGGCACATCATTAATTGTTAATTTAATGGCAATTGGTCTGATTCTGAGTGTAGGGCGTCAGGCAGATGGTGTTGTACTTCAAGATACTGCACCAGAGCCAGATGCCAGCCGCAGCACTCGTTTAAAATTAGCGAGACAAGCCAGAAGCTTAAACAGAGTTAAATAATGTGAGAATGTTAAACAGGCACAAACCTACGAACTATTAAATATTGTCTATCACTATGCAATATATTACTGAAAATGCTTTTGTATGTGTTTGTTTATCTGATAAAGTTCTACTTGTAATATCAAAATTTATAAATTTTGAGGGTGAAAATAAATAGCGCGTCTACGTTTTTTTCTGATAGTACAGAATCTGATAATCCTATTCTAAAAAAAATACAATGTCCTTAGTGAATAGAGACGGCTGCTAAGCCGTCTCTATTCAACATCGTATAACAAAAGTATAAATTTATGAAGGATGTGGGATAACATACTAGGGAGGTGAGAATGCTATGTTTGGTCTTATTCGTATAGGAGCTTACTTAGTAAGTGGATTAACAGCATGGCAATTTTTCCAAGGTGACGCAGATGGAATCAATTCATTACACAAGCAGCTGGCTCTTGATCCAGCTCGCGGCATGCTTTTCGGTGTATGTGCCGGGGTTAGTGACTATACTGGCATTGATGTCAGTCTCATTCGATTAGCCTGGGCGTTGTTAATCTTATACCGCGGGGCGGGTATCTTATTATACATACTTGCCTTTTTGATTATGCCATCCATTGGCTAACCAGTTTTTTATAAGTATAGAAAATATAAATTTTCTAAGGAAAACGTTAAACGCAGAGGATACAGAGATATACAAAGAACACAGATTGGGGGAGTTATTCTTCTCCAATCTGTGTTCTTTGTGTCCTAGTAAGCGGTTTTATGCTTGTGGTTCAAAATGACTATGTTCTAGCATTTTTCTTATTTTAAGTCACATACAGTGACACCATTACATAAAATGTAATAAGTAGTATGAGGGGAGGATGGATCAGTGAAAAGGAATGTGGATGATGCACAGGTTGAAGAAAAAGGCGAACGGGCTGAAGAAAAGGACGAACGCATTGAAGAAAATGATGAACAAGAAGAGCTGGAAAGGGACAATATGAATATGTGGAATATGAATGATACATGTAATTGTCAAAAGACAAGCGCAAAGATGATGTTAGCCCATGCATACGTTCCATGGCAGTGCTATGATGAAGCTTTTAGTCCTCAAGAGGCGTTAAAGAAGGGAACCTTATTCCCGAGCTTATATGGTGTATATCCGATACCAAGGTAACATTGGGAGGTGAAAGCAGTGAATTGTGAAAAGCAAATGAGTATGCTAAAGAAAATTCAAGAAATGCAATTTGTTGCTGTAGAACTTAATTTATATTTAGATACTCATCCTTGTGATGTAGAGGCGATTAATGATTTCAACTGTGCCGTTCAAATGCTGGAAAAACGTAAAAAAGCTTATCAAGATGAATTTGGACCTCTTTTAAATTTTGGATTTGGCGGATATTCTAAAGAACCATGGCAATGGGCTATGGGTCCATGGCCATGGGAAATGTAGATGGAGGAATCGCTTTATGTGGATATATGAAAAAAGTTTAGAACGTCCTGTAAAAATTAGTAGACCTGACCCGGCATTTGCCAAGCTGGTTATTACTCAGTATGGTGGACCGGACGGCGAGTTGTCAGCCTCACTACGGTATTTGAACCAACGCTACTCAATGCCGACGGATAAAGCAAAAGCTTTACTAACAGACATAGGTACCGAGGAATTGGCTCATATGGAAATGATTGCTGCTTTAGTATATAAATTAATTGAGGGCGCTGATCCTAAGGATATGGAAGCAGCCGGATGGGGTGGTCAATATGCTCAGCACAATCATGGACTATTTTGGACGGATGCTAATGGCGTTCCCTGGTCAGCAAAATACATTGCTTGCCTTGGCGATCCTATTACCGATTTAGCTGAGAATATGGCAGCAGAGCAAAAAGCCCGTACCACTTATGAGCATCTTATTGATTTAACTGATGATCCTTGTGTAAAAGATACACTGCGCTTCTTATGGCAAAGAGAAGTGGTGCATTTTCAGAGATTTGGTGAATGTCTCAATGATGTGCAGGAACATATGAGCAAGATGAACACGTGGTGTGGGTATGAGATGAGGAAATAGGGATCATAATAACCGCCTTAGCGAGGAGAGGACCTTCTTGCTAGGGCGATTTTGTTGTTATTTTGAAGTTATTAAATCGATAAAAGGTGACTGGAAAAACGAATTGTCACTTCTTTGTCATATCTCTAAATTATAATGAGGTTAATCTAATAAAGGAGAAATATAAATGAAAAGTATATTTAAAAAAATAGCTATTTACTCAATGTTAGGCGTCATGCAGCTAGGAATAGGTGCATCAGTAATAGAAGCTTCACCTCAACACCAGGGTTCAATTCCCATGCAGCAACAATATGATCGGCAAGAACAAAAACCAAATCAACCAGAACGTGGTGAAAAGGACCGAAAAGAACGGGAACGTGCTGAGAAGAAACGACATGAACAAGAAATGAAGCGACGTCCTCATGAAACAGAAAATCAATGGCACGACAGGCAGAAAGGTGAAAAAGAACGCCATGAAATAGAATTCCGTAAAATACGGGAACATAGATAAGATCAAATAGCAAATAAAATTGCCGCTCCTTCAAGGAGCGGCAATTTGCATAATCATTTATAGTTTACATCTGCCTTTTAAATTAGGTGGATGGCTTTTAAAATAATTGCGTATATTCTATTTCCATTTTTCGAATCGGCATATTGCCTGTAATGGTTTTTACGTGACTATATTTCACAGCTAATCGATTGGACGGAGTTAGCGCATGAATAGTAGATAGCTGGAAGCCGCGGATACCATTATCGTAACCCCCTAGGCTGGATTTTCCTTTTGGAACAGAGTTATCGAGTAATTTTCCAATAATTAATTTAATAGTTTGCTGCTTAGTCGGGTAGTATTTCATGCCCAGAAGAAAAGCTTGATTTTCAGTGGGAGCGGAGGAATGAATCAGCTCAGTAAGCCATTCTGCTTTGCCCATGGGTGAACTGATGCTAAATCCCGAAAAATCGTCAGCCTGTGTTGGTAGATTTGGTATGCGTAGATAGCTAAATAATAATCGGATACTGCCGGAATAACGAGCCCATTCCATTCCAAAAAAATTGCGGGATTGATTATCGTCAAAAAGAGCTGAATCAAGGCGGCCGCTAGACAGATGATAAGCATTGTGGCCTCTTTTATCACGAATATCAATACCCTGTAACATTCCTTCGCCAACGTTCAAGCTATTATCGAACATAGCTCCAGATGCACCTATATAAGTCTCTTGGCTGCCGATCGTAACCGTTGTACGGGCATTCTTCCATCGCAGGCCATATTGATCAATTGCCGTTTTAGCTGAATCCGCCGCATCACCGCTATAAGACTGATGACCTAAACGCAGAAAAAGTGAGGTTCGTGCAGAGAGTGGAGCTGTTCCAGTTAGACGTATCGTCCGTTCGACAAAGTCCATATTGGCAATATTGGGATGTTTGTATTGGCGTGATTCGTATTTGACAGTTGTTTTCCCCTCCATTATCAGTTGCTGAGCTTGTGCAAGATTGGGTAAAGAGAGTAAAAAAATAAGGAGTAGGAGATAGGTCATCACTTCATTCCTTTCGTTAATAATTGAAATATAGTCATATGCTTCTTAGACTAATGAGTATTCTAAGAAGTAAGAGAAAAATCCTTTTTGGTTTATTTGTTTAATAGGAAAACTTATAAAGATCCCCCTCTTTTACTATAGTAGGGAAGAAAAAACAATGAAAATATGCTGATGTGGATAATGGAGATTTATAGTATAATATATCATAAGAGAATGCTTGGCTTTGTAACAATATTGGGAGGCGAATATGTGATTAATATTTTGTTAGTTGGTGGCGGTAGAGGTGGCGTTGGGATTATAGAAATGGTGAGTCAAGTACCGGACATAGAAGTTGTCGGGGTTGTGGATGTAAAATCAGATGCTGTAGCAATACAACTGGCACAAAGATTAGGAATTCGTACCTTTACAGATGTTCGTGACGGTCTTAAAATGCCAATAGTTAATGTAGTGCTGAATATTACCGGCAATCAGAAAGTAAATCAATTAATTGAAGAATATAAATCGCCGAATGTTAAAGTGGTAGATGATTTTATTACGGGTATGCTGTACCATTTAATTAAATCTCAGGTTTTAATGAGCGAAGAATTGAATGAGAAGGTTGCTGTGTTATCACAATCCGTAAGTGAAGCTAAAAGTCATATTAATAATACTCACGAAGTGATTGATTTTATTAATAAGGTATCCCAGCAGACGAATTTACTTGGTTTAAATGCAGCGATTGAGGCAGCTCGGGCAGGCGAACATGGCAGAGGCTTTGCAGTCGTAGCCACTGAAGTCCGCAAGTTATCGGAAGATAGTGTAGAGGCAACCAAAAAGATTAATGATATCTTAGGAAATATTGAAATGTCGATGCAGCATATTATTACTGGCATTGAAGAAACGGCTGCGGTAGCAGAAAAACATAC
Organism: Pelosinus fermentans JBW45; assembly: GCF_000271665.2. GTDB lineage: Bacteria > Bacillota > Negativicutes > DSM-13327 > DSM-13327 > Pelosinus > Pelosinus baikalensis. Next base: position 5,177,268 of record NZ_CP010978.1, on the reverse strand, counting down.
AAAAAGAGAATTAATTACAGGCGCAAGCAATAAGTAAAATGAGATAGCCTTCGAGCAACCACAGCTCGCGGGCTCTTTCTTTGAAATGGAGACTAAAATTAATGAATCGTAATACCGTAAGAGTGATGCTATTATTCATGGTACTTGTTATAGGTATGGCAAATCTTATAAGCGTTGGTGAGACAAAGAAGCAAGCAAGGCCAAAGAAGAATCTAGAATTCAAGCAATCTGTACCAGTACGAATAGGCATTGACCGGATCGATGCCTATTCACAGATTTTTGCAGGAAAACGGGTTGGTTTAATTACGAACTCTACAGGAATAAATAGCTCTTTTCAGAGTTCAGTGGATGTGCTGCATGAAAAAACAAATTTAGTCGCCTTATTTTCTCCGGAACATGGGATTCGTGGTGCTGCCAAAGCTGGGGATTCTGTGAATACTGGTGTTGATGAAAAGACTGGACTGCCCATTTATAGTTTATATGGTGCAACGAAAAAACCTACCCTGGAAATGTTGGCTGATATTGATGTATTGGCTTTTGATATACAGGATGTAGGTGCTCGTTCCTATACCTATATTTATACGATGGCTTATGCGATGCAGGCTTGCAAGGAATTGGGGAAAACTATGGTGATCTTTGATAGACCCAATCCAATTGGCGGCACTATGGTTGAAGGGAATCTTATCAAGCCCGGATTTGAATCCTTTATTGGAATGTATCCGATCCCAACAAGGCATGGCATGACGGTAGGAGAGCTGGCCAGACTATTTAATGCGGAGTTTGGTATTGGTTGTGATTTGGTGGTTATTGAAATGACAGGCTGGCAAAGAACCATGAGTTTTGAAGAAACCCATTTGCCCTGGGTGATGACATCACCTAATATCCCTACACCTGATACAGCCCTTGTCTATCCTGGAACGGGTATTTTAGGTGGTACTAATATTTCAGAAGGTGTGGGAACAACAAGACCTTTTGAGTTTGTTGGCGCACCGTGGCTTAATGCATATGAGCTGGCAGAAAAAATGACAGCATTACACCTGCCTGGAGTGATCTTTCGTCCGGCTTATTTTACTCCAAACTTTGGATTATATCAAAATGAGGCATGCGCAGGCGTGCAGCTGCATGTGATTGATAAAAGGACATTCCTGCCGGTAAAAACAGGTATTAGCTTGCTATATAGTATACAAGAAATGAGCGGTGATAAATTTTCCTTTACGCGTAATGGAAAAAATGAAAGCTCTATTGATTTGGTTACGGGTGACGACAGTGTTAGAAAAGGTACATATTCATTAAATGAGTTATATAGTTTATGGGAAAAAGAGATGGATCAGTTTAAGACTATGTCTAAGAAATACTATTTATATTAAATAAGCAGTCGAGAGCATCTGGCAAGAAACTTCTTCACTTTTATATTAGATCCATCTTAATACAACTGGTGTTAAAGAAAAAATGGAAATAAATTACAAAAATAGTTAAGAAGAGCCTGTTATATTTCGATATATTTAATATAGAAGAAGTAAGGAGGGCGGTTCGAATGATTACTAAGGTATCAAGGGTTTATCCAATTGATTTCCAAAAGCATGACAACCCGCAATCCAGGGACGGAATGAAAAAGAAGCAGCAGGAAGAGTTTAAAGACGTGTTAGCGAAAATGTTAGGCAATTCACCAATAAAGCCAGTGGGATTTAAAGGATAGGGATTTAGGATGATTTTTCTCTAGAATCACCTAGTCGCAGCAGGAAAATAAATTTAGTTTGAAGAAGTACTATACAAAGTTGTACAATGAGGTCAACAAAATTCAGTTGGGTTTTTAACACCAGCTGATTTTGTTGACCTTATTTGGATGAAGAAATCCTGATATGGATAAGAGGAGCGTGTAAAAGATGTATTTGCGAATATTATACATCGATCGTATCGGAGTTGTTCATGATATTACCGCTATCCTAGCAAAACGTAGAATTAATATCGTATCTATGGAAGTTGAGAAGAATAAAATTTATTTGGAGTGTCAGAGCGTATCTGTGCAGCAATGCAAGGAATGCATAGCGGAACTATCTTGCATTACTGGCATACAAAGAATCGACGAGATCTCTGCCATGCCATCTAAAGAACGAGCTGAACAGCTTGATGCAATTTTAACATCTGTACATGATGGTATTTTATCTGTTAATTCTGATGGTCTTATTGCACAATACAATCCGGCAGCAGCGCGGATTTTGAATTTACCTGTGAAGAAAGCAGTAGGCAAACCCTTAGGGGCTGCCTTGTTTAAAAATCTGCTAATCCAGGAAACGCTGCAGACAGGCTGTCAGTACCATAATCGAGAGGTATATATTGATGGGGGTAATAGTTATTGTGTAGTCAGTACAATTCCTCTAAAGAATAATGATAATGAAGTTGTTGGCGTGGTTGCCTTAATTCGCGATACACAAGAAGTAAGAAGCCTAATGAATAACATGACAGCTTCCTTGCCGATGACCTTTGCGGATATTCCCTATGCCAGTGCAGTTATGGGACAAGTAGTCAACCAGGCGCGGCGATATGCTGCCAGCGATTCTACCATATTAATCCGCGGGGAAACAGGAACGGGTAAAGAACTATTTGCCAGAGCTTTGCACAGCTCATCAACGAGAGCTTCCGCTGCATTTGTACCGATTAACTGTGCTGCGATTCCTGAGACATTACTAGAAAGTGAGCTTTTTGGATACGCACGAGGGGCTTTTACAGGTGCAGCCAAGGGCGGCAAACCAGGGATGTTCGAACTAGCCAATGGTGGCACATTATTTCTAGATGAAGTAGGAGAAGTATCTGCCCACCTTCAAGTTAAACTACTGCGGGTACTGCAGGAAAAGCGGGTAAGGCGTGTGGGAAGTACGAAAGAAGTGGCTGTTGATGTACGTATTATTGCGGCAACTAACCGCAATTTAGAAGATATGGTTGCGGATAAAATTTTTCGAGAAGATTTATATTATCGTTTAAATGTAATACCTCTTTTAATACCACCCCTCAGGGAACGCTTTGAAGACATTCAACTATTAGGAGAACTTTTTTTAAGACATTTTGCTGAGAAACTACATAATCCAGTTCAGGGTTTTTCTGCTGCTGCATTACAGCGGCTGCAGGATTATAATTGGCCAGGTAATGTACGGGAACTAAAAAATATTATTGAGAGATCAGTGAATTTAGTTGATGGAACAATGGTTCAACCAGAACATATCTTTTTGGGAAGGTTGTCTGGCTCCCAGACAGCACCGCCTACGGTGCAATTCGAAAAATATCAAACATTAGAGGAGCGGCTGGCAGAAGTGGAAGTGATTATATTAAAAGAAACTCTTCGTCGTTTTCGATCTTCGAGACGTATGGGAGCAGTATTAGGGTTATCCCATACCGCAGTACTAAAAAAATTGCGAAAATACGACTTTTCACTGGATTGAACTGGTGATTTATGGAATTTAATTCAATAAAATGGAACCTATTCGTAACAGTGGAATCCATTGTGGAAATTAATAGTTCCGGAATAAGTAGATCTTACTGGATCTTCGACTGAACAGCGAGGTTTTAAAATGTGACTACTTTTGAAGTGTAACAAGTAAAAACCTGATATTTGTTTAGATAGAAGGGCTGATGTATCATAGAAATTCTCTGTATGGCACGGTTTTTGCATTACTATAAGATCATAATACTAATGGTGTCTTTATATATAATAACGAAAGTGGAGGGGATTTATTATGATTATTGGCGTAGCAAAAGAGATTAAAAACAATGAAAACCGTGTGGGCCTGACTCCGGCAGGGGCAGAGGATCTTTGTAGAGCAGGGCATACTGTATTAATTGAAAAAAATGCAGGTATTGGTAGCGGCTTTTCTGATGAAAGCTATAAGCAAGTAGGAGCTACGATTATCGCTGATAAAAAAGAATTATTTGATACCTCAGAAATGATTATTAAGGTGAAAGAGCCGTTGATGCCAGAGTATGAATTATTTCATGAAGGTCAAATTTTATTTACGTACTTACATTTAGCTCCCGAGCCTGAACTAACGAAGGCATTATTAGAGAAAAAGGTGATTGGTATTGCCTATGAAACCATTGTAGGCCGGAATAATTCATTGCCTTTATTATCACCAATGAGTGAAGTGGCGGGTCGTATGGCAGTACAAATTGGTGCACAGTTCTTGGAAAAGCCTTGGGGCGGCAAAGGCATCCTTCTAGGAGGCGTACCTGGGGTAGAATCAGGTCAAGTCGTAATTGTTGGTGGTGGCATTGTAGGTACGAATGCAGCTAAGATGGCTGTTGGTATGGGTGCACGTGTTACGATTCTTGATAAATCGACAGATCGTCTTGCTTACTTAGATGATATTTTTGGTGGTAGAGTAACGACTGTTATGTCAAATAGCTATAATATTGCAAAATGGGTAAAACAAGCGGATCTTTTAGTGGGCGCTGTACTCATACCTGGAGCAAAAGCCCCTAAGTTAGTGAGCGAAGAAATGGTAAAAACCATGGAAGCTGGTTCCGTCATTGTAGATGTGGCAATTGATCAAGGAGGTTCAGTTTCAACGATTGATCGAATTACAACTCATAGCGAACCTACCTATACCAAGCACGGCGTAATCCATTATTCTGTAGCCAATATGCCAGGAGCGGTGGCTCGCACGTCCACCTTGGCCTTAACAAATTCAACATTGCCATATGCGCTGCAGATTGCTAATAAAGGCTGGAAACAAGCCCTTATTGATGATGCAGGATTGGCAAGAGGACTTAATGTTTATGATGGAAAAGTAACATTTAAGGCTGTAGCCGATGATCAGAATTTACCTTACACTCCCGTAACAACCGTATTAAGTTAAAAAGTTTGCTGGTGATTAAACCTGCTCTAAGACTCCCATTTTTTATAAGTGGGAGTTAAGAGCCGCTAAGTGCGATTGAGATTCAGATGAGTAAAAACTCTATCGCCACCTTTAGTAAATCAACAAAGTAGCAAAAAGCATACTCATATCTGTGCTAAGAGTATGCTTTTTGCGTATATTATAAAATTAATTATCTGAATATATAGAATAATGAGATGATTGAATTTCCGCCATATCGGTGTATGATAGTTTATAATAAGGCCTGCATGGATTGTAAGGAGGTGGTCATAAAATAACCTACCGTAATCCCAAGTATAATATATGAGGGGGAGAATTTGTGGAAAAAAATAATGCATTGCAGGAAGGATTGCATCGGGGATTAGAGGAACGTCATATTCAGTTAATTGCATTAGGCGGAGCGATTGGTGTAGGGTTATTTCTTGGAGCTGGTGCTGCAATAAAAGCTGCCGGCCCATCATTGATACTTGTATATTTTCTGGCTGGTATTATTATGTTCTATATTATGCGTGCCCTAGGTGAAGTAACAGTTGCTTATCCCGTTTCCGGTACCTTTAGTGCCCATTCCAATATTTTCTTAGGGCCTCTGGCTGGTTATATTACAGGATGGACGTACTGGTTTATGTGGGTTGTCACATGTATGGCAGAGATTACGGCAGTTGGGGTATATTTTTCCTTTTGGGTGCCGGAAGTGCCCCAGTGGATTCCTGCCTTGTGTGCTTTGGTTTTAATGGCATCTGTTAATTTAGTCAGTGTTCGTGCTTTTGGTGAGTTTGAGTTTTGGTTTGCTTTAATTAAAGTAGTAACGATTTTAGCGATGATTGTGGCTGGCTCGGCCATGATCGCTTTTGGTGTTGCCAATCATGGGGTGGCAATCGGCATTTCCAACCTCTGGTCTAATGGCGGGTTTTTCCCTCATGGTATAGAAGGTATGATTATGGCGAGTACCATGGTAATGTTCTCCTATTTAGGCATTGAATTGATTGGAGTTACAGCCGGTGAAGCAAAAAATCCTGAAAAATCCTTACCGGCTGCGATTGATAAAGTGTTCTGGCGTATTCTCATATTTTATGTTGGTTCCTTAACGATCATAATGTCGTTATATCCCTGGAATCAAATTGGCACAATGGGCAGTCCTTTCGTTTTGACTTTCAATAAACTTGGAGTAAGGGCAGCAGCTGGCATTATCAACTTCGTAGTACTGACTGCAGCCTTGTCTTCTTGTAATAGTGGGCTGTTTAGTACAGGCAGAATGCTTTATAACTTATCATTACAAGGAAAAGCTCCAACAATGTTTAGTAAATTAAATGACCGCCATGTTCCTGTAAAAGGAATTTTGGTTTCGTCAGGTTTCTTATTGATCGGCGTAGTACTTAATTATATGGTTCCTGCACAGGTATTTGTGTATGTTACAAGTGTTGCTACCTTTGGTGCACTTTGGATATGGGGAATTATCTTGTTGATTCAGCTGAAGTATCGCGAGAGTTTGTCACCTGAACAAATTGCGCAAATTAAATATCCGATGCCTTTTTCACCTATATCCAATTGGATCAGTTTAGCTTTCTTAGCATTCGTTGCCATAGCCATGTTCTTTAATCCAGATACTCGTGTTGCATTGTATATTGCGCCAATCTGGTTTGGACTGATCGCTGCTTCGTATTATGCGGCAGGAATGCATAAAGGTAACGGAGATAAAAAATCTCTTCAACAATAGATGTATCTCTTTGTAATGAAAAAAACACCGCTGAAGGTGTTTTTTTCATTACTAGTGGCTACGATAAGATCCTTTTCTTGCAGGGAAATACTGCAAATGAGACGAATAATAAGACGTTGCAGTATTGTGTTCTTAGGAAGGGTTGATTATAAATGATGGAAAAAAACGCTGTAATCTTGCAGCGACGTATAGCTTCATTTTTAGTTCTACTACTGATGATGATTTTTATTTTGGCAGTGCGCATTGGCTGGCTGCAGTTTATCGACGGTGATCGTATGGCCGCAAAGGTGGCAAACCAAGTGAAAGACAGTCAGATTTTACAGTCGCCTCGTGGAACGATTTATGATAGGGAAGGACGGGAATTGGCAGTTAGCAATTTAACCAAGTCCTTATATGCCGATCCTTCTGAAATTAAAGACCCGGATAGTATAGTATCGCTGTTGGCTCCGTTATTAGAAATGCAGCCTGGAGATATGAAAGAAAGATTATCTGCAGGGGGACGTTTTATTTGGATCAAGCGCATGATCGAACCTGGGGTAACAAAGCAAATAGAGGCTGTGATCAAAGAATCTAATCTTAGAGGCCTAGGCTTTTTAGAAGAAAGTAAGCGGTATTATCCCAATGATAATTTGGCTGCTCACGTTTTGGGATTTGTGGGTACGGATGACGTTGGTTTAGATGGCATGGAAATGGCATTGGATAAAGTCATTAAAGGAACCTCTGTGGAACACTTTGTTGATACCGATAGCCGGGGCATCCCCATTTTTAAGTCTATTTTTACATTTGCTCCACCTAAGCAGGGGAAAAATGTATACCTTACCTTAGATAGTACAATTCAATTTATTGTTGAGCAGAGCTTGGATAAGGCAATGCTGACCAATCGCCCCCAGGGGGCAACCGTGATTGTCATGAATCCCCACACGGGAGAAATACTGGCCATGGCCAATCGGCCTACTTATAATCCCAATCAGTTTTATAAATATAGCATGCGGGAGTGGAAGAATCGGGCAGTGGCATATAATTATGAACCCGGATCTACCTTTAAAAGTGTTGTAGCAGCTGCTGCATTGCAGGAAGGACAGTTGTACCCCGAAGAGCGATTTATTGATAATGGCTATGTAGAAGTGTCAGGGCGGCGTATTCGAAATTGGAGTGATGAAAGTTATGGAAATGTTTCCTTTGTCGAAGTTATTGAACAATCCATTAATACCATTTTTGTACAGATTGGTATGAGGCTGGGAGCTTATAAATTGATCGAATATGCCAAGGCCTTTGGTTTCGGCAAGGCAACGGGTATTGAATTACCCGGTGAGGAAGAAGGGTTGTTATTTAGGCCAGAAGATATGCGTGACTCAGATGTGGCGACGATGTCCATTGGGCAAAGTATTGCTGTCACACCATTGCAGCTCATTACGGCTGTATCGGCGATTGCCAATGATGGAGTACTCTTAAAGCCGTACATTATCAAAGAAGTACGAAATGTGGATGGTTCTATTGAGCGTGAAGGGGTCACTCAATCGGTGCGTCAGGCGATTAGCCCCGAAACAGCGAATCGGTTAACGGCCTTAATGGAAAAGGTGGTATTGGAAGGTGGCGGTAAAAAAGCTTCTATTAAAGGATACCGTTTTGCCGGGAAAACAGGTACAGCAGAAAAGCTGCAAGATGATGGCAGTGGCTATTCTGCAGGACGTTATGTAGCCTCATTTGTTGGCTTTGGTCCAGTAGAAGATCCTCAAGTTGCAATTTTAGTTGTCCTTGATGATCCTAAAGGAAGCTATTATGGAGGTGAGATTGCAGCGCCCATTGCAGGCGAAATTTTAGGGAAAATTATGCGTCATCTTAATATTTACCCTCAAATTGCCAATGAATTTCCTGCTCCAAAAGAAAATATTCAAACGAGTTCGATGCCCTTGCCTAACATTCAAGCCCCTCCAGGAAAGGTAGTTGTACCGAATGTGGTTGGAAAGAGCATCCGTGAAGCAGGAGATGCATTAACGCAAGCAGGACTATCGATTGTTCCTGTGGGAACAGGTGTTGCGGTAAGACAAAGTATAATGGCAAATACAATTGTAGAAGCAGGAACAGAGATTAACGTTTATTTTGAAGCACGATAGAAATACTAACAAATAAATAAAGGGCGGCTTTAAGCCGCCCATGCATACGATTAAGGCTGTTTGTTCGCATCATATTGAGCAGTTAATGTGCTGTTCATTGCTTGAGTGGTAGTTCCGCTCATGCCGGATTCATATTGCTCAATCATTCTGCGAACCATTTGTCCGCCCACACGTCCGCAGTCAGCGGAAGTCATGGTTGACCAACCTTGAGCACGTACTCGATCAGCAATTCCTAACTCGCTAGCGATCTCAAGCTTCATGCGATCGAGAGCGTTTTCCGCGCCTGGGTTAACAGGTTTGTTACTTCTGGCCATTGATAATCACCTCCTTGTGTTGGTGTAATCATAGTATCAGCGAAATAGAAAGTGATTATTCGAGTTTATATTATGTAAATAGTTCCAATCGTGTAATAAACATCGAATGTGAATCATTGAACTTATTGCTATGGCAGGAAATCATCCTTTCATGACGAATTAATTGTATGAAAATGGTAAACGTGGAGTGAAGTATATGCATGAAATGTCCATTGCTCAAGGAATATTGGACATCGTATTAAAAACTGCTGCAGAGCATAATGCGGTAAAGATAAGTTGCATTAAACTGCTAATTGGCCAGATGACTCAAGTTGAGCCTGAATCTCTTAAATTTGGCTTTGCGGCTTTAGCTGCAAATACGATAGCTGATGGCGCAGTGGTAGATATTACGATTATACCTCTGGTTGGCAAATGCAATAGCTGTGGGCAGCAATTTACAGTGGAACGATATTCTTTCCTATGTCCCTTATGCCACTCGGCTAATATCCTAGTGGTATCGGGCCGAGAGTTAGCAGTTGATTATCTGGAGGTAGAATAAAGTGCAAATAAAAGTAATGACTAATATTTTAGAGAAAAATGATCAGGTTGCTGCTGCATTGCAGGAACGATTTGAAAAAGCAGGTATCTTTGTAATAAATTTACTAGGGTCACCTGGTTGTGGCAAAACGTCTTTATTAGAAAAGACCATTAAAGCATTAAAAGAAACACTTTCAATCGCTGTTATTGAAGGTGATTTATTTACGGCGAAGGATGCCGAGCGTATTGAACAGCATGGCGTACCTGTGGTGCAGATTAATACAGGCGGTGGCTGTCATCTAGATGCGAATATGATTCAAGGCGTGCTTGACTGTCTTGATCTTGGGGAACTTGATATTATTGTTATCGAAAATGTAGGAAATCTGGTTTGTCCGGCGGAATTCAATATTGGTGAGGACTGTAAAGTAACGGTTCTTAGTATTACAGAAGGTGACGATAAACCTTTAAAGTATCCATTAATCTTTAAACAAGCCAGCGCTGTCATTTTAAATAAGGTAGATTTACTGCCATATACTAATTTTGACCTAAAAGCTGCAGAAAAAGACATTACTGCTATTCATCCTGAAGTTACCCTATTGCCGGTTTCATGCCAGACTGGTGAAGGACTTGAAGCTTGGTTCAATTGGCTTATGAAACAAGTGCAAATAAAAAAAGGCAAGGAGAGCAAGTGATGCTTAATCTGCAAAAGCTGGCACAAGAAATTGAACGTGTACGCATACACCTTCATGAATTGGTAGAAAAAAAATCAGGTAATTTAATAGACCTAGAAGTTGCAGAAGTCAGTATTCAATTAGATAAATTAATTGTAGAATATGAGAGAGTAAAGATGCAGCACGTAAGACGATGATCTTATTTCATAGGTACAAAGCCCCCAAAATAACGTCTCTTTGTCACCTATTTTTTGCTTAGGAGGGTAAGATATGTTTAATCGACCTGTATGGGCAGAGATTGATTTAACAGCTATTGCTCATAATGTAACCGAAATCAGAAAAGCAACAAACCGTGATGCAAAAGTTTGTGCCGTTGTTAAGGCTGATGGGTATGGGCATGGAGCGGTAGCTGTTGCACGGACTGCATTACAGGCGGGAGCAGACCGTTTGGCCGTAGCGATTGTCAATGAAGCAGTAGAATTACGAAATGCAGGGTTTGAAGTGCCCATTTTGGTGTTAGGGTATACGCCAGTTTGTCAGGCTGATCTAGTGGTCAAGAATAATATTACGCAAACGATATTTTCTCTTGAATCAGCACAGGCTTTATCAGCGGCGGCCATATCAGCAAGTAAAACAGCTAAAGTACATCTTAAAATCGATACGGGAATGGCTAGAGTCGGCGTTAGCCCAACTGATGCAGGCGTTTTTGCAGCAGCAGTAGCCGCTTTGCCCGGAGTTGAAATCGAGGGCGTATATTCTCATTTTGCTACTTCTGATAGCTGGGACAAGGCCTTTACCTATGAGCAATACCGGCATTTCTTAGAAGCTATTGAATACATTAAGGGACAAGGCATTCACATACCCATCCGCCATATTGCCAATAGTGCAGCGTTATTAGAATTGCCCGAGATGCATCTGGATATGGTACGGCCTGGCATTATTCTGTACGGGTTATGGCCTTCAAATGAAGTAAAAAAGAGTTTGCTGCTTAAACCAGCGATGAAGTTTAAAGCTCAAGTCGGCTTTGTCAAGGATGTACCGCCTAACTCGTCTATAAGCTATGGAAGGACTTATTATACGGATCAAAGGAGTCGAATTGCAACTCTGCCCGTAGGCTATGCAGATGGTTGGTCTCGTTTGCTGGCGGGTAAGACGCAAGTATTGATTCATGGTCAGCGGGCCCCTATCGTCGGACGAGTCTGTATGGATCAGTGTATGGTTGATGTCAGCGATATTCGGGATGTTACCATTGATGATGAGGTGCTTTTATTTGGCGGAGCTGAATTGCCAGTAGAGGAGATTGCTCAGATCATGGGAACAATTAATTATGAGATCGTATGCATGGTAGGAAAAAGAGTGCCTAGGTATTATATCAGCAAGACTTCTTAAAAAGTATCCTAATACAATGCAGTAAATATAAGACCCACCCACCTTTATATCTGGTGAGAGTGGGTCTTTTCTACTCATTTGCTTGATGCTTGTCAGGAAAATTCGCCTATTGTAAGTCTTTTGGTGGGAAGGTAGGAAATTAATAGAATATGTCGAATATACTTCTAGAAATAAGTTGGAGGTGTTGGTGTGGTTGGTGAGAAAGATTGGGAGTTGTTTAAGCAAAAGTTTAATGCAAAATCAAGCATTAACCTTAATGATTATAAACCGGCTCAGATGCAGCGACGGATTAATAATTTAATGACTCGGTATGGTGTGAATACATATGTAGACTTCTTTAACTTATTGGATAAAGATGCGAAGATGTACAAGGAATTTGTTGATTATATGACAATCAATGTAACAGAATTTTTCCGAACACCAGAAAAATTCTCTGAGCTGGAAAGCAAAGTGCTGCCAGATTTATTAGCACAAAGTCCTAAACTTAATATTTGGAGTGCTGGCTGTTCTGTTGGTGCTGAGCCATATTCCTTAGCAATGATCTTAAAGGATATAACGCCAAATGTAAAACATCGAATTTTAGCTACAGATTTGGATGTAGAAATGCTGGCAAAAGCCAAAAGTGGTATATATACCAATACTGAGTTCAAGAATATTTCTACTGGCAGAGCTTCTAAATATTTTAAACAAGCTGGTACTACCTATACGATTGATGAAGATATCCGTTCTCGGGTAGAATTTAAACGTCACAATTTATTGCTCGATAAATTTGATACCGGATTCGATTTAATTTTATGTAGAAATGTAGTTATTTATTTTACCGAAGAGGCAAAAGATGGCTTATATCGAAGATTTTTAGGTGCTCTTAAGCCTGGTGGCGTATTGTTTGTAGGTGGTACGGAAGCCATCTTAAATTTCCGTGATATTGGCTTTAGCCAATACATGCCATTTTTTTATCGTAGACCTCTATAAAGCAAACGAATTCTATTTTTAGTAGTAGTCATCAGTCGGTACTAGAGTGCTCCCCAGCTGGATAACAAACGAAAGGTACGCAATAAATATTGCAGTAAGATTTTACTATTCGTGCGTTCTTCTATGGTTTGGCCGGATGTAATGTCTACGGTTTTTATTGCTTGCTCATGAACAAGAAAGACAATTTCACCAATCTTTTGCCCCTGATATACAGGGGCTTTTATTTGTTCTGGTAGATTAACATAGACGGTAACATGCTCATAATCTGCGGTTGGCACTACTACACTTGCATTATTACTCACTACCGCATCAATCAGAGGTCCAAGACCTCCTTCTACAGGAATCGATCCTAAAATATCACCTTTAACAGCATATTCATATAGTTCAAAGGCATCAAAGCCGTATTTTAATAATTTCATGGAGTCATACCAACGGGAATGATCATGAAGTACAACCGCAATTAATTTCTGATTTCCCCGAGTAGCGCTGGAAATGAGGCAAGGGCCCGCCTGATTGGTGGTTCCTGTTTTGACTCCGTCCGCCTCTTCCAATAACCATAATAGTTTATTGGTATTTTTGAGACTTTGATCGTGTTCTTTGCCTTTTCGATCGAGCCATTCAATATTCGTTTCTTTCGTGTTCACAATCATAGAAAAAGTCGGATTGGTTAACGCATATCTGGCAATCCAGGCTAAGTCAAAGGCTGTAGAATAATGGTTGACAGCAGTCAGACCATGGGGATTGACAAAATGGCTATTGGCAGCATCCAATGATTGGGCCTTATCATTCATAAGCATAACGAAATTTTCGACAGAACCAGCCAAATGCTCCGCGATCGCCACGGCTGCATCATTGCCTGAACGCATCAAAAGACCGATCACTAGCTCCCGCATGGAAATGAGCTGCCCCGTACTTAAATGCATGGAAGAACCTGTTGTATTGGCAGCTCGAGCGCTGACCTTTACCTCTTCATCTAGTCGTCCGCTTTCAATAGCAATGATGGCTGTTAGTACTTTTGTGGTACTGGCAGGAGCATTGCGAATATGACTATTCTTTTCAAAGAGAATTTGCCCTGTTTTTGCATCTATTAAGATGGCTGCTTGAGCCTCAATTTTTGGTGGTGAGCTATTGGCAATGGGTGTAGCTAAAGTAAAGAATAGGCAAAATAGGAGTATGACGTTACGAGCAAATGATATCCACATATGCATCCCCCTCGTGAATGGCTTTTATAGTATATTGCTGTTATGGCATAATCATGCAAAAACATAAAGCATATCTTTCTAGTCTTTTGCGTAATATCCACTGAGGTAGTGATAGGAGGTAAGGATGATATGAAACGAGGAAGTTTAGTTTTCGCAGGCGTAATAGGAATTATTTTTTCTGCTGCTGTAATGGTAGATGGAGTTGTAAAGGATAATGATAAAGCAATACGAAAAGTCCCTACGACTCATAAAGTAGTGGCATTAACAGTGGACGATGGTCCACACAATATGATGACACCGCAGTTATTAGCAGTTCTTAGAGAAAAAAATGCAAAAGTAACATTTTTTGTTCTCGGCGAGCATGCTGCTGCTCATCCGGAAATAGTAGCACAGGAGGTAGCTGATGGACATGAAGTGGCCTCCCATGCTTATAGGCATAGGTTTTTATCCAAAATAAGTAAGGAAGAAATGATTGAAGAACTCGACAAGGCTGAAAAGGCAATTATGGCAGCTGCTCCGAAACCTGTATTGTTTCGTCCTCCTGGCGGAGCCTACAATGATGCTATAGTGGCAGAAGCAGAGCTGCGTGGATATACGACGATCTTATGGTCAGTGGACCCTGGTGATTGGCGGCGGCCTAGTGTCTCTTCTCTTGTTGAGAACGTAATGAATCATGTAAAGCCTGGCAGCATTGTGTTATTGCATGACGGTCAGTATCCGCTGCCTACACCAGAGGCCCTTGGTATTATAATTGATAAACTTCGTGAGCAAGGTTACAGCATTGTTACAGTCAGTGAGCTATTGCAGTATTACGAAGTTCGTAATTAGAATGTGCCAGACTTTAGGGTGGACTTATTCAGTGTGTTGATACGGTTCTAGATTCTGCCAGTGAGATTTGATAAGCTGATCAAACCTTACCATTGTAGCAGTGCGTTCGTTGCGCAAGCCTTGAATCGAGCTTAACAGATTTTGATTAAAAGCATAGACTTTATGCTTGGGTACAAGAAGGGGAGCAGAGTATTCTCGCAACTTTGTAGCTACTTTCATATTTACCTTAAGCTGTTTAATAACGACTCCCGCCTCTAATAAATCAGAGCCATCATAGCGATAAATAAGACAATTGGGCTGAATACGGTCGATCACATTTTTGCTTTCCCCGTCCATAACAATATCTGCATTGCAATCCGGGCAGTTTTTTGCCTGGGTGGTCATCCAAGTATGACAATTGGAACAAATCATTCCATCCATGTATACACCTCCTAGGACTAGTTTGTCCAATCATAGATGGAAATATGAAATAATCGGTCAAGGCATTAATCTCCTAAAGGGAAGGTTATATCCTGGAAATAGAGAAATAAGAAAAGTATTAAAAACGTCTTTATGGTCATGAAAAGGAGATGCAGATATATGATTTGGAATCAACAAGTAGAAACCTTGTCTCGTACGGATATGACAGCATGGCAATCTTATAAACTAACAAAAATAATAGAGCGAGTATATGAAAAAAGTATCTTATACCAAATTCGCATGAAAGAATGTGGGCTGCTGCCAGAAGATATTACAAATCTGGATGATCTGAAAAAACTTCCTGTTACTACGAAACAGGATATAGCAGCTAATTATCCTTATGGACTATTAACGATGCCAGTGAGTGGTGTTGCCTATATTCATAAAACGCTAGAGGATCAAGACCATATTGCAGTGAGTTATACCCGAAATGATATGGCTATGTGGAGTGAATTAATGTCCCGTATACTGGTTGCTGGAGGGGTGAATGTGACCTCTATTTTTCAATGGGTGGGTATGATGAAAGAAAATGCACCCAGCTTAGGGGTGCATTTTGGAATACAGCAAATTGGCTCAACCTTACTGCCAGACAGTGGGAGCAGTATGCTCGCACAGTTGCATTTAATCGAGGATTTTGGTATTACCTCTATATTTTCTATTGCTTCACATCTGCTCCAGCTTGCACAAGAAGCCGGTATGAATGGGTATAAGCCTGCAGAATTACCATTGCAGAATATTTTCTGTGATAGTAATCTTGTATCCCAAAGTCAAAGTGAAACAATTCAACAGATTTATGGGAAAAAACCAATCCAAGTTTATGGCATGTATGACATTTGGGGAATGGGGATTGCAGGAGAGTGCCATTGTGATGCTGGTTTGCATGTTCAAGAGGATTGTTTTTATCCTGAGATTCTACATCCTATAAGTGGACAAGTTCTGCCCATGGGAGAAATCGGTGAATTGGTTCTTACCAGCCTGACATTGGAGGCGATGCCTCTTTTGCGTTTTACCACGGGTATGCTATGTAGTTTAGAGGACAGCCCATGTGCTTGTGGACGGACGTTGATACGAATAAGAAAAGAAACAGAAAAGAAGGACCTTTAGCCATGTGGATAAAGATGGTAAGTCTACACCTCATGGTGTAGTAGTAAAACCTTCGGAAGCAGAAGATATTAATTAGAAGAAAGAGCGAAGGCTTTACTGAAAAAATAAAATGTACAAAGGGTTCTGAGATTTCTCATCTTTAGAACCCTTTATACATTTATTTTTTAATAGTAATCGCCACTATCACGATATTGCTTTACAATATCAATGAGATGATTACTTTCTGTATGTTTTCCTAACAGTTCAAAAAAATGATGGGAATCTTCAAAACTAACACTCCAGGAAAAGGCCCCATCTGCAGTGTAATAAGCAAAAATGATTTCTTGCTCTAGATCTTCTGGTATAATACCATCACCATCAGTGACTAAGGCGTAATCGCCATTATTTAGTGTTTCATAAAGAAGAGCAGTACAGCCATCTTCATTTTCTGTTTCATAAAAGCCGAAAGGTTCATAAAAATCTAATACTGTGTTGTCACTCATTTTAAATCATCCTTTTATTATTAGTAGTAAGAGTATAACCAATTGTTAGGATTGGTATCTATGTATCCAGGAAAAATTGCTGGACAAAGCAACTAGGATTTTTGATGGTGTTAGAATTCCAACTAAAATCAAGTCTTCTTTATCTTAAAATAGTAAGGCGCATTTGACAAGTAATTTTTGAGATAATCTTAGAGGTGTGATAAACTTTTCAATAACAATGCATGAAAAAAATGTATAATCTCGTTGTAAGGTACAGGAGTTGATCGATATGAAAATTTTAGTGGATGCAGATGCTTGTCCTAAAAATGCATTGCAAATTTGCATGGAATTGGGACGCAAATACCATATCCCTGTCTGGACGGTAGCTAGTTTTAATCACATGATTGTATCGGATCATCATGTGGTAGTGGGCGATGGTTCTCAGGAAGCTGATATTAAGGTCCTGAATCTGACACAAGCTAAGGATATAATTGTGACCCAGGACTGGGGGCTCGCAGCAATGGTCCTGGGGAAAAAAGCGTATTCCTTAAGTCCGGTAGGGAGAATATTTTCCAATGATAATATTGAATTTTTGCTGGAGGAGCGAGAAGTCAAAGCCAAATTGCGCCGCGGTGGCGGCCGAACGAAAGGTCCCAATAAACGAACGGCAGAAGAAGATAAACGATTTTATCGCTCGTTGGAAGAATTGTTAGCTGACGCAGCCAGCTTGGATGCTTCCTTGCAATGATGATTTGATATTAGAATCAGCATTTATAAGTTTTGTAAGTGAAAAAACATAAGAAATTATGAACCACAAAGGCACAATGCCGCTGATGCGGCACACAAAGGAGTGCACAAAAAAATATAAATAAAATCCTTTGTGTCCTTTGCGTCTTTGTGGTTCGTTTTATATTTTTTAAAAGGGGATATCAGAGAGTTACTATAGATTGAGGTGTAGAGGATGTTATCTTTTTATTTAACGGTCAGTGGCTATGGTGAGGCGGAAATTGAGATTCAAAAATCACGATTTATTGCTTATGTACAACGTGCAGAACAGGAAGAAGCTGCAGTCGCTTTTGTAGAACAAATTAAGAAAAAGCATTGGAATGCTACTCATAACTGTTCTGCATATGTAATAGGAGGGAATGATCAGTGGCAAAAAGCAGATGATGATGGTGAACCGTCAGGTACGGCTGGTAAACCAATTTTAGAGATCATCAAGAAGAATCAATTAAAAGATACGGTGATTGTCGTTACGCGCTATTTTGGCGGCATTAAGCTGGGGGCGGGAGGTCTCATTCGTGCCTATGGCAAGAGTGCCAGCGCAGGTTTAAAAGCCGTAGGAATTACCCAGCGACAAAATCATACACGCATTGGGGTAGAGATTGACTATACTTTTTTGGGAATGCTGGAAAATCAGCTTAGGCTGCAAGGTTATCGAATTGAGGATAAAATATTTACCGATACAATACGATTGATTGTATTAGAAAAAGTGGGGCAAGAAGAAATTCTGGAACAAAAGGTTATCGATTGGACGGCAGGCCAGGTTAGATTAACCCGTGAAGGAGAAGTCTATGTGGAGACGCTTGTTACTTGTCAGGAGTAGGTAATATTATTTTGTAGGAATTTTTTATGTGTATCACGAAGAAGGTAGAAAATAGCGGTAGGAGGTCGGATTGTGCGATTTTTACATACTTCAGATTGGCATTTAGGCAGGTTGTTCCATGGGATTCATTTGACGAATGATCAGGCCCATGTACTGGATCAGTTTCTAGCTTTAGTACGTGAGAGTAAACCAGATGGGATTATTATTGCCGGAGATATTTATGATCGTGCCGTGCCGCCTATTGAGGCAGTAGAATTATTAAACCAATTAATCTCGCAAATTTTAGTAGACTACAAGGTGCCTACGATTATGATTGCAGGTAATCATGATAGTGCAGAACGTCTAGGCTTTGGCAGTCGTCTATTAGCGGCTCAAGGGCTGTATGTAGCAGGGGCATTAAGTCGGGAAATAGAACCTATTATTTTATATGATGAGCATGGACCGGTGTACTTTGCTCCGCTTACCTATGGAGAGCCTGCATTCGTTCGCGAACGTCTTTCTTGTCCTGATGTTTCAAATCACGAACAAGCAATAGAGGCTATGGTGCAGCATGTAATAAGAAAAATTCCAAATAAAGCACGTTCAGTTGCTATTGCTCATGCTTTTATTGCGGGGGGCATGGAGAGTGAATCGGAGCGTCCTTTATCTATAGGCGGCAGTAGTATGGTAAATGGGGCTGTATTTCAGCCTTTTTGCTATACAGCTTTAGGGCATTTACATAATTCTCAGCAGGCAGGAAATCCAAGCATTCATTATAGCGGATCACTGCTGAAATACTCTTTTGCAGAAGCTTCTCAGCGAAAAGGTATTCATTTGATCGAAATGGATAAAGTCGGGGGCATCACCGTTGAGAGAATTCCCTTATCTCCTCGTCGCGATGTTCGTTGTATAAAAGGCTATTTTAAAGATATCCTGGATCATTCCATTGATGAAGGCAATCAGCAGGATTATGTATCGGTAACGCTGCTAGATGAAATGCCAATCTTAGATGCCATGGGGAAACTGCGTGAGAAATATCCTAATGTACTGCAGATCGAAAGTCCGCGTTTTTTGAAAAAGGGTGTGTTGAGCGGCTTGCCTAAGGATCATCGTAAGCTTAGTGAAAAAGAACTATTTGCGGCCTTTTATCATCAGATGACTGGAGAAAATATGACACAGGAGCAGCAGATGCACTTAGTTAATGTGATCGAAACCGTATACCGTGAGGAACGGGAGGCGATTCTATGAGACCATTATGTTTAACTATGACGGCTTTTGGCCCCTATGCGCAACAGCAAAAACTTGATTTTAGGGAATTGCAGGATCGAACATTTTTCTTGATTCATGGCCCCACAGGATCAGGAAAAACGACAATTTTAGATGGTATGTGCTTTGCCTTGTTTGGTGATGCCAGCGGCACGCAGCGTGAAGGAAAATCCATGCGCAGCGATCATGCCGATAGTGCTGTAATTACAGAAGTGATTTTTGATTTTACGATTGGCGAAGCTTGTTATCAAGTAAAACGAATTCCAGAGCAGGAGCGGCCTAAGAAACGGGGAGAAGGCACCACCACTATGCTGGCACAAGCTGAATTGTGGAGTATGCCTTTAGTGGGTGAACCTATTTTGCTGGCAGCCAAATGGCTGGACGTTACGAAGCAGATTGAAACACTGCTAGGCTTTAAGAGCAGCCAATTTCGTCAAGTTGTGCTGCTGCCTCAAGGTGAATTTCGTAAATTATTAACTGCTAACTCCAATGAACGGCAAGAAATTATGCAGGCATTATTTAAAACAGACCTATATCAAAGGATTGAGGAAAAATTAAAGGACAAGGCTCTACAGCTAAAAAAGGCGAGTGATGAACAGAGCAAACAGCGTCAGTGGATTTTGCAGGAAGCCGGCGTAGCGCAAGATTATGAACTGCTGGATTCTATACAGCAAAATGAAAGGGAAGTAGAAAACGTACTCGTTCAGATTAAAAGTATCAGTGAAGAATTAAAAAGTGCTCAACAGGCTGTGAACCAAGGGGAAATCATACAGGGAAAAATTCAAGAAAAACAAAAAGCAGAGCAATTATTTGCGACGCTTATCGAGCAAAAGCCGATCATCGAAGAAGAACGAGCAGGTCTCCTGCAGGCAACGGCGGCAATGGGCTTGTTCGATGCAGAAAAGAATCGATCGAACTATGCTCAGGATGTACTGTCGTTGGAAGAGAACTGTAAGACTTATAAGGCTGAGCTGGATATTGAGATGCAGAAGCTAAAAGAGGCACAGCAGCGGTTTGAAATAGAAGCTGCTAAAGACGAAGAGCGGGAAATGCTGGTTCGGCAAATCATCCATTTACAGCAGATTGAGGATAAAATAAAACTACTGGAAAAAGCCTTAGAAACAGCAACGATAAGAAAAAGTGAACTGCAGCAGGCAGCAAAGAAAAAAGATGCTGTTGAACTCGAATATACGAAGATACAAGAAAAGATGGACCATATCATTCAAGAAGAACAGCAAGTTGTTCAACTTGCGTTAGAAGTGGGCAGCAGGGAAGTACAATGGCAGCATGCCCAAGGATTGCTTACGAAAAGTAGACTTCTAGAGGAACATAGGAAAAAATTTACCCAGCTAGAACAGCAAGTTTCTGCTTCTGACCTGAATTTAGCAGAGCTTGAGAAAAACTATGCGGCTGCTAAAAGCAGTCTCACCACATTGCAGCATGAATGGATGCAAGGGCAGGCAGCTTTCATGGCAAGTTCCTTGGCAGCAGGAGAGAGCTGCCCTGTCTGTGGTTCAGCGGATCATCCTAAGCTGGCCACTCTTAGAGGAATCATGCCGAATGAAAGTCAGTTGAAAACGGCTCAAAAGCAGATCGAACTTCTGGAACAAGAAAGAGATACTTGCCGCAGTCAGCACAGTTTGCTGCAAACCGAGAGGGATACATGGAAAAAACGGATTGCCGATCTTGCTGGAGAACTTAAAGAGCAAGCTGCATTACCTTTGCTAGAGTTAGATCTAAAAGTTCAGACTCTGCGTCAAAAGTATGAGCAAGCCTTGGTTGGAGAACAGCAGGTCAGGAATGTGACTAAGCAGTTGGAGCAGTTAAGAAAACAACAAGAGGACCTGCATAAGGAATTGGTTCAGGTGCAAGAAGCGTGGCGTCAGGCAGAACAGTCTTTTACAGCCGCAGAAACCATAGTGGCAGAAAGGCGTCTTGCGATACCCGAGGAACTGCAAGGGATGGGGAAATTGGCAGCAGCCCTAAAAAGTGCCCAAAATAAGCAAGAGCAATATAAAGCAGCCTGGGAACAAGCTCAGCATCATGTACAGCAGGGAAAGCAGCTGGTAACCCAGAAGCAGACACTCTTGGAAAATACCAAATATCGCTTAAAAGACAGCAAGATAAAATATGAAGAGGAACAAAACTATTTTGTAAAACGAGTAGCAGCAGCTGGATTTATGGATCAGCAAGACTATGAGAATGCGAAAAAGAGTCCAGAGAGTATGAGTCTTACTGCAAAAAAAATTGCTGCCTTTGATTCAGAATTTAGTAAAGCCACTCTGTTCCTGGAACAGGCTGCCCAGGCAGCGGAAAATCTGGAATTACCGGATATGCTGGGGTTGCAGCAAGTAGTTACAACTATGCAAAATCGATATAATGATATGTTTGCTGCACACACGAATCTAGAGGCACTTCTAAAACGTCAGCAAGCTTGGTTGAAAAAGATCAGTCAAGTGGATGAGGCCTTAGGGACATTAGAAGCCCAATATGCTGTGGCAGGACGTTTGGCAGAAGTGGCTAATGGCAGCAATGAGCACAAATTAACGTTGCAGCGATTTGTTTTAGGAACGTTATTAGAAAATGTAATTGTGGCAGCGAATGAACGTTTAAAAATGATGAGCCGCAGCCGTTATTCCCTGCAGCGAACCCTGGAGCGAGCCAGAAAAAACGCTGCTGGTGGTTTGGATCTAGAGGTTTTTGACAACTATACAGGCATTGCCAGAGGCGTGGGGACCCTTTCCGGGGGTGAGACCTTCTTAGCATCTTTGTCATTAGCTTTAGGTTTAGCTGATGTTGTTCAGTCCTATGCAGGCGGCATACATTTAGATACAATCTTAGTAGATGAGGGCTTTGGTACTCTTGATCCAGAATCCTTAGATTTTGCTATCAAGGCTTTAATCGATTTGCAGCAGGGGGGGCGACTGGTGGGGATTATTTCTCACGTTCCTGAACTAAAGGAAAGAATAGATGCCCGCTTAGAAGTTATGGCAACAGAAAGAGGCAGCACAGCCTGTTTTAAAATTGGTTAATTTATATAGATTTTGGTTATTTTATCTATATACTGTAGATGTATGTTTGCTATAAGCAGGAAAAGGGCGATAAATGACGAAATGTGAATAAATAAAAAGATAATCGAGAAGGGGTTTCAAGGATGACGACAAATACGACAATATCTTCAAACTTTATTGAAAATATTATTAATGAAGATTTGAAGAACAATAAAAATAATAAGAGGGTACATACCCGTTTTCCACCAGAACCCAATGGATATCTGCATATTGGTCATGCAAAGTCCATCTGTCTTAATTTTGGGCTTGCTCGGGATTATAACGGCTTATGTAATTTGCGCTTTGATGATACCAATCCAAGTAAAGAAGAAGTCGAGTATGTTGAATCCATTCAAGAAGATGTAAAATGGCTGGGATTTGATTGGGACGATCGTATGTTTTATGCTTCTGACTATTTTGAACAGCTTTATGAATGTGCTGTTCAATTGATAAAATCAGAAAAGGCCTATGTTTGTGACTTGAATCCCCAGGAAATGCGGGAATACCGGGGGACTTTGACTGAACCAGGAAAAAACAGCCCTTATCGCAGTCGTTCGATAGCAGAAAATCTAGAACTATTTGATGGTATGAGAACTGGAAAATTTGCCGATGGCTCTAGGGTATTGCGAGCAAAAATTGATATGGCATCGCCAAATGTAAATTTGCGTGATCCTATTTTATATCGTATTATGCGAGCTGAACATCATCGTACAGGTAATACCTGGTGCATATATCCTATGTATGATTTTGCTCACCCTATTTCCGATGCCTTAGAAGGAATTACTCACTCTATTTGTACCTTGGAATTTGAAGATCATCGTCCATTATATGATTGGCTGATTTCTTCTCTTGAGATGGAAAACCGTCCTCAACAGATTGAATTTGCACGGTTGAATGTTACCAATCTGGTAATGAGCAAAAGAAAACTTAGGATGCTAGTGGAAGAAGGTTTGGTGGATGGCTGGGATGATCCGCGCATGCCAACGATTTCTGGACTACGCCGTCGTGGTTATACGCCGGAAGCCATTCGTGATTTTTGTGAACGCATTGGCGTAGCCAAAAGCAATAGTACTGTTGATATTGCGATGCTGGAGCATTGTATCAGAGAAGATCTAAACAGTAAGGCTTTGCGAGCGATGGCAGTGCTGCGTCCATTGAAAGTAGTCATTACCAATTACCCTGAGGGACAGGTAGAGGAACTGGAAACGGAGAATAATCCAGAGCAGCCTGATATGGGCAATCGTAGTATTCCTTTCTCACGGGAGATCTATATTGAGCAGGATGATTTCATGGAAATTCCCATTAAGAAATTCTTCCGTTTGGCTCCCGGACAGGAAGTGCGTCTAAAAAATGCTTATTTTATCAAATGCGAAGAAGTGATTAAAGACCCGGAAACTGGTGAAGTGATGGAATTACGCTGCACTTATGATCCTGAAACCAAAAGTGGTACAGGAACAGCAACTCGCAAAGTGAAAGGGACGCTGCACTGGGTATCTGCTGCCCAGGCTGTTAAGGCTGAAGTGCGATTGTTTGATTATTTACTTGCAGAAGAAGAGACCGATCAAGGTGAAAAAGACTTCAAAGATGATATCAATCCCAATTCGTTGGAGAAACTTACATCTTGCATGCTAGAACCTAGCTTACTTCAAGCTACCCCTGATCAGCGTTACCAATTCATCCGCAATGGCTACTTCTGCTTGGATGCGAAGGATTCTACGGTAGAATTACCTGTTTTTAATCGTATTGTAGGATTGCGCGATTCCTGGGCAAAAGCGCAAAAAGCGTAAAAGATAAAGAGCTCGTCAACGAAGTGGCGGGCTCTTTATCTTTTGTCTTACCATAGTGTTCTTCGAAGTTCACATCATCCCTAGACCATGTAATACATGCAGCAACCAAAGGGAAACTGCAATGAAGAGTAAACCAAAAAGACCCAATTGAAGTTCCACCATGTATGAACTCCTTTTCTTTGTTATTTTTTATAAATTGGAATGACTTATCTACTTAGTGTTATTTTGTCCCGGAAATTAAAAAAATGTGCATTTTTTTTGTTTTTACAAAAGAAACCCTATTCCGAACTTAATAGGAATAGGGTTTCTATAAAGTAAAAACAGGAAGACTGCGTGTCTATTAGTTTTGCTGATTCGTTACAGTAGCACTACTATTGCTATTCGTTACAGTAGAAGCGCTTCCTGCGTTCAATCCCACAGCAGCGTTAGAGCTAAGACGATCTTCAATATTGGAAATATGCTGCTTCATATCTTGGGACATTTGGGTAAACATTTGTTGAGCCGTTTGGTCCTCAGTAGATGTGGCAAAAGATGCATAGGTTCCTTTAGCTGATTCAGCGGCAGCTAAAGCCTTTTCTAAATCTTTTTGTACGGTCATAAGATTACCTCCAGCATCCTTTTGTGGATGAGTTATCTGTTAGTATTCTTCCTGATTTTTGGTGTTTTATCACAGGATAATACTGGTATGGATCTTTTTTATATTTAAATCGTTTACCAAAGTGAATATAAAATGAAGATTTAAAGTAATCAAGAAAATATTGGATTTCTTCAACTTAGATAGCTGCAGTTCTTTGTTTTTGAATGATCTCAGATCACGACTGTTCTTAAATGGGAATAAAGGTTATGTATTTTATAAAACTTTTCTTGCACACTAGACAAGAAAGGTTTAAAATAAAATTCGCAGCAAAAAAATAATGCAAAAGATTGGGGCGGTGATAGTGAATTTCATGAAAAGAAAGATTTCGATTGTTGGTGTACCAATGTGGTTGGGACAGACTCGCTATGGTACCAACTTAGGACCCCAGGGTATCCGGTGTGCAGGGTTAATGGATCGTCTAAAAGGTATCGGACAGGATGTCGTAGATGAAGGTAATCTTTCTATTGGCATTACAGGATGCTTTAGACAAAGCGGCGAGAATATTAAAAATGTAAAAACCCTTGTTGATTCAAGTGAAAAGTTGGCAGCAAAGGTTTCAAATATTATACAAGAAGGGCGCTTTCCCCTTGTTTTAGGCGGAGACCACAGCATTGCCATGGGGACATTAGCTGGTATTGCAAAACATTATAAGAATATTGGTGTCATTTGGTACGATGCTCATGCTGATATGAATACGCCTGAAACATCCCCGACTGGCAATATTCATGGCATGCCTTTAGCAGCCAGTATGGGATTAGGTCATTCGGCTTTGACGAATATTGGAGGCTATCAGGGAAAAGTGAAACCGGAGCATATTGTGTTGATTGGTGCTCGGGATGTGGATCAAGGGGAGCAGCAGCTTATTGAGGAAAAACATATAAAAATGTACACTGCCAATGATGTTAAACGACTGGGCATGGAAGTAGTCATCGCCGAGGCAGTACGTTATTTATCAGAACGTTGTGATGGAATCCATTTAAGCTTTGATGTAGATGGTATTGATCCTGCAGAATTCCCGGGAGTAGGGACCCCCGTCGCCAATGGCCTTAGTTATAAAGAAAGTCTGCAGGCCGTACGGTTATTAGCGGCAGCTGAAAATTTGATTTCCGCGGAATTTGTAGAGGTCAATCCATTGCTGGATAAAGATGATATGACGGCTCGTCTTACTGTTAACCTGATTGGAGCATTATTTGGTGAGACTGCTAAAAGCAAACAGGTGCAAAGAACAGATCGAAAAAGAAGTGCTGAAGCGATATGACAAGGTGGGTTTAGTTCATAAGAGTTGGTCTACGACTTAGATTCTACCTTATTTTCATATTAACATTCTAAACAAGGCCAGGAAAGATTGCATAAAAATGTAATCTCTTCTGGTCTTTATTATGTTGCGGATATGAGTTTTTTATCGCTATATAATGCATTGAGAAAATTATATAGCGATTATTATAAATTATGACCGAGGTTTCTTATTCTGAGAAATTGTTATAAAGTGGTTGATCAATAGCTCCACTCGATTTAATTCTTGAAACACGAGTGGTAACCACTCTTGTTGATTGTTTAAAGTATTTTTTTCGAAGACTTGTAAATAGCCTTTGATGACTGTGAGCGGATCGCTGATTTCATTTACCAGCGTAATTGCATTCGCAGCAATTGCATCGACTTGAGAATTCTTGTATACTGTAGCTTGTTTTTTAGGTTTGTTGTCTATCATTTCCAATACATCCATTTTTCTAGAAAACGTTACTACCTGCACGAAACTGCCCCTCCTTTTTTAGCATCTTGCTTTTTTATTTAACGAGAATTAGTGTCTATAAGACACTAATTCTCTGGATTGTTGTAAAATCCTGCCAAGGGAGTGTCTTATGGACAGAATAATTGCACTGCTATGATAAGCACGCTATCGTAATAATGAGGGGTGTGCTCATGGAAACAACATTAGGAGATCGAATAAAAGAATTACGGAGTGAGTTAACCCAAGAAGCATTAGCGACAATTCTTCAGGTTGATCGCTCCACGCTTGCTTCCTGGGAAATTAACCGTCGTGAACCGGATATTGCAACACTGCGGCGTATTGCCAGTTATTTTAAGGTAAGTATTGATTGGTTAGTCGGATTTGATGCGGAAGATTCGTCTTCAAATCAGGGGAACTGCATTCGTGAGAGTATTCCTAGCTATCAGGCAAATACGGATAAACGATGGGATAAAGTAATAACTCTTGCTGAGCAATATGGGTTTGATCCGGATCTAGTATGTCATCTTTTGGAATTAAACGTAAAATTAACGTTGTCATTGAAAAAGGATTGCTATCCTAAGAAGACGCTTTGAGGTACATATTTTTGATTTTCAATCGAGCCAGTCTGCCCACAGGATAAAGGGAAGACTGGTTTTTTCTTTATATCTTTAATATTTTCTTAACCATTTGTTAACTTAAAGAAATATAGCTCAGTGTATAATGAAACTCATATAATGAAAGAAAAAATATTTGCTGGCATCATCGGAAAATCTGATAATGAGAGGTGTCTCATGGTAAGTAAGCCTACGAAGATTATGTTCGCAATATCAGATACAGGCGGTGGACATCGCAGTGCTGCAGCATCGATTATAGCTGCACTTGATAAAGAACCGAGCATACAATCTACTATTGTTGATTTCCTACGGACAACAAATTTTCCAGGTCTTAGAAAAGCACCGGAAATTTATGATTACTGCTCGAAGAACCATGTATGGCTAAACAATTTGTTCTTTAAGAAAACGAATAGCATCAATCGTATTAAGGCACTAACAAGAATTGTATATTTTCAATCCCGCTGTAGTATAAAGCAAGCCATAGCAAATAGTAAGCCAGATGCTGTTGTGGCTGTTCATCCACTTGTCATTGGTTTATTACATCAAACGCGCAAAGCATCTTGTGGGACTTGGCCAATCATAGCTGTCGTTACCGATCTCGTTACGATACATGCGTCATGGGCAACACCAGGAGCAGATGTGTACTTGGTTCCTACACAAGACGCATTTCAATCCCTAATCCAGTACGGTATTCCCTATAGCCAGATTATCTATACCGGTTTTCCGGTACATCCTAAATTTAGAGACTTTCCTATATCAAAACAGCAAGCTTGTGGTGAACTTGGGATAAAGAATGATGCATTTACAGTTCTTCTTACAGGTGGTGGAGTGGGGGCAGGAAATATGCGTGATTGGGTACATACACTAAAAGCGCAGTGTCCTGACAAACAAATTTTGGCTATAACAGGAAATAACAAAGAGTTATATAATGAACTTAAGAAGTCAAACTCCCCTTTCGATGGACTGCATGTCTATGGTTTTGTTGATAACATGGAAAAACTGATGGCAGCAAGTGATGTAATTGTTTCCAAGGCTGGTCCTGGTACTCTTATGGAAGGCGTGACGATGAAGAAAACGTTGATTGTTACGGAAGCAGTCGGCATTCAAGAGACTGGCAATATTGACTTTATTACCAAAAACCAATTAGGCTATCACTGCCCGACTCCAAAGGAGGCATGCAAAAGAATTAACCAAATTGCTAACTCGGCTTCTTACGGTAATCTAACATACAAGGATGTATCAGCTATAAATGGTTCCCAGAATATCGCTGACATTATTCTTGATACCATGAACGCAGCAATCGCAGCCAACCCCTCTATGCAATCCCACGAAAAACAGATTTTTATCGGTGCATGAGAATAGAAGCCATTTTCCGTTTAGTGGAAATGGCTTCTGTTTTTTTATAACCGTGTTTAAATTGAATTAAAGCGATATCCTGTACCCCACAGGGTTTCAATGAATTCAGGATTGGTTGAGTCTTTTTCAATCTTTTTGCGGATTTTTTGGATATGGACTGCTACAGTGGCTACCTCACCAAAGCTTTCATTATCCCAGATGGTGTCAAAAATATGCTCTTTACTAAAAACAATATTCGGATTAGAAGCTAAAAAAAGTAAAAGCTCATATTCCTTTGTCGTCAATTGCGCTTCCTTACCATATACAAAAACTTTGTGAGATGCAGTATTAATTTCCAAGCCTTTATGCTGTATCACTTCAAGAGAGAGAGAGGATCCTTTTAGTCTCTCGTAACGCTTGAGGTGAGCCTTTATTCTTGCTACCAGTTCTGCGGGACTGAATGGCTTTGTTAAGTAATCATCTGCACCAACATCCAGCCCTCTGATTTTATCAATATCGTCTACTTTGGCAGATACGACAATCACGGGGATTTCCTGATTTTTTCGAATCTCTTTGATGATTTCAAAGCCGTCTTTATTAGGGAGCATCAAATCCACGACAACTGCGTCATATACGGATGAAGCTGCCTTTTTTAATCCCAGCATTCCATCCTGAACAATTTCTGCTTTATAGCCGTTTAGTTGCAGATAATCCCGTTCCAGTTCTGCGATATCCAGATCGTCTTCAATAATCAAAATGCGTTTCATTGTGCAATCTCCCCGTCATTTTTCTGGCAAATGGGAAGCTGAATCGAAAAACAGCTTCCTTGATTTAGGTTGCTGGAAAGTAAAATTTTTCCATCGTGTGCTTCGATAAGCTCTTTGGTAATGGCTAGGCCCAGCCCGGTACCTGCTGTTTCTTTTGGGCGTTCCGTATGGATGCGATAAAATCGGTCAAAGACAAAGGGGAGCTTTTCTGTGGGAATACCAGGTCCATTATCTTTGATGTCAATACAGACAGTGTCTTTTTGCTGATAGATGATTACTTCTATCGATAAACCCACTGTAGGACCATATTGAATGGCATTGTTCAAAATATTATTAATGGCTTGGTGAAAGCGTTTTCCATCCAAATCAACTTGGATATCTTCCTCTAGCAGCACATCATAGTAAAACTGAATATTCCGCTCGCTAAAATCAAAACGATATTCTGCAATCAAATCATCCATAAATGATTGAATCTTTGTACATTGATATTGAAACTCTAGTTTTTGCATATCTAATTTTGCGAACATGAATAAATCATCAATTAGTTTATTAACGTAAATTGCATTATGATGAATGGTTCTTAAATATTTAGTTTGGTTTTCTTTCGACGTAATGGAAGAATCCATAAGTGCTTCCACATAGCCTTGAATGGCGGTTATTGGTGTTTTGAGATCATGGGAGATATTGGCGATTAATGCCTTGCGGTTTTCTTCATACTCCATTTGGATCTTTTCATTTTCATATAATTTTTCCGTCATTTCATTAAAAGCATCAATTACGATGCCAAGATCACTGGACAGTTCATTTTTTACTTTAATCGTATAATTTCCCTTGGTGACTTCATCCAGACCCTGTTTTAAGTTAATCATGGGCTTAAATATATTCTTTTCTAAGCGCCACATAAAGAAAAAATGGATTATT
Organism: Pelosinus fermentans JBW45; assembly: GCF_000271665.2. Classification (GTDB taxonomy): domain Bacteria; phylum Bacillota; class Negativicutes; order DSM-13327; family DSM-13327; genus Pelosinus; species Pelosinus baikalensis. The sequence goes on along the minus strand of NZ_CP010978.1, from coordinate 5,146,968 downwards.
TCTTTCACTGCAAGCAGCGTGGCAAAAAGGATGCCAATCTCCTTGTTACCCCCCCAGTAAAATGCTAAGTAGAGAATAACAAAGGTAAATGCAATGCCTAGTGGGCGAAGATAGCGAAAATAGGTATAGTGCTGCAGAAAACGTTCATGATGGTGCCTGTGATGATGATGAAATTGCCTAAAGGTTGCAGGGAAGTCGCCTTTGTCTTTTTTATTCAAATTGTTATGGGAATATTTTTGGTCGTCATGTCTGTGCATCAATATCACCTTTCGCTTTTTTCGAGGCCTGTTGCTACCACTATTATATTCTAAAGAAAGGGAAGGTGCAAAATGATCCCACACCTTCTCTTTCTTAGAATAAATCCCTCGACTTAAAACTGCAATCGAACACGATATGATATGGCACCTTGGTGGCATACTTTTTTACAGGCTTTGCAACGTATACACTTTAAATTTCGGATTTGCGCTTTGCCTGTTTCCGTCAGCTCAATAGCGTCTGCCGGACAAACCGCAAGACAACGATGGCAACGCGTACAACGATCGGGATGGATATAATATTGCTTAAGATGCATCGTTTTCATCTTCCCGTATAAGGATTAATTGGGCATTTGCCTTCAAATCATGTTGATGATCTTGTGCATCCAGTTGACTGCCGCCAGCTGTAACTACGACTTTTTCGACTTCATAATTCGGATTGATGAATATGCTAAGCTTTATGTCAAGATGATCTATGGAGGAAATCACCTTTATGAGTTCGTGCCCTCGATCATGGCGTCTGCCTGCATGATTGATTCTTTCGGAAAACAGTTTTTTTATATCTTCCGGAAGATCATTGGCACTTAGTGATATCATTGTGATTTTCCCTGCTCGTTCCTCAAATTGTAAAGCGTTTAAAAGACTCAAAGCGAAAGTCCATTTAGAGAATATCTCATTCAACCCTCTGCGACGGTGTGAAGAGAAGTGATGCATGTGATGCAAACAATCATGGTGCGTTCTTTCCGGCGGGCAAGGAGCTGCATCTTCTGTGTGATGCCCTTGAATCCTTCCCTCATAATCCAGCGACGCAGTCACTTTTGTTTTCATTTTCCCTGTTAATAAATTTTTTTCGAATTCATTTTGGAGAGAAAGGATCGTTGCTTGGTCTTTTTCTACTTGTACTTGCAATACACCCTTTACCTCCTCTTTGGCTTTCATTGTGTTCATAACATCGTATAAAACGCGAATCTTGTTCATGATAATAACCTCCTTGAATTTGTTATGAGGTTATTATAAGAAAAGAGTATAAACCTGCTTTAAAGGATTCTTAAAATTTTTATAAAAAAGGTTAAAAAGTTATATAAAAATAATAATGAACCGCGAAGGTCACGAAGAAATAGTACATATTTTTATTTTTCTTAGTAAAAAGAGAAGTCATCGGCCTTTATATTAGGCAGACAGCTTCTCTTTTGCTAATTGGCAGGAATGTAGCCATCACTATGGAGATCTTCATGTATGTGCTTCCAGGTTAAAGCTTTGAATTGTACAGCATCCTGCAACTCTTGCTTTGATTTTGAGAAGTAGCCTGTATTTCGAAGACTTACTGCTATTTTCATATCTTTCAGGGATTGATGGAGCATATCACAAGTTCGAAGCAGCTGTATTTTATCATCTTCATATTTGCCAGTAACGTTCAAGGAATATGTTTTACTGCGGGTGTTCTTTATTGATTCATTCAACTTCGACAAATTCGTATTCATCTCACTTGGAGTTACGCGATCATTGCTATAATCGTCAATGAACCCTTGGTACTCTTTTATATCCTTTTCAAGGGCGGTGTTGATTTCTGAAAAAGTTGTAAAAATCTCTGCAAGCTGCTCTTGGCTTTGAGGAGGAGCTGATTCTTCTTGGATGACGTCAGCAGGAGCCGCATTGACGGGAGAGGCATTAAAAATAAGCATACATAAACTGACGACGATAAGGGTCGTCCATGATTTCTTAATCATTTCTACACATCCTTTTTAACCAGAATATCATGATGGAAACAATTAGGCAATATCCGATTCCTCAGCTACAGTAAGATATATGGGCAACAAGAATCACCCAGGCTTTATGAAAAACCTGGGTGATTGGTATTTACGCCAGCGAATCCATTAGATATTATATTCAATTAATGAAATATAACGGGATAAAAATTGTTTGGTGCGATCTTCTTTTGGAAGGGGGACAAGAGGACAGGAACTTTGTCCCAAACGCAAAACCACCTGCTTTGATCAAATGATATGCCTTAAGGGGAAGAATTTTAATACCGTTTAAAAATAAATAAACTAACTGGGATAAAACTGATAAAAGTTTAATTTTTTGGAATAAAGGAATATCAAAGAGAAATTTAAATGTATTTCAAATTTGAGGAGACGATACAGTAATTGTTCCCCCAATAAAATTAATAAAAAGGAAAGGAGGAGAATATAATGGCAATACCAGCAATCAATACAAACATTAATAGCCTATACTACACGAATCTGCAAAAAAAGAATCTAGTATCTAAAAAGATTGAAGCTAATAAGCCAGAAACTGCAAAAGCAAACAATATCGTTGATGTAAAAGCGTAGCTTTTAGTAAAGAAATATGGTTCACTTTCTCCAGAGACCTTAACACTACACACTACTATCGCTAGTTTATACTCCTACTAGGAATGTATAGACTAGCGATATCTTTTGTTTAAATTAAGAAAAGCGTGGCATGTATCGAAGCTGTCACGCTTTTTTGTATATTTTAAAGAAATTCTTATGGATGCACTGATTTTGTTATTGGGCCTGCTATGCACAAGCTCCATATACCTAGAAGCATCGTCATATCTCTGGCGGTCACGCTTCGGTATTTTCCTATTATACCATGTGACAGGCACAAAGGCAGGCAGCGGGCTAACGAAATAGAGAGATGAATATATATATATGAATTACCGAATCATAGCTATTGCTCTGACTGGTGAACCATCGGCATGTTTGATCCAAAGCGGCATGCTAAAGAACTCAAAGAAATCTGCATCAATTGCATTTAAATTGCTTAAATTTTCCACGATCAATATCTCTTTATCCAGTAGAATTCGGTGAATCTCAAAATCGGTACTGGTGATTGGATCAATCGAAATCGCATCCAATCCAATTCCTTTCAGTGGGAAACTAGTCAGCCATTTGGCGGCTTCAGGGGTAAGAGTAGGATAGTTTTTGAAGTACTGCTCACTCCCCCAGTATTTACTCCACCCAGTTTTGAGAAGTAAATATTCGATCTGGTGAAGGATCGGCTCATACTTTTGGATAGCTTCCAAAGTAATCGTTTCAGATGACAACTCGGCAAATTCAGCAATTGCCGCTTGGCCGGTAAAGTGGTGAACGGAAAATGCATCTAGTGTTTTTCCACTTGCTATCATATGAGCAGGAGCATCAATATGAGTCCCTACGTGATAATTCATTGTTGCATTGGCCACTCGAAATCCGTTAGTTTCCACTCGGGCTACTTGTTGAAATTGTGGCTGCGGGGCACCTGGAAATACTGGCATTTCAGCATGGATCAGTTGTGAAAGATCAATGATTTCCATGTGTAACCTCCTCGACTTGATTGTTATTAGGTTCATGAATATTTCAATAAGAATTCTATCGTTGCAATGCGGGCTAAGAAATCCTTAAAAGACAAGGGAAAAAAGGCGTTGAATCAAATAAGTGCGAAGCAGATCCGGGGAATAACAAAGAAGAGTATGACTCTTGTCGACCTGAAAGCGGGAGGATGATGTATAAATTAATAAAACTATTTTTTCAATATAGCATCAACATATCGCTTAACTTCTTGGATGTAAATTTCATTGGGAATAAAGTTTTTTTCCAACAATTTCGCAGTTTCCTCTGTCAACTTCATGTCGGTAGCAATTTCTTTACCTGCAGTTTCTAGTACTTTCAGATAGCTAGAAATAATAGGCCTCACCGCAGCTTCGCTGGTACTCAGAAGAGCACCCTGTGAAGCATATATTTCACCGATTATCTCAGTATTTATATTGCGCGCATGTCTTCTAATCCAGTGAGAGATCACTTGAAAGTGGGATCTTTCGGGATAGCCGCAGTTGGCTATCATTATAAGTTTCGGAGGTAAACTGGTTGTTAAATGTCGGCATTCCCCATCTTTATCCGTTCCCCAATAAGGACTGGCTGTCACTATCATTCGGTCCATAAAGACTTTTAACATACTTGAGATATTGTCAAAATAGAGCGGTGTAGCTAATACACGAATATCTGCGCCTTCCATAAGAGCTATTATCTCAGCCATATCATCTTTAATCACGCACTTTCCTGGACTATTGAACCAACAGGCCTTACAAGCCTTGCAAAATTTAATTTCCTTTTCCGCCAAAAAAATATTTGCTGTTTCCGCCCCTGCTTCTTGCGCTCCTTTTAAAAGGGCGGTAACTATTATATTGGTATTGCCATCTTTTCCTCTATGACTTCCATTAATAACTACAATTTTCATTAATCCACCTTCTCTCACGTAATCTATAAACAATTATATCAAACAATTCCAAAATTTTACAGTTTTAAATTTTCAGCAGATCTATAGTATAATATTCATAGAAAATAGTGCGTTTAAAATCACTTTATGTTCAATGATATAACACATGCTATTATTAGCTACAGACCTAATCACAAATACTAGGGTAGACCCTGAAAACGTCTAGTTCTTGACAGTTCCTATATGTGGGACTATAATTATTAAAAATAACATAGTCGCAAAACTGCATAAACAACCATGCGGTAGGTGGACTTTCTGAAAATCTAAATTTTCATTTCGCCACTCATCTCTTTATTAAGGGATGGGTGGCGTTTTTATTTTATGCAACAGGAGGATTTTGGATGATGGGACTTTGGAAATATTCGATTCTAGTTTTTCTTGGTGGATGTTCATATGGCGTTGTTTCAACCTTTGTGAAGCTTGCATACAGAGAGAGTTTCATAGTCAGTGAGGTAACTGGCAGTCAATATTTTTGTGGAGCAGTTATGTTATGGATGGTGGCCGCCTTTGTTCCTAAGATAAAACTATCAGCGAAACAATGGATGCTTCTTCTTATCAGTGGGATGCCAATGGGGTTAACGGGTATTTTTTATAATCAATCCCTTGGATATATTAATGCTTCATTGGCAATCATTCTACTTTTGCAATTTATCTGGATAAGCCTTGGTTTACGGTATGTACTTGATAATAATATTCCGAGCCGAAAAAATATTATTGCGATTGGGATTATACTTTTTGGTTCGGTCCTTGCTTCTGGCGTTCTTAAAAGCGGCATTTCTTTTTCCTGGATTGGAATACTATGGGGACTATCTGCTGCACTATCCTTTGCTACTTTTATTTATGTGAGTGGACTTAGCAGCATTCCTGTCCACCCGATCTATAAAAGTGCAATTATGACGAGTGGAGCGACCATAGTTGTTTTTGTACTGATGCCCCCGGCATTTCTCTTTAATGGAGTACTGGCAAAGGGGCTTATTAGCTATGGAATTTTTACAGGACTCTTTGGGTCAGTGATTCCACCAATATTGTTCAATATTGGTATGCCCAAAGTGCGCAGTTTAGGTAATATCTTGAGTGCTTCGGAACTGCCAATGGCTGTACTCATGTCTACGCTGGTTCTCCGTGAAACTGTGCACTCTTCACAATGGATCGGCATTCTATTTATTCTCCTGGGAATTGTATATCCCAATTTAGAAAAAAAACGACTTTCATCTACCTATTTGGTACAAGAAAAATCGTAAAGGAATAAGTCGAATAGTTCATTAGTAAAATTCATAATATCCACGTAACGATCTAGTCCACGCATAGATTATTCAACCGCAGGGTAATCTAAGGCTGATGCGAAAAAAGGGAGGAGACTTCCATGGATATTATTGACATGATTCATAACTCTACATTTGAATTGTGGGGATACCAACTCACAGATTGGTATATAAATCTCTTTACGGTTCGGTGGTGGTTTATCATTGGCAGTATCGCAATCGCATATGCAATTTGGTGGAAGTATGTGAATAAACGTTATTTAACGCAAATACTCTTGTTCGGCTCGTTTATAGCGGTTTTCAGGTTAATTATGGATGATGCTGGATCCTCTGCTGCTCTTTGGAGCTACAGTGTAAAACCATTACCTTTTGGTCAAGCATTATTTTTGAACGATTTAACGATTGTGCCATTAGGATTTATGTTAGTATACCAATATTGTCGGTCATGGAAAAAATTCTTCCTCTGGACCGTTATCGTTGAAGCGGGTTACTCTTTTCTCCTTCTTCCAGTGCTAGTAAAATTTGATATTCTTCGGCTGTACAATTGGCAGTATTACTACACTTTTTTTATTATGACAATCGTCGCAATCGTTATGCGGGCGATCCTTCTTACTGTTTTGAAAATAGAACAAAAACATGAGTTCGGATATTCTAGCAACTCCTTAATGCCAACGATGCAACCCGCAATGAAACCACTGGACGAAGAGAATAAGAATCGGAAGGATTAAAGTAGGGTATAAATTTTTACAATTATCAAAATTGTGCCTTTTAACGGAATAAACTTTCTAATTGACAATGATTATTGATTGTTATATATTTACATTAAAGCTACTAATTCAGTTCGAAAGGAGTGATTATAATGGCTAATACCTGTTGTCACGACGGATATTGTGAAACAACAAGGAAAGAAGATCCCAACGAGAGCTTTGATAAGAAAGTCATAATTGGTGGATATATCTTATTCTTGCTTGCTTTAACAGCGATTGTATTGTATGGAGTTTCTATAGGAGTTTATATAGATCCTGCAACTCTAACTTAACTTTTAGTCCTCGCACTTGAATAAAAATATTTTGCATATTTATCATATAATCATAAACAAGTAGCACCGATAATCCGGTGCTACTTGTTATTTTCTCATATAAGGATTTTGTACTTCTGTTGTATTAAAGAATGCTGCGATATCCACGTCTAAACCTTCGGCGATCAACAAAAGCATATCAAGTGAAAAGCTTATATTTGTATTTAGAGCCTCTATTTTAGAAAGATGACTTGTGCTAACTTCAATTTTTGCTGCAAGTTCCTCCTGACTCAAACCACGAAGATTACGATAAAATGCAATCTTTCTACCAATTTCTCTATATACTGAAAAAAATTTATCGGTATCTTTTTTTCGCACAAGGTTACACTCCCAATAATTAGTACTATTAATTATAGAGAGCAATGCAAATTTTTGCACTTCTTTAAAATGGAATAAATATTTCTAACACAAAGAAAGATATGGTATAATGTGGAATACTGAGTAATTTTTAAAAAGGAATGGTTATGTGAGTTATAAACTATCAGTTCAAAAGAAAATAGAATATGATAAAATATGTAATACCATCTCAGAGTTAAGTCAGGAGATTGATAGCTTAAAAAAAGAAAATAAAGATACCTCTGAGATTGATAAACAACTTGAAACTATACTGAATAAATGTGCTGAATTTATTCGGAAAGAATTTTATAACAGAAATATCTAAGATAACTTAAGTTGAACGCTGCGTTCGGCTTTTTCTTTTTGTACAAATTTATATCTACAAGCAAGATCCTCTGATGTTATATCTTTAAAATTAGTTTTTATTGAAGTGCTTACAAAAGAAGGTGTTTCGATATTGGGTTGGTGTTAAAGATTCCATTTTTTTAAAGAGCTTCATGAAGTTTTTCTCATCAATAAACCCAGTGGCATTTGCAATTTCTTTAATGTTTGCCGAAGAATTAAGCAGTAGTTGTTTTGCCTCAGAGATTTTTAATCGATTCAAATATTTAAGCAGTGGATAACCAGTGAACTTTTTGAAAACTAAGGAAAGATAATCGGGATTATAACCAAATTTATCAGCAATTTTTTTTACGGAAAGGTCCGTATTGTAATTGACTCTAATCCATTCAGCTATTTCTGCGATTTTGTAATTGCTGTTTGAAATGTCCTGTATTTTGGGGGTAGAAGTATCGATGAAGTTTTGTGAAAGCTCCATAAGCAGCAAACTCAGTGTATAGTTGGTGACGATGGTTTTAGAATAGTAATTGCGGTTGGATAAATCCAATAGTTGATTAAAAATCAGGTCAATGCGATTTTTAATCAGAATTTCTCCGAATTGAGGCAGGATGTAATACGTTTTAAGAATGCTATCGGCGACAGTGTTTTTTTCAATATGCAGATATTGGTTCATTTGCTGTTCTGTCAGAAATTTGTACTGGTTATGACATGTTTGAAAATGGCACCAGTAATAGTGAAGTCCGGGCTCTGATTCACGGTAGCCATAGTGCTCGTGCCCAGGAAATAGCAGCATAAACTGGTTTGGTTTTAATTCATAAGGCTGATCATCTTGGGCGATATATAAGGTACCTTTAGAGCCGACCAGAAGAACAAAGGTGTCAAGGTTTCTTCGTAAATGCAAAAAAGGCTCATCGCTGATCAGCTTTCCGCAAGAAAAATATTTCAAGGGATATTTGTTTTTTGCAATACAATACATCATATAGGATTTCACCACCTATTCTAATATAATGCTGGTTGTATGACAGTTATACCCATATTATACTATGGGTATAGCAAACACAATATATTGTTTTTCTATAAGGATTCCTTTTATTAATAGAAAGCTGAAAATTATGAATAAATTTGTAATTTCGAAGGTGTTTATATTGTTTTAGACACCTTAATAAATTGCGCGCAAAATGCAAATATAGTAAAGAGGAGAATTTCTATGGATGATAAGCAATTTTCAAAACCTGTCTCAATTACCGAAGTGAAAATTAAGGATCAATTTTGGCAAACGTTAATGGAACTAATTCGAACGCAAGTGATTCCCTATCAGTGGGATGCATTGAATGATCAAATAGAAGGTGCCGAACCAAGTCATTGTATGAAGAATTTTAAAATTGCTGCAGGTTTGGAAGAAGGAAAGTTTGCAGGGCGTGTTTTTCAGGATAGTGATTTTGCCAAATGGATAGAAGCTGTAGGGTATTGTTTGGTGTGGCATAAGGATTCGGCCTTAGAAAAGGTGGCGGATGCAGCAATTGATATCGTTTGTGCTGCACAGCAAGCAGATGGTTATCTGAATACATATTACATTTTAAATGGTCTCGATAAGCGATGGACCAATTTACAGGATAATCACGAATTGTATTGCCTGGGTCATATGATTGAAGGTGCAATTTCTTACTATCAGGCAACCGGTAAGGATAAATTATTAAAGGCTGCAATCCGATATGTCGATTATGTAGATACGATTTTAGGTCCTGAACAAGGGAAAAAGCATGGTTACCCTGGACATGAAGTGATTGAATTGGCGCTGGTGAAACTCTATCAGATCACAAAGGATGAAAAGCATTTGAAATTAGCAAAATATTTTATCGATGAAAGAGGTCAGCAGCCTTTATATTTTCAAGAAGAAACAAAACGTTATGGCAATGACTTTCCGTGGAAAGACAGCTACTTTCAGTATAAGTATTACCAGGCAGATCAGCCAGTACGCAGTCAACAGGTGGCAGAAGGTCACGCAGTGAGAGCGACGTATTTGTATTCCGGCATGGCGGACGTAGCACGATTAACCAAAGACGAAGAATTGTATGCAGCCTGCAAACGTATCTGGAACAATATGACTCAGCGTCAGATGTATATTACTGGAAGTATTGGTGCTTCAGCTTATGGTGAATCGTTTACCTATGATTATGATTTACCAAACGATACCGTTTACGGTGAAACCTGCGCTTCGATTGGTGCTGTTTTCTTTGCCCGCAGGATGCTCGAAATTTCTCCTGAAGGGGAGTATGCGGATGTCATTGAAAAAGAGTTATTTAATGGAATTCTGAGCGGTATGTCCATGGATGGTAAGAGCTTTTTTTATGTAAATCCCCTTGAGGTTGTACCAGAAGCATCTAAGAAAGATCAATTGCACCATCATGTAGAAGTTGAGCGGCAAAAATGGTTTGGTTGTGCATGTTGTCCACCGAATATCGCACGATTGTTTGCATCTCTTGGAAGTTACATTTATTCGTATTCGGCGAAAAGCAATACGTTATGGCTGCACCTCTATATCGGTGGTGAATTGACCCATACATTTGATAGCCAAGAAGTTAATTTTACAGTAGCGACCAATTACCCATGGGATGAAGATGTAGAGATTACAGTTTCGTTAGCAGAAAGCAAAGAGTTTACGTATGCGTTGAGGATTCCAGGTTGGTGTAAAGCGTATGAAGTTAACGTTAACGGAGAAAAAACGAATGCGCCAATTGTCAATGGCTATGCATATTTGCAGCGAGAATGGAAAAATGGAGATGTCATTCATCTGCATTTTGCTATGCCGATAGAAGTTATGCAGGCGAATCCGAGGGTAAGAGAAGACCTTGGCAAGGTAGCAATGATGAGAGGACCTATTGTATATTGTCTTGAAGAAGCGGATAATGGTCCGAATTTGCATCGAATATACCTTTGCGATACGCAAAATTTTCACGTTCAATTTGAACCGGATTTATTGGGTGGTGTTGTTAGCATTATCTCTAGTGGGAAAATGTTAGACGAAAAATCATGGAAAGAAAATACAATATATCAATCGTATCGCGAGCCTGTATGGCAAATAAAAAAGTTAAAATGGATTCCCTATTATGCATGGAGCAATCGTACACCTGGAGAAATGACCGTGTGGGTTAAATACTGACGATCAACTTTATCTTAGAGACTGCATAAATTCATCTGTTTTTATATGAAGCATTTTTATTGGCATTCTATAATAAACAAAAATTCTTTCTGAAAAATTGAATGGATGGGAGAAATGAATTATGGATTCTAAGCTTAATGATATACAACCAAATTTGCTGAATACGAAAAGAGTGGAACCTGATACATTACCGCTAAAACAGCGCGTCAGTTATGGAATGCTGGATGCTGCAGGAAATCTGCTGTATTGTTTTGCAACATCCTATATTCTCTACTTTTATACTGATGTAGCAGGCATTTCAATCGTAACCGCCGGAATGATTCTGCTTCTTGCAAGGATTATTGATGGCATAGATGCTCCAGTTTGGGGAATTATCATTGATAAGACGCATTCAAAATACGGGAAATGCCGACCCTGGTTTCTTTGGTTGGCAATGCCGTTTGCTGTTTTCAGTGTTTTGATGTTTTATGTACCAGATGTAAGTCCGACAATGAAAATTGTCTATGTGGGAGTTACTTATTTCGTTGCTAATATTATATTTACTGGATTCAATACGCCAATCACAGCAATTTTGCCATCGCTTACGCCTCAGCCAAAAGAACGTCTTGTGTTGAATTCGTTTCGTATGGTTGGCGGGCAGGTGGGATTTTTTCTGATGAATGTAGCCGCACTTCCTCTGGTTGCTTTTTTAGGTAAGGGCGACGATAAACAGGGATTTTTCTTTACTTCAATCATCTTTGGTGTTGTTTTTGTATTGATGGCATTCTATGCATTTCAGAATGTAAGAGAAAAATATACAGTAAAACAGGAAGAAAAAATTCCCTTGAAAAACAGTTTTCTTGCGATCAAAGGCAATTGGCCATGGGTGATTATGACAGCCAGTAATTTGCTTTTTTGGATTGCAATGATGGGAAGAACTTCATCGGTAATTTATTATTTTACCTATAATATGGGACAAAAAGACATGGTTGCTTTTGTAAACAGTATTGCCTCTTTGCAAATTATTGCAATGGTTGCAATTCCCTTTATCTGCAAAGTGGTAAGTAAGCGGAATACGTGGATTATGGGATTGGCAGCAGCTATTATCGGTCAGATGATTATGTTCCTTTCTGGCAGTAATCTTACGGGCGTAATTATTGGCTGGATTTTATCTAATATGGGCGGTGGAATTGCTTGTGCAATGCCTTTTGCAATGCTAGGATCGGCAGTTGACTTTGGCGAATGGAAAACGGGAATTCGTTCTGCCGGATTTCTTACAGCAATCGGCAGTACATTCTGTATTAAAGCAGGCAGTGGCATCGGTGCTGCTATCCCTGCGTGGATTATGGATTTATATGGCTATATTCCAAATCAGGTTCAGACGATTTCTAGTTTGACAGGCATTAAATTTGCATTTATCTGGTTTCCAGCAAGTGTATTTCTGTTGGCCATTATTCCACTTCTGTTTTATACTAAATTTGAACAAATGGAAGGCCAGGTTCTTATAGAGTTAGGTAAAAAGTGACTAATCTGTAACATTGTTGTTACATCAATGGATTACAATAAAGCAATAAATACCAGATAGGAGTGATTTCTCATGAAAAGCATGGTTAAAAAAATAGCTATATTGTCAATGGCAGGTATGATGCAAGTCGGATTTGGCGCATCGTTAATAGAAGCTTCACCGCTACATACTGAACGATCCTCTGTGCAGCAGCAAGATGATCGAAAACAGATTGAAAATGAAAGACATGAGCGTGAAATGAAGCGACGTCCAAATGAGAGTGAACGGGAGTGGCATGAACGTCAGAAACTTGAAAATCAACGACACAAAGAAAATCTAAGGTGAAGTGTCTATGATATTTTGATTCTTGAGTAAGAAAGATTATGGGGATGAATGATTTAATGGAAAAAGAAGCGGAGAAAATCGTTTAGGATTTTTTCCGCTTCTTTTTCAAATATGTCCTTTTATCTGTCTGTCATTATAAAGAAATCCCCTTAAAAATAGGCATCAGATGTCTTTTCTGAACTTTGAAATTCTCAGAGGAAAGAAGCTGTTGAATCGTCAGCGTGACCTTACAAGGAGAAGAGAGTTTTTTGTCATATTCTCGTCACAAGTTTATAGTAATATATTGTTTACTTGTGTCAAAAATATTATCGATGAGGAGTGCTTGTTTTGAAAAACAGAAGGATTTTCCTACTAATTCTCGGTTCTTTTCTTTTCGTAAACCTGTTTCATTTTAACACTGCGGCGGCAACTGCAAAGTACCTTATTTCTGGGAAAATAACAGATTTAAATTTGAGACCAATTGATGGAGCAAAAATAGTGTTCGAACTGGAAGGAGGCTTAAATAGTATACAAGTTGCAAAGACTAACAATCGAGGTAATTATTCAATTTATTTGCCAGTAACAAACAAAGTATACTGGGTAACGATAGGTAAAGAAAAATACAAAACATACCGCGGAAAAATTCAATTAAAAGATGGTAGTGATAACTTTAATTTTATTTTACATAAATAATATATTAACATATGTCTTCATTCTACCCTTTTGGGTCCTGTATTTCTACAATTTTAAATTTCCTGCTTCTGAGTAATTCTCAGAACCTTTGATTACATAAGTAAGGATATCAGATTCGAACATGCGACCTACTCATTACGAATGAGTAGGTCGCATGTATAAACTACTTGACGGAAAAAGAAGCGAAGAAAATCATTTTACGATTTCTCCCGCTTCTTTTCTTGTTTTACATCGTGGAATATAATTTTTAGTGACGCTTTGATTTTGGCTTTATCTTCCTCTGTAAGTAATTTGCCATCCAATAGTACTTCTGGCTGTTTGAGGAATTCAATTAAATCTTTGCATTTTGCTTCTTTGGATTGGATTAGGGGAATTTCATCGCTAGTAATATCCATAGATAGGTCAACTAGTTTTTTTATGCTTATTCCAGCTCCAAGAGAAATTTTATTGAGAGTCTCAACTGTAGGACGCACTGTTTTATTAGTTCGAGGGTCAACACCTTTTTCTATACTATCTATGTGAGTGTGGCTTATTCCGCACAATTTAGCAAAATCACGAAGTGACATATTGCCACGTATATTTTTTATATAATTGCCCAACTTATTGGAGCTCATTAGAATCACCTCATGTATAAAGTGTAAACCATACAGGACACAAAATATATAAAGATAGTGATGAAATAGTGTTGTTTATGATTGACGGGAGGATATTTGTTGTGTATGATTTACCTGTAAATCGTACACAACAAATAATGGAGGGGATTGTAATGAGATTCTTGCACAAATCTATTGAAGATCCATTTGTGAGCAATCTAGTAAACGAGTTAGATGGTTTTATTGATGACCGACGCAATAGAGCTTTTCGTCAGTATCATAAAACAGAGGAATATCAAAAGATGGCAGCAGAGATTAAGAGGTTCCGTGAACCGCTTAGTTTATTTGATGAAGAACTGTTAGAGCAGTATGAAACGGCAGTATTCCAAGAGCAAAACTATGCTAGTACTCACGAATATTTGCAAGGGGTACTCGATGGTATGCCCTGCGGAATGTATTTTATAGTTTGCATTTGAATGAACCAGCCAAGTAGTGTCATGTTGACGCTGCAAAACTTTATGCAGGTAATCGTTACTCAAGAATATAGTTGTATACAGCATTCTATACAACCTAGCAAGAAAATGATATTATTATATCATAATTATGATATAATAATATCATAATAAAAATACGAGGTGAGTATAATGCCTGTTATTCGTCCGGTTTCTGATTTACGGAATAAGACTCCTGAGATTGAAGAAATTTGTATCAAAGAACAAAAGCCAGTTTTCATTACCAAGAATGGCAACGGGCATCTGGTAATTATGAGCCAAAGACTATATGAAGAACAACAAGCACTTATGGAGCTATATGATAAACTAGACGAAGCCGAAGTCCAAAGCGCAGCGGGAGCCAAGCGAATACCACACCGTGAAGTTATGGAAAGGTTAAGAGCGCGGCTTAATGGGTAAATATAGAGTAGAATATTTGCCACTGGCTTATGATGATCTAGATGAGATTTTCACTTATATTGCTGCAGATGATTCCAGAGCAGCGGCAAATCTATTGAATGAGATTGATACCGCTGTTCTTCATTTAGAGGACTTCCCGGATATGGGAGTCAATCTTAAAAACCGACGGCTAGCCAATAAAGGATATAAAATGCTTGTTGTTAATGATTATCTAGTGTTTTATGTTGTGATTGGTAGCATCGTAGAAATTAGGCGTATAGTTTCTAGTAAACGAAATTATACGAAATTATTCTAAAAAGGATATCTTAAACCAACATCAGCCTGTTGTCATTAAGTGTTACTTAGATCCATGGTAATAACAAGGTTCCTGCACTACCTAATAAATAGTATTGGGGTTTATAGGTTTTAATAGACAGAAAAAGAAGCGGAGAAAATCGTTTACGATTTTTCCCGCTTCTTTTCTAGTTTTACATCGCGAATGTATTTTATAGTTTGCATTTGAATGAACCAGCCAAGTTAAGTCCTAAAAACAGGAGAGTTAGCTTTATAAAGGGCATTAGCTCTCTTATTTTCTTTATAGTAACTGCAAGAGGTGTAACTTTTTGAAGGGGATTCAAGAAATTCTTCTTTCCATGAATACTTTCCCTGTGCAATCCAATCCTATCGTGTAGGACTTTTCCCCCCTCATACCGAATGTTACTGCTAATAGCAAGATACAAGGTAAGAGGTGAAACATAAGGTGAAGCTTCGTTTAATGATAGGAAGGGCTGGGGCTGGTAAGACCCAGTATTGTTTAGAGGAAATGGGTCAGATGCTGGCGGCATCACCAGAGGGACGGTCTATGATCATGATCTTGCCGGAGCATGCTACCTTTCAGGTGGAGCATGAGCTGGCATCCAATCCTGACATTGCTGGCTTTACGAGGGCCTATGTCTTTGGTTTTCGCCGTTTAGCACATCGGGTTTTAATGGAAACGGGTGGTGCGGTTCGTCCTCATATTACGGAACTGGGGAAACGAATCGTATTGAATAAATTGCTGCATGATCATCAAGCAGATTTTAAGATCTTTCATCGGGCGGCTGCTCAGCGAAGTTTTGCCGATATTTTAGTCAGTATGATTCAGGAATTTAAAGCTTATGGTGTATCACCAGAGTCTTTGGCGGAAGTGGAAGAACAGTGTGCGGATTTGCCGATTGGTGATAAACTTCATGATTTAGCCTTAGTATATCAAGGTTTTGAGAAATTTTTGCAAGGGCGTTATACGGATCCTGAAGACTATCTCACCTTGCTGGCAGAGAAGATTCCTCAGTCTGCAATTTTGCATCAGGCCCAGGTGTGGATTGATGGTTTTACCTGGTTTAATCCCCAGGAGGCAGGTGTGGTGGCACAGCTATTGCAGAATTCTGCCAGTGTAACCATTACCTTGTGTTTGGCAGATGCCAAGTCTGGTGAGCAGGCTAGTGAGACGGCCTTGTTTCATCGCCAGTGGGATACACGGCGGAAGCTATTGGACATGGCAAGGAAAATAGGGGCAGAGGTTGAGGAAGTGGAATTAGTTCAGACTAAGCGCTTTAGTGCTCCACTTCTTGGGCATATGGAAGAGCAGTTATTTACCTTTCCTTCTACGGTTTGGACGGGAGAAGTGCGAGGCGTAGTGGTAACAGAGGCTGCCAATCGCCGGGTAGAAATCGAGGGTATGGCACGAGATATGCTGCGTTTAGTCCGAGAGGAAGGCTATCGCTGGCGGGATATTGGAGTTTTGCTTCGGAGTGGGGATAGTTACGCTGAACTTGTAGAGACAGTGCTGGCTGATTATGAGATACCTTTTTTCAGTGATCGCAAACGTCAGCCGGTACATCATCCCTTAGCAGAATTATTGCGTTCTGTTTTAGAAGTGATCACGGAAAGGTGGAGTTATGATCCGCTGTTTCGCTGTTTTAAGACGGATTTATTTGATCTGTCTCGGGATGATATTGATAAATTGGAAAACTACGTATTGGAGTTTGGGATTCGCGGTACAAAATGGACCAATGGTCAGCCCTGGACATTTATTCGTCGTTTTTCATTAGGGGAAGATGAGGAGTTGAATGAAGTGCAGCAGGAGCAGCTGCAGTCCATTAATGAGATTAGGATGAAAGCCTCTGCGCCTTTGATTGTCTTTGAGCAGCAGATGAAAGCTGCAACTACGGTACTGGCGATGACGACGGCCCTATATGAATTTCTAGTGGGGTTGATGGTGCCTGAAAAGCTAGAAGTGTGGGCGGTTCATGCCGAAGAAATCGGGGATCTGGAGCAGGCACGGGAGCATCGTCAGTTATGGGACCAAGTCATTCAGTTAATGGAACAACTGGTGGAAATCTGCGGAGCAGAAGAAATGAAGGCAGTCGATTATGGAATTATGCTCAGTGAAGGCTTGGAAGGATTGACCCTCAGTCTCATACCTCCTGGACTTGATTATGTTACTGTTTCTCCCATGGAGCAGACCAGCTTGGTAAACATTCGAAGTATTTATATCCCAGGCGTAAACGATGGGGTATTGCCCATGCGTGGTCGCGGTGAGGGTTTATTAACGGATGCCGAGCGAGGTCAGATGATCCAGCTGGGACTGGAATTAGCACCCGGTTCTCAATCGGATTCTTTTGCTGAGCGGTTTTTGGTTTATACAGCTTTAACAAGGTCGAGAGACTATTTGTGGCTGAGCTATCCTCTGGCAGATGAAGAAGGCAAGGGGCTAAGCCCATCCCTTTTGATCAAACGGGTGCGAGAATTGGCAGCCGTACCCTTTCATTCCTTGCCTGTAGAACCTGTACCGGGAAGTGAACGACAATATATCGCTCATGGGAAGCGCAGTATTTCCTCCTTAGCGGCTGTGCTTCGCAGCTACAAGAGCGGCGAGGCAATTGCTAGTGTGTGGTGGGATGTTTATAATTGGGCGATACAGCATCAGGGACTGGAGTGGTATGTGCAGCGCGCGGTAGCAGGACTGTTTCATCACAACCAAGTAGAATCCCTGCCAGGAAATTTGGCGAGACGTTTATATCCGAAGAAGAATAAGCTTAGGGGCAGCGTCACTCGTTTTGAATCCTATCAGGCTTGTCCCTTCAAGCACTTTGCTCAATATGGACTTAGTCTCAAGGAACGAGCGGTTTTTCGCTTGCAGGCTCCTGACTGGGGACAGTTTTTGCATGCTGCTCTCAAAGGATTTGGCGACAGCCTGCAAGAGGCCGGGCGGGATTGGGGCAGTATGAGCGAAGGAGAATACAAGGAAATTGTTAATCAAGTGGTAGAAGAACTGGCCCCAAAGCTGCAAAATGAGATTTTATTAAGTTCAGAGCAGCACAAGCATTTGGTGGGCAGACTGAAACGGACGGTGACCCGTGCAGTGCGTCGGCTGGTGGAATTTGACCGAGTAAGTACCTTTAAACCCATGGCAATGGAAAAGTCATTTGGTCGGGGGGATGATGCGCTGCCGCCTCTCGTTTATATGCTGCCAGATGATATTTCCTTGGAAATAGTGGGGCAGATTGATCGTTTGGATGTTGCCGATTTAGAAGGCAAGAAATATATGCTCATCATTGATTATAAGTCAGGGGGCGCTTGGCTGAAATTGGTGGATGTGTATTATGGACTGCGGCTGCAGTTATTAACCTACCTATTGGTAGCGAGTAAGGCGTACGAAGATTGTCTGCCCGCAGGAGTGCTGTATTATTTCTTAAAGAATCCGAACTTATCCGATAAGATAAAACTGGATGCAGATGAAATATGCAAAAAAATCAATGGCCTGTTGAAGATGCCGGGCTGGGTCTTAGCAGATTCTCAGGTCATACGGCTATTGGATCAAAGCATTGACGGCTATTCAGAATTTTTGAAGGTCGCCTTGAAAAAGGATGATACCTTTTATAGCAATTGCTTATCTTATGTCAAAGAGCCAGAAGAATTTCAATTGCTACTCCGTCATGTAGAGAAGAAATTAGTGGATACGGCACGGGAAATTATGGAGGGGAACATTGCAATTAGTCCTTATGCCTTAGACAAACGAACGCCATGCGGATTTTGTCAGTATAGTTCAGTGTGCCAGTTTGACAGTTTATTACCGGAAAATCAGTACCGCAGACTGGCAAAGCCGGATGAGAGTAGTATTATGGGGAAAATTATCCAGGGACAGGAGGTGAAACCCGATGAGTTGGTCTGAGCAGCAATTATTGGCAATCGAAACTCGCAATAAAAACGTATTAGTAGCGGCAGCCGCTGGATCGGGTAAAACTTCTGTATTGGTTGAGCGGATTATCTCCCGCATCTTGGATAAAGATCAGCCAATTGATGTGGATAAGGTACTAGTCGTTACTTTTACCAATGCGGCAGCCGCTGAAATGCGGGGAAGGATTGGCTCGGCGTTGAATGATGCGCTGAAGAAACAGCCTCGTTCCGAGCATATTCAGCGGCAGTTGGCACTCTTAAATTCCTCCGCGATTTCAACCATCCATGCTTTTTGTCAAAACATTGTACGGCAGAATTTTCATCTCTTAGATTTAGATCCTCAGTTTCGCATTGGGGGTCAGGCAGAAGTGACGATCATGAAGACCGAAGTCTTAGAAACCCTCTTCGAGAGCAAATATGCTCAAGGAGATGAGGCGTTTTTGGATCTGGTCGAACACTACGGGGATGAGCAGAGTGATGATTCTTTGTATCAACTGGTGTTAGGGTTATATAACTTCTCCCAGAGTCATCCGTGGCCAGAAGACTGGCTGGCTGATCTTTCTACGCGTTTTGCTTTGCCTGAAGGGACAAGGGTTGATCAAACACCTTGGTCTCAGTTGATTCGGGAGAAGATCATATTGGATTTGGAACAGGCGGGGCAGCAGCTGGATGCTCTTTGCCTGGAAGCAGGAAAGTCAGGTGGCGTGGAAGCCTATGTAGATACCTTTATGGCGGATCGGGCCGTTCTTGATGAAGTACTGTCTGCGGCTGCCCATTCCTGGGAGCGGCTGGCCGATGCGGTTGCAGGTTGTAAGTTCGAAAAAATTGCTGCTGTGCCCAAGGGAACGGATGAGTCACTGAAAAAATATTTTCAACGGGGCAGGCAGAAGGTAAAGGATAAAGTCAATGACTGCAAGGTGCACTTTTTTGATCGTCCGGCAGAGGAACTATTGGAAGATATGCGAATCATTGCTCCAGTGGTAGAGACCTTAGGCAAGTTAGTCATTGAGTTTGGCCGGGAATTTGCCAAGATGAAGCGCAGCAAAGATGTATTGGATTTCAATGATTTGGAGCATTTTTGTTTAGAAATATTGCTTGCACCAACAAGCCGGCCAGGGGAGATAGAGCCTTCCTCTGTCGCAATTGAGTTGCAAGAGCGTTTTGCAGAAGTGATGGTTGATGAATACCAAGATACCAACGGGGTACAGGAAACTATTTTGCGTTTGGTAGCGAGTACTAAGCAGCCTAATTTATTTTTAGTAGGTGATGTGAAGCAGAGCATTTATCGTTTCCGCTTAGCCGAACCAGAATTGTTTATGGAAAAATATCGCCACTATCCCACCGCTGGCAGCCAGTATGCCCGCATCGATTTGTCTCAGAACTTTCGCAGTCGGGCGGGAGTGCTGCATGCTGTCAATTTCCTCTTTGTGCAGCTCATGGCACCACGTATCGGAGAGTTGGAGTATGGGGAAGCGGAAAAACTCAATCCTGGTCCTGATTATCTGGAAGAGCAGGGCAAACTATTAGAAGGACCTGTAGAGTTGTGTATTGTAGATCGGGATGAGGCTGAGGAGCCGATGGCTTCTCCTGAAGGGGAAATGGATAACGGTGAGGGCGTAGAATCCCCGGATGGTCCTGCAGCCGAGCTGATGGAAGAGGCGGAGCTCAGTGGTTTTGAACTAGAGGCGCGTTTGATTGCGAAGAAGATGGCTGAATATATGACAGGCAGTTATCGTGTGTATGATAAAGGTTTAAAACAATATCGCAATCTCGCTTGGCGAGATATTGTTATTTTACTGCGGTCAGTAAAGGGCAAGGCGAATGTCATGCTGGATGTACTGCGAAAGGCAGGCATACCAGCTTATGCCGAACTGGATGCCGGGTATTTTAGAGAAATTGAAGTACAAATCATGGTAGCGTTATTAAGTGTAATTGACAATCCACGTCAGGATATTGCCTTGGCGGCGGTGCTGCGTTCACCCTTAGTAGGTTTTACGACGGAAGAGTTGGCAGAAGTTCGTTTGTGCTGCCCGGGAGAAGAGTTGTGGAGCGCCTTGAGCTATGAGATAGAGCAGGGGAGTATAAACGAAAAAACACAGAAGAAAGTGGCAGCCTTTGTGAGGCAGTTTGAAAAATGGCGTAATTTGTCTCGGCGCAAGGGTGTACCTGAACTGATCTGGCAAATTTATCGGGATACTGGGTACTATGATTATGTAGGCGGCATGCCGGGTGGAATGCTGCGGCAAGCAAATTTGCGGGCGCTATATGATCGGGCTCGTCAATATGAATCGACAAATTTTCGAGGTTTATTTCGCTTTTTGCGCTTTGTAGAACGGATGCAGGACAAAGGTTCTGATCTTGCCGTTGCCAGAGCTTTGGGAGAAAGTGAAGATGTGGTACGAATTATGAGTATTCACAAGAGTAAAGGGCTGGAATTTCCTCTTGTATTTGTGGCTGATTTAGGGAAGAATATCAATTTGCAGGATAGTAAAGCTCTGGTACTGAGTCACAAAATATTAGGGGTGGGTCCTTATGTGACCAATCCGGAACTGCGGTTTCGGTATCCAACCTTAGCAAGGCATGGCATTCGTCATAAGCTCATCATGGAAACCAAGGCGGAGGAGCTGCGCATTCTCTACGTAGCCTTAACAAGGGCGAGAGAAAAACTGATTCTCGTGGGTTCTGTGAGCAAGCTAGCAAAAAAAACGGCAGGATGGTGTCAATATACCGATCGCCAGCAGCCTACTCTGCCAGATGCAATGATTGCAGGAGCTGGTAATTATTTGGATTGGCTATGTCCCGCTGTGGCACGGCATGTGGGGGGAGCACCTCTTCGAGAATATGGGGAGTGTGAACAAGAGCCCAGCCGCATTTTCGCTGACGATCTGTCAGCGTGGAAGGTGGATATTTATTCCCGCAGCCAATTGCTGGAGGCTGGTGAAGAGCAGTCTGAAACGACTACGTTGTTAGAAAATATCCGTACTCTGCAGCCTGTTGAGGGTGGCGAAGATTTTGTCTGGGTAGAGAAAACCTTAGGTTGGCAGTACGCTTATCAGCATATTGTGGGCAAACCTGCTAAATTGTCTGTGACGGAAATCAAACGGCGTTTTGATACAGAGGTGGAAGAAAGCAGCAGCCAGCCAATCTTTGCTAAGAAATCCATTGCTCTGCGTCCTAGGTTCATTCAGCAGTCAGTGGGACTTACGGGTGCAGAACGAGGCACATTAATGCATAGCATCATGCAGCAGATGGATTTACAGGGGAATTTGTCTGAGTCTGGTATCAAAGAGCAAATCACAGCGATGGTGAAGAAGGAAATGATCTTGCCGGAACATGCTGAAATTGTGGATACTAAAGGCGTGGCAGCCTTTTTCCAAAGTAGTCTTGGTCAGCGCTTATGCGCTTCGCCGAAAGTACGGCGAGAATTGCCCTTTAGTCTGGTTCTTCCTGCTGAGAAATTTTATGATGATATGGTAGGGGCGGGAGAAGGTATTTTCATTCAAGGGATTCTCGATGTACTGTTTGATGAGGCGGATGGGTTGGTGTTAGTGGATTATAAGACGGATTGGGTGACTGATAGCAGTGAATTAATTGACCGTTATTCGGTGCAGCTCAATCTGTATGCAGAAGCTGTAGAGAAAATTTTTAAACAGCCGGTAATCGAAAAATATTTATACGTATTTAGCACAAAAGAAGCTGTCAGGATTTGACAGCTTCTTTTTAGGCGTTTCAGAAATTATAAATATAAGTACTTTTTAATGCCATGATCAAGAAAAGCTATCCTAAATAAAAAATGCGTGGGGGAAAAATAATTTAACCGCAGAGACGCAGAGAACACAGAGAAAAGATAGGGTAAAAATCCCTCTCAGCGTCCTCTGCGTCTCTGCGGTTAAATCGTTCTATTTCCTAGCAAGGGAGAGATTGGTGCTCGCAATGACAATGTGATTAAGAGCGCTACCATCATCTGGGCCAGTACATAATAATCAGGACGCCTGCCAGGGAAATGAGTCCGCCAATAATATCAAATCGATCTGGTGGTATTTTATCAATACCCCACCCCCATAGGATGGAAAGTACAATGAAAATGCCTCCATAGGCAGCATACACCCGTCCAAAGCTGGCTGGTTGTAATGTAGGGATGACGCCGTATAACACTAGAATAATAGCGCCCCACACTGCATAGCTAATCCCTTTTCCCTCCCGCAGCCAAAGCCATATTAAATAACCACCGCCGATTTCAAATAAGCCAGCAAGGATAAAATAGCCTACGGATTTTAAAACCTCCATCGTTGCCTCCTTGAGTGTGTTGATAATCGTTTTCATTATAGCACAATATCGAATGGTTCATCTGATAAAGTATACTGTATAAATGCTGTATAGGGGAAGCAATGTCGCTTTTAAGGTGATATAATACAGAAATAATAACATATAATAAAGACGAAGGGTAGAGCAGATGGAGTGAATTACAGTTTTACTGCATGGAATAAGAACGTATGTACATTGTGAAAATACTTTAAGTGAGGGGAAGAAACATGTCTTATCAAGTACAAGATTTTGACCATCTTTTAAGAATGCAAGGCTTTAGTGAAACCTTACTGCACCATCATTTTGCCTTGTATCATGAACTTGTGGAAAATCGGAATCGAATTGCAGCCAACCTTGAAGGATTAGCAGCACAAGGACAGGAAGACACCCCTGAGTATGGGAGCCTTAAGCGTCGTTTGAGCTGGCAATCGAATGATATGCGTTTGCACGAACTGTATTTTGAGAACTTAGGCGGTCAGAGTGAGAGGAATCATAGATCCTGTTTAATCGAAAAATTAACCGAGAATTTTGGCAGTTATAAAGCATGGGAAGAAGATTTTAAGACAACTGCAAGTATTCCTGGCGTTGGCTGGGCTGTATTGTGTCAGGATCACAGCAGTGGTAAATTAAATAATCTTTGGCTTGATGAACATCAGGCTGAGATTCCTGCAGATTATAAGCCGTTGTTAGTACTAGATGCCTGGGAACATTCCTACATGATGGATTATGGCTTTAAAAGACCAGAGTATCTGGAAACCTTTTTTAAGAATATTGATTGGGATGTAGTTGATCGAAGATTAATTGTATAAATGATGTCAAAAAGCTCAGGGATGTAGTATTCCTGAGCTTTTTTAGGAAAGAGTGTATAAAGAACGTTAAACGCAGAGGGCACAGAGAACACAGAGAAGGATTTATTATCCCTTTGTGTTCTTTGTATTTCAAAACGATGATGCTCTAAAGGAGCAAGCGTTGTTCTATTTATCTTTTCTCTGCGTACTCTGCGCCTCTGTGGTTCGGTTTATTTTTTTTGATTTTGCAGTGCTTTTCCTTATTAGCTTCAATTCAAGCACATATTCTTATCAAGAAAGGTATGAATCCATGGCATTATGCAAAACATAGGAATAATCAAATTATGTCGTAAAAGGTAATCCTAAGCGGCAGATAAGGATATGGAGGCTAAAGCTGTGAAAGCATCAATTTTTATCACATGTATTTGTGACAGTATGTTTCCTCGTGTAGGGGAGGCTATGGTTCGTGTATTGGAGCGGCAAGGAGTCAACCTGGATTTTCCCCCGGGGCAAACCTGCTGCGGGCAGCCCGCATTATCCAGTGGGTATTGGGATGATGCCAGAGAGGTTGCCAAAGGCTTTATCGATTCTTTTCATGCTAGTGAAATCATCGTAACACCAGCAGGATCTTGTTTGGCAGCGATTAAAGAATTTTATCCTGTTTTATTTGAAAAAGATCCCAAATACCTTGATCGATCCAAAGAGTTAATTCAAAAAACCCATGAGTTCAGTGAGTTTCTAGTAGAAGTTTTGCAAGTAACCAATGTGAATGCTTCTTTTCCCTATAAAGTAACCTATCATTCCAGCTGTCATCCCAGGCGGTTTCTAGGAGTTGATAAGTATGTGTATGCGTTATTAAAGAATGTGGAAAAATTGGATTTTATTCCACTGGCTCATGAGGAACAATGTTGTGGATTTGGTGGGACTTTTTCGGTAAAGATGCCTGAGATTTCTGAGAGTATGGTAAATGCCAAAGTCGCTGACATCTTGGCAACCGGAGCGGATGTTGTGGTAGGTACCGATTTAAGCTGTTTAATGAATATTGATGGCAGACTTCGTAAGCAGGGAGCCAAGGTACGGGTAATGCATATTGCTGAACTACTAGATGAAGGGATGAGGACATGAGTCATAAACCTACTTTGCATTTACGCGATAGGGCAAGAAAAGCCATAAAAGATGAGCCAATGAGAAAAGCTGTACAAAAGGCTGTTGACCGATTAAGCGGCAATCGTGAGAAAGCCCAAACCGAATTGCCTAGCTGGGATGACTGGCGTGAGCAAGGCAAGCGTATTCGAAAGCATACCGTAGATCATCTGGATTATTACTTAGGACAGCTATCAGAAAGCGTACGAAATAAAGGTGGGCATATTCATTTTGCCCAGACAGCAGAAGAGGCGAGAAGAGTCATTATTGATATTTGCAAAAAGAACAATGGCAAGTTAGTGGCCAAGTCAAAATCGATGGTTACAGAAGAAATTCACTTAAATCCTGCCTTAGAGAAGGAAGGCATGGAGGTAATTGAAACGGATTTGGCAGAATATATTTTGCAGCTAGCCGGTGAAACGCCTTCTCATATTATTGTACCGGCCATTCACAAAAATCGGTATCAGATTGCAGAGCTTTTTTCTAAAGTCGCTGGCAAGAAGATCGAACCGGATACACCAGCTCTAACCGCTTTTGCACGGCAGACGTTGCGGCAGAAATTTATGCAAGCCGATATCGGTATTACTGGCTGTAATTTTGCAATTGCGGATACAGGAGCCATTTCCTTGGTAACGAATGAAGGGAATGCCCGCCTGACAGCCTCTTTGCCAAAAGTACTGATTTCGGTCATGGGCATGGAGAGGGTATTGCCTACCTTTGATGATTTAGAGGTGATTTTATCCCTGCTGCCTCGGCATGCTACAGGTCAAAAACTTACCAGTTATATATCGGTAGTTAATGCGCCTCGTAAGGAGAATGAAAAAGATGGGGCAGAAGAATTTCATCTGGTGATTGTCGATAATGGCCGATCGCGTTTGCTTGCAGATGAGGAGTTCAGGCAAGCCCTGCATTGTACACGCTGTGGAGCATGCTTTAATGTTTGCCCTGTGTATCGCCAAATTGGCGGGCATGCCTATGGTTCGGTATATGGCGGACCGATTGGGGCCGTGATCACTCCATTTCTAGAAGATGATTTTGATTTTTGGGGAGAGCTTTCCTATGCTACAACATTGTGTGCAGCTTGCAGCAGTGTATGCTCCGTAAAAATACCTCTTCATGATCTTCTCATTAAAATACGCCGCAAGAGAATCGAACTTGGTTTTACCCATCCTTTGGAGAGGGTCGGTTTTAACATGTGGCGGCGTTTCTTTAAACTTCCAGGCCGATATAAATTTGCAATGAAAATGGCTTCAATTGGTCAAATTCCTTTAGTAAAGGATGGATATATCAGATCTGGACCGCCGCCTTTATCCGGGTGGACAAACTCGCGTTATTTACCGGCAGCCGCCAAGAAGACTTTTAGAGAAATCTGGCATGAAAAATATGAATAATGAAGGAGGAAGGACATGCAAGGCAGGGAGCAAAGCTTTTTAAGTCATATCGCTAAGGTATTAGGCAGGGACAAACCTTTGACTTCAGCGCCAAATCGGGATGAAGTAGGACCTCCTGTATTTTGGAAGGAACAAAAGTTTGATATAAATCAGCCTTTAGAGTTTTTCAAGACCAACTTAGAAAATTTGACAGGTAAGGTCTATATCGCAACAGATGATCAGGATGCTGGTCAGCAAATTCGGGTTTGGTTAGAGGAATTAGAAGCGAAAAGGGTTATTATGTGGGATCATGAAGAGTTGAAACAGATTGTACATTTGGAGGATACCAATATAAAGCTGGATTATTGGTCGCCAGATCGTTCGCAAAAGGACCTCATTACTGCGGCAGAACAGGCCGATGTAGGCATTACTTGGGTAGATTATGCGATCGGCTATACGGGAACATTAGCCTTGTTTTCAAGTCCTACCCAAGGGCGATCCGTTAGTTTGCTGCCAACTGTTCATATTGCTGTGTTTAGGAAGGACAATTTGGTTCCTACCATGAGTACGGTTATGGAAAACCTTATGGAACGCCGCAGTGCCCAAAAAGTTCCTGCTGCGATTGATTTTATAACTGGCCCTAGTCGTACTTCCGATATCGAGATGGATTTATCCATTGGGGTGCATGGACCCGTTAAGGTGTGGACCATTGTTATTGAACAAAGTGGGAACGTCCAGCATCATGGTGAGATGAGGGGAGAATTGCCTCTGGAGAAAGACGAGGTGCTGTATACTTAGGAATAAAATGAAGCTTGGCTTAAGCCAAGCTTCATTTTATTCCGAGATGCACCGCAGCAATACCGCCCGTTAATTGATAAGAAGTGATTTGCTTTAGACCGACTTGTAGGAAGATATTTTGAATAACAGAATGCTCGGGAAGGGTTCTGAGGGAGGCGGGCAGGTTGTAGTAAGGCTGATTTTTATGAAACCCCAGATTGCCGATTAGAGGGAGCAGGTGTTCAAAGTACAGGAAATAAAGTTGTTTTAGAATGGGTGCGCTAGGTTTAGACAACTCTACGGATAATACGGTACCGCCGGACTTTGTTACCCGGTACATTTCTGACAGGGTTTTTGGTATATCTGCTACGTTTCGCAAGCCAAAGCCGATGGTTGTACAGTCAAAGGTATGATCTGGGAAGGGTAAATGTAAGGCATTGCCCTGCATGAGTGTTATCCGTTGGGAATAGGGAGTCTTCTTTATATTTTCTTTGGCTTGCAGCAGCATATTTTCAGAGAAGTCAAGGCCGACAACTTGTCCTTGAAGCCCTGCTTTTTCTGCTAGCGCAATGGATAGTTTTCCTGTGCCGCAGCATACATCAAGGATGGACTGCCCGGTTCTTATAGTTGCTTTATCAGCAGCGAAGCTGCGCCAGTAGGAATCTTGGTTTAAGGTGAAGACTGCATTGAGCAAATCATAGCGCTTTGCAATGCTGCCGAATAATTCCTGAACGAAGTCTTCTCTTCTATGTTTATCCATTTGCTCCATGGTGTTCCTCCCCCTTTTGCAGAAGATGTTAATTATATTATCATTATACTAGTGATATAATTGTTTAGCGATAGGCGAATTCTTTGTAATTAAAATTGTAGATGAAAAATCTAAGGTTTTACAAATTGAACCACAAAGGCACAATGCCGCTGATGCGGCACACAAAGGAGTACACAATATAAGTTATAACATAGAGCCTTTTTTTTGCGTCTTTGTGGTTCAATTCGCCTTATATATCTTAAAGGAAGTGGAGCATTTCTTTTTATTTTGTGATACAGATCATAGTACAAGAGTAAATGAATCGTTTATAATAAGAAGCAAAAGAGATAAAAGAGGGTGACAGCTTTGAAACTGTGGAATTGGTTTTGTAAGATCGGTGAGAATAAGGTCGGGTATCGAGTAAAGGCTGGACAGCCGGCTCTTCCAGTCAAACAGGTTTCAGAGCGCGTTAGTCGGTCGGGAGTCGATACGGTTTGCTCCCGGATTTGCGGTCATGAGAATTGTCAGTGTGGCGGGACCGTAAGAGGTCTGCATTGTGTTTGGTCCTATTATCGTTTAGACAATCAATAAAGAAAAATATCAAAGTCTAATCAAAACATATGAAAATATAATAAAAATATAATAAAAAAACAGGTGCAAAGCAGGTAGATAGTGCTACAATAATGATAAGAAGTGTGTATACAGTATTATTCGATAATGAAGTGTTCTTACAGTGAAGAGAGGTCATTGCATGATATCGCGGCGTAGATTTATCAAAGGATGTGTCAGTACTATTATTGCTATCAGTGGTTCCCAATTGTTATTTCAGGCTCCTACCAGCAGCGGGTCGGGGAATCGGAATATTCCTGTTTTAGTATATCATCGTGTAGGATATACCACAGACGCCCTTACGGTCACTCCAGAGAGATTTTCTAGTGATTTGGATAGCTTACAGGAGAGCGGTTATTGCAGTATCTCCTTGGAACAATTCCAAAATTTTTTGGATGATCGTAATGTAGAAATGCCAGAAAAGCCGATTTTAATCACTTTCGATGATGGATATTTGGATAATTTTGAACATGCGTATCGGATACTGCGAAAACATGGTATGGTAGGGAGCTTTTTTGTGATTACTGACATGCTGTGGAGCAAAGATCGGCTTACCCCTGAAAATATTGTAGAAATGTCTCAAGGTGGCATGTCTTTTGGATCTCATACTGTAACTCATAGAGCTCTAGGGGAATTGGACCCCGCAACTATTCATGATGAGCTGGTTAACTCCAAGGCAACACTAGAGAGTGTCTTAGGGAAAAATGTAAACGCAATTGCTTATCCTCGGGGTAGTTATAATGAAACGGTGGTGAATATCGCCAAAGAGGTGGGCTATGCAACCGGTTTAACGGTTCGGGAAGGTATCTGCATCAAAGAGTCTCCGGATTTTGAATTGCGGCGTATTCCTATTTTTAAGTATGATAGCGGCATCATTCATGTGATTGCGAATCGTGGGCGCATGTAACCTGAATTTCATGAACTTATAAAAGATATTATAAATTTTTATGTTGACTAGTGTTGACAAAGAAAAAGAATGCTGGTATACTAGTAAATGTGTCATCGGGAACGTGTCAACCGACACGGAGGGGTGTCCGAGCGGTTCAAGGAACTGGTCTTGAAAACCAGCGATCTCGAAAGGGGTCCGTGGGTTCGAATCCCACCCCCTCCGCCATATTTCTAATACGGAGCGATACTCAAGCGGCTCAAGAGGACGGTTTGCTAAATCGTTAGAGGTCGTAAGGCCTGCCAGGGTTCGAATCCCTGTCGCTCCGCCATTCGTTTTAAATTTTACGCCTTCATCTTTAAAAAGATGAAGGCGTTTGTTGTATAATGAAATAAGGATTGATCTGCACAAATGGGAAAGTTAGGTGAAAATGCATGCAACGATGGATTATACATATTGACATGGATGCTTTTTTTGCCGCAGTGGAACAGCGTGATAATGAGGCGCTGCGGGGGAAACCTCTTATTGTTGGGGGAATTGGCAATCGAGGTGTGGTGGCAACAGCCTCGTATGAAGCACGCCGTTTTGGGGTACACTCCGCCATGTCCATGGTAGAGGCGAGACGCCGTTGTCCGGACGGGAACTTTGTTCCCTGTGACCATGCAAAATACAACAGGGTTTCTGTAGAATTACAGCGCATTTTTTCCGAGTTTTCACCAGTTGTAGAACCGCTGTCTTTGGATGAAGCGTTTCTGGATGTTACAGGAATGGAACAGCTCTATGCCAGTCCCAAGGAGATTGCTGTTTGCATAAAGGAGCGTATTGAAAGTGAGTTGCACCTTACTGCTTCTGCGGGGGTCGCTCCGAATAAGTTTTTAGCAAAGTTGGCTTCTGAGATGAAAAAACCCAATGGTCTGTTTGTGGTTTATCCAGGGGAGGAAGAGGCGATGCTGCGGGATCTGCCGATTACTTCCATGTGGGGGGTTGGTAAATCCATGGCTCAGATTTTGAAAAACTTAGGAATCTATACCATCGGTCAGTTGGCTCAGACCAATGTGGCGTTATTAGTAAAGCATTGCGGACAGATGGCATATAAGATCCATGCGTTAGCACATGGTCAGGATGATCGGCCAGTAGTCGCGGATCTTGAGCCTAAGTCCATCGGTAATGAACTTACTTTTCCTGTTGACATCATCACGGTATCTCAAATCGAAACCGAACTATTGGCCTTGGCGGAAAAAGTCGGCTGGCGGCTTAGGCAGTACGACTATAGTGGTAAAACCATTACCATTAAAGTACGTTTTGCTTCTTTTAAAACCATTACTCGCAGTAAGACATTGTCAGACTATACCCAGTTTGATGATGTTCTCTATAATGTTGCTATGAAAATTTGTCATCAGATACCCATGGGAGAGGGAGTAAGACTGTTGGGACTCACCGTGTCCAATCTCCAGTCTGGCGGCGGTCAGCTATCTTTATTCGATCAGCAGGAAGATAAGCGTGCTGCCATGTATGAAACCATTGATAAACTGAGGAATCGATTTGGTGCAGGCATTGTGACCAAAGGACGATTGATCAATGGAAAGGAACCGAAGTAAAGTGCATGCTGCTTCTAATGAGCTTATAGCTGTCGTTCTAAAGTGAGAAGTATTTGCTTAGGTGTTAAGTTGGTAATATTCAGCATAAGAGTGCTAGTATATGAAGCAAGTTCCTCTTCGGAATCTAGCATACTATCTCCTGATTCGGCTACACTATGATAAGTAGTCAGAGCAGCAGGATGATAGGTTGTATATAAATACGCATCGACGAACTCTCTTTGCAGGTGAGCCTGATACATATCGATTACAGTATAGCCCTGCTGCTGCAACAAATGGGTTAGTTTTTGGTTGTTTCCTTGCAATGCGATGGTTTTGTCCATTGATATCTTCCTTTAAATTATTTCATTCTTAGTCTAGTATGTGTACTGACTTTATAGATTATAGGAAAGATATCTTTTTATTTGTTCAAAGCAGGAATACAATTACGAAGTAAGAATTAGATTAGAGTATGATGAAATGTTCTATGGATACAATATTTTTAGCTAAATTGTAGGGGGTTTGGTGATGATTAATAAAGAGCGTGTATTAGCGGAATTCTTTGAACTGGTAAAGATTAAATGTTCGACTCGGGAAGAACGTGAAGTTGCAGATGTCCTGAAGGTTCGTTTAGCAGAATTGGGATTAAAGGTGACAGAAGATCAGGTTGGGGAAATCATTGGTGGTAATTGTGGTAACGTGATTGCTTATAAAGCGGGAACAATACAGGATGCTCCTACTCTGATGCTCAGCGCTCATATGGACTGTGTTGAACCTTGTGGCGGGATAGAACCTCAGCTTAAGGATGGTGTGATCACGTCCGTTGGTGATACGATTCTTGGTGCCGATGATAAAGCTGGAGTTGTAGCCATTTTAGAAGCATTGCGTATTGTGAATGAAGAAAATATTTCTCACGGCCCCATTCAGGTTGTATTTACCGTAGCGGAAGAAGGCGGCTTAAATGGTGCGAAGGCGATTGATCCCGCTGCGTTAAAAGCTGACTTTGGATATGCTCTTGATTCCGGTGGTGGACCTGGCGAAATTATTACGATGGCTCCTGGTCAAAATAGCATTACAGCGTTGATTCATGGCAGAAAGGCTCATGCAGGCGTAGCACCAGAAGAGGGAATTAATGCCATTGTAGTAGCCGGTAAAGCGTTGGCCGAGATGCAGATTGGACGTATCGATTTTGAAACAACCTCTAATGCAGGGATTATTAGTGGTGGCATTGCCACAAATATCGTGCCTGATTTGGTAGAAGTAAAATGTGAAGCTCGCAGCCGAAATATGAAAAAATTAGAAGTGCAGACGCTTCATATGAAGGAGACCTTTGAACAAGTGGCAACTGCTAACGGAGCCCAAGCCGAGGTCAAGGTAGAGACTGCTTATGGTCCTTATGTTTTATCGGAAACAGATCCTGTAGTAACTTTGGCAGTGAAGGCTGCCGAAAGTATTAGCCTCATTCCAGAAATTAAAGCTACAGGCGGTGGCAGTGATGCGAATTTCTTTAATAATTATGGTGTACCTACAGCCGTATTAGGAGTGGGTATGAGTAAAGTACATACCAAGGATGAATATATAAAAGAAATTGACTTGTATAATAGTGCGGAATTAGTGACCGCTCTCATCAAAACAGCAGCAACTATGAAAAAGTAATATAAAATAAAATAAAGGCTGAGTGTAATCGCTGCACTTAGCCTTTATTTTATATTACTTATCAGTTCACAGTTTTTTTCGAAAGCGCAGGAATTTACATAATAAATACAGGAGGCGGGTATAACCACCAGCTGTTTCTAGCAAGGAGTTTTTTATTCCTTGATAAGTATTGGCTTTGGGGTCGGAAAGATACATGGCAAGCAGTCCTTGCACAATGGTTTTATGAAAAGAGGGATAGGGCAATGTGTCGGCTTGAAGAAAGGCTTGCTGTATGAAGTGTATCAAGTGAACTGCTGTTTCGGGAGAATCTTGATAATAAGAGACAAAATTAAGATCGCCACTTTTTTGATCTTCAGCCGCATCGATGAAGTAATCTAATAGGATATGTAAGCCGCTAATCCAGGGAAAGTAAGCGGAATCAATTTTTGAAACTGTGCAAGAGGTGAGATTCTTGTCGCTGGCAGCAGCGCAGAGCATAAACATACCTAAGGTAGAGCCCGTAGCTGCGGCGAATTCCCAAGGGGTAAGCTGAGGGGAGTGCTCGAGATGCTTATGAATCCAAGTTAGCATTTTTTCTTCGCGAATGCTAGGGTTAAGATGTTTATAGGTCTGTAATTCGCTGTAGAGGCGGGCTAATTTCTGGATATTTGGTTTTACCAGCTCATAAGAAGGCAATGTATTTACCTTTTCCTGGCAAGTCAGCACAAGCTCTTTCAAATAACCCCCGTCTTCTTTATAAGGATAAAAAGCATAATAATCCTTAAGGTGGGCGCTGGGGTCAAGAGCATCCGTCATTGCGTAATGCAATTGGCGGAAAGCTTGTTCGTCTGTTATACCAGCGTTATCGCACAGGTTATCTAAATAATCGCTGATGGTTTGTAACGCGACGACGAGAGAAATAAAGTCTGTTTTACATACTGTAGGGTAGAGGCTGTAAATGCTTCCTCCCTGACAATGAAATTTTTTGTTCGCAATACTGGCAAGGGCCTGCTCTTTAAGCTCGGGGCAGGCATGGGATATTCCTTTCGTAGACCAGTGGTGCAGTTCGCTGTCCACTAAGGGAAAGACCTTTCTGACAAAAGGAATAATTAAAGAGAGTACTTTATAGAACTTAGCAAAGAATTTCATAATAGCCTCCTTGTTGAGAAAGGGTACAGTTTATTTTAATTTTACTATGTCTTTTCTTCTTTATTCTACAAGGAGGCAGTTGAGACCGCTAATTCTAGACCTGTCTCACGTTTAAACCACTTGCTGTGCTTCTTTACTGCCTGCAGTTCTAATAATAATTCTTGTTTGGTTGTTAAAATCAGCTGTGCCTGTTTTTTTGAAATGTTTGTTGTGACTTTTTCTACCAGACTCATTTGCGTAGTATCTAAACCTTCCGCCAAGGCTAGCAATAATGCAAGTTTGCGAGCTGTTTGCCAGTTGGCTGCATCTAGAAATTCATTATAAATTCTGTTATAAGAATATTTTACCGAAGGGCTATGATGCCAGCCGGCAATGATTGCGGCCATGATTTGCTCGCGGTGGGAGAGACCGAATAAACGAGCATTTTCTATTAAATAAGCGCTATGTCTTGCATGGTCATAATAACTGACAGTAATGCCAATGTCATGTAATAACGCAGCTACTTTCAAGAGTGTTCTGTTACGCGGCTGTAAGCCGAGTATTTCCTGCCAATCATCAAATAAGCCATTGGCTAGCCTTGCTACCTGGCCCGCGTGCCCTGTATTGCCGCTATAGAATGACAACATATTGTCTGTACTATGGGAAAGCGGATCTAACAGCTCTGTTTGCCCAGTTTGGGAAAGATAATATTGAAGAAATAATCCTTCCCTTACACCACAGCTGCTAATAATTAATTGTGTACTATCGATTTTTTCAAATAAGTGTTTAACAATAGCTAAACCTGAGATAATAATATCAGCACGTTCACTACTGAGCCCCGCTATTTTGCGACGCTGAGCACAGGACATTTTTATGACGTCTTCCCATAAGGAGTGGAAGGAAAGAGAGCTGGTACGGTAGTTGTGCAGCTTTAATAAAGGGTAATGATTTCTTTTCTGCTCCATTTTTCCAATGCTGCGGGCGGTTCCGCCAATGCCAATTAGAGGAAGATTAAGGGTTTCTAGCCAAGGTACTTTTGCAAGCTCCTGGGACAGAAACTCGTCAAGATCTGCTAATTGGCCCTCCGTTGCTTTGTTTTCTAGTTTAAAGCGTTCTGTTAAGGTAACCGCTCCAAAGGGCAAACTAATGACTTCTTCGGCTTTGCGGTTCTTGATCAATGTTAATTCCGTGCTGCCGCCTCCTAAGTCGAATAATATGGCATCTGTAACATCAAGAGTATTAATGGCCCCTAAATAGCCCAATTTTGCTTCTTTTTCCCCGCTAATAATGTCAATAGAAATGCCTGTCTCTTTTTGAATTTTCTTTACGAATTCCGAGCCATTAACGGCATTGCGCAGCGCTGCTGTTCCTACGCCTAGAATTTTATCCGTATGAAAGATTTGACACATATGAGCGAAGCTTTTTAGTAAGCTCATTGTACGAGCCATGGCCTCTAGTTGCAACTGACGATTTTTATCTGCCTCTTGTCCCAAACGAACCGCATCTTTTTGATGATAAATTAGATTGTAGGAACCGTTAGCATAGATTTCGACGATAATAAGGCGAGCAGAGTTTGATCCTAAATCGATAATCGCGATACGTTGATTCATGAAATCATTTCTCCTTTGTACAGGGTGCAAATTCTTTTATAAAATATGTATTAGCAATATTTTATAAAAATCCTCTGCCTAAATAGTAATTTACGAAAGATTATTATGATAAAATAAATGTTATAAAATTTAGATAATTGAGAGAATAAAGAGTTGCTTTAAAGGAATCTTAATTGATTGAAAGCGTATTCTTTTATAATTCTCTCAATCAGTGGATTGTTAAGTTATTGTAAATTTATTCAAATACAGCTCTTATACTAGAGGAAATGGCAGGTAATATAAGGAATTATGTCGAAAGAAAACTACTACAATGAGTAAGCCCAGTTTCAAATTCTGAGATAGGCAGGTTGAAGCCATGTTTGATAAAAAAGAGAATTTCCTAAATAGGGAATTAAGCTGGCTGAAGTTTAATCATCGGGTATTAGAAGAAGCGAATGACCCTGAAAAACCTTTGCTGGAACGATTGAAATTTGTGGCGATTGCCAGTTCTAATTTGGATGAGTTTTTTATGATTCGTGTTGCTGGACTGAAACAGCAAGTGGAGAGCGGTATTGGTAAGAGAGACCCTGCAGGATTTAATGCAGCCCAGCAACTTCAATTAATTGATGAAGCGGTGCGGGAGATGGTACGGCTGCAGTATTGGTATCTAAAGAAGATTCTTGGTGCCATGCAGAATCATGATATTTATGTAAGTGATGTTGAGAGTTTAGCCGTTAGCGGACGACAGTGGGTAGAAGAGCATTTTTATAACACGATCTATCCGTTGCTTACGCCATTAGCAGTAAATGCCAGTCACCCTTTTCCTCTATTAGCCAATCGGAGTTTAAATCTGGCAGTGCTGCTAAGTAAGGGAAAAGAGGAGCTGCAGACAGCAATTCTTCCCGTTCCAAGTGCTCTGCCACGAATTATTGAAGTGCCTGACCAAAGTGTTGGCAAACAATTTGTATTATTAGAAGACATTATAAAAAAACATTGTTCTGAGTTATTTTGCGGCTACACGATTAAGGATATTGTACCCTTTAGCATTACGCGCAATTCGGATTTGTTAATTGATGGTGAAGGTGCCGAAGATCTGCTGGCCGAGGTAGAAAAATCTCTGCGTCAGCGTAAACGGGGCGAAGCAGTACGTTTGGAAATGACCAAAACAAACAAATCTTTTTTAAAAAATTTCTTGCTAGATATATTTAAGATGGATGAACAGGATTTGTATGAAGTTACGGGTCCTATTGATATATCTTGTTTTATGAAAGTGATGGATCTTCAAGGTTTTGATGACCTGCGCTATGAGCCCATCATTCCACAGATTCCCATAGGATTAAAAGATGCAGAGGATTTGTTTGATGTAATTCGAGAGAAAGATATTTTACTACATCATCCTTACGAATCCTTTATGCCCGTAGTAAACTTTATTCGTCAGGCAGCAGTTGATCCTAAGGTGTTAGCGATTAAGCAAACTTTATATAGAGTGAGTGGCAATTCTTCCATTGTCCGTGCTTTGGCTCAAGCCGCGGAAAATGGGAAACAAGTTACGGTTGTAGTAGAAGTTCGAGCTCGTTTTGATGAGGAAAACAATATTCTATGGGCCAGAAAATTAGAAGAATCTGGATGTCATGTAATTTATGGATTGTTGGGTCTCAAGGTCCATGGTAAAATGGCATTAATCATTCGGCAGGAAGAAGCTCGTATTAAGCGATATGTGCATATGGGGACGGGGAACTATAATGACATTACAGCCCGTATATACTCTGATATGAGTCTGTTTACTGCCAATGAAAAAGTAGGAGCGGATGCTTCTGACTTTTTTAATATGTTATTGGGTTATTCGGAACCACCATCGTGGAAAAAGCTGGTGGTTGCCCCCGTTGGTTTGCGAGAGAAAATAAAAGAGCTGATTGATCGGGAAATTGCTTTGGCTCAAGAGGGAAAAAGCGGTCATATCATTGCTAAAATGAATTCTCTACTGGATAAGGATATTATTCTTAAATTGTATGAGGCTTCTAGCAAAGGGGTTAAAATTGATCTTATTATTCGTGGAATTTGTGCTCTAAAACCAGGGCTTGAACATGTTAGTCAGAATATTAAGGTACGAAGCATTGTAGGGCGCTTTTTGGAGCATCATCGTATTTTATATTTTGCAAATGGTGGTAAGGAAAAAATCTATTTATCCAGTGCGGACTGGATGAATCGTAACTTAAGTGAGAGGATCGAATTATTATTTCCCATTGATAATCCAGAAATTCTAGAACGAATAAAAAATATTTTGCATATTATGCTGAAAGATAATCGTAAGGCTTATATGATGAAAAGTGATGGCACCTATCGACGGGTATATCGCCGAGGTAAGATCGTTAATAGTCAGCAAAAATTATATCAAGAAGCACAAGAGCGAGCTGGTGGTGCAGATTTTTAAAGAACAAGGCCTATACTTTCGTATAAGCCTTGTTTTATCTTGATTTCCCCTTAATTTCAATAGTTATCCCCATAGTTATGCACAAAAGGATAACAAATGTGGATAACTATGGGGACATATTCTGATTTTTACTTCAAAATGAGGGAATTTTATAGCTTCACGAGGAATGAACATGTGGATAAAAGGATGTGGATAAAGTTATCCACATCCTTTTATCCACAATTAGAAAACGAAATAATAAAAACTCTTGACTTTACCTATAGAACTATGGTAAGATATTTTTTGTCGACGGGACAAGGGTTCCATTGAAGGAATGACTCCGTAGCCCAGCTGGATAGAGCGCTTGACTACGAATCAAGAGGTCGCAGGTTCGAATCCTGCCGGGGTCACCATTTTTGTTGCTAACTATATTTTGCGCCCGTAGCTCAGGCGGATAGAGCAACGGTTTCCTAAACCGTGTGCCGGTGGTTCGAGTCCTCCCGGGCGCACCATTGTATTTTGTGTGGTGAACCGGATATTGGATGATCATTATTATATGGGATTAGCATTAGAGGAAGCGCAAAAGGCTTATGCGATTGGTGAAGTACCAATTGGAGCTGTGCTTGTTCTGGATGGTCAGGTAGTGGCTGCAGGACACAATATGCGGGAAAGTTGGCATGATGCGACGGCTCATGCTGAAATGATTGCTATTCGGGAAGCTTGTCAAAAGCTTGGACGATGGCGTTTAACTGGACTTACATTGTATGTTACGATAGAACCTTGCCCTATGTGTGCTGGTGCTTTGGTCATGAGTCGTATTGACCGCTTGGTTTACGGCAGTGCTGATGTAAAAGCAGGGGCAATTGAATCGATTTTTAATATAGCGCAAAATGATGCATTAAATCATTCCATGGTGGTTACATCGGGAATACGTAGAGATGAATGTGCGCAAATCATGAAAGATTTTTTTAAACAACGACGAAAAAACAATAAGAAGCATCACATAGATACCTGAGACATGAGCATTGAAGTAGATCAGGTCACGGAGAGGTGGCTGAGCTGGTCGAAGGCGCTCGACTCGAAATCGAGTAGGCGGGAAACTGTCTCGTGGGTTCGAATCCCACCCTCTCCGCCATGAAGTCAATCATACCAGAAGTTGTAGCTGCTTGCAGTGAAGACTTCTGGTTTTTTTATTTTTGTGGAATGACGTGGTTATAGACTCTGTTATTACGGATTTTCTTTGAGTATTTTGGCTTGCTGAACGAAGCGTACTCCTAAGTCGAAGGCCTTGTTGCAGTATTGGGGAAATTGCTCTTCCTTTACTTTGGCCTTTTTATCTCCGTCAAAAACTGTTATGAGGTATTTAGAGTAATCGTCGAATTGATAAGTATCATTGACAACAAGTGGTTCAAAATAACCAAATACTCTTTTTAAATCTATCTCTGAGAATCTCAATCCCTGTGTATATCCTAACTCGTTCATTTGGTCATGAGTTACATTCATAGTATAGATAAAGCCGATTGGTATTTTTCGACCAAATATAGTTTTGTACCCAGATGTATATGTTTGATAGGGGAACATTAATCTTTCCATAAAAGATCTCATATTACCAGTAACTGATTCAAAATATATTGGCGAACCAAGAATAATTGCATCTGAGGTTGCTGCCTTTTCGAGAATCGGTGTTAATCCGTCTTTAAAAGCACATTTTCCATAGCTTTTACCGTTTTTTAATTTACAGGCAAAACAGCTAATGCACCCTTTGTAATCTAAGTCATAAAGATGAATTAATTCTGTTTCAGCTCCATGTGATGCTGCGCCTTCAAGTGCTTTCTTAAGTAAAGTTGCAGTATTTTTAGTCTTTCTCGGACTTCCATTGATTGCTATTATTTTCATATAAATCTACTCCCTTAAGTTCAATCTTGACTTTATGTTTCAAAGTATATATTCTTATAGGAAGATAATCAAGTATGAACATATTTGTTATATACTAACCTTTTGGTTAGCATGGGGAGGCTATCATGGTAGATTTTGAGAGTAAATTTGGGAAATGTCCCATGTACTACACAATGTCAGCAGTGGAAGGTAAATGGAAGTGGATTATCTTGTGGGAAATTTATAAAGCCGAAGTAATACGGTATAACAAATTGAGAGAAGAGCTGCAGCCGATTGCACATAAAACATTAAGCAAACAGCTAAAGGAATTGGAAGCGAGTAAATTGGTTCATCGAGAACAATATAATGAAGTACCTCCTAAAGTTGAGTATTCGTTAACCAATGAAGGCAAAACGTTAATTCCCATTCTTGATCTCATGTACCAATGGGGAGAGAAGCATATCGATATGGAGTAAGCCGAAGGGATAAAAAAGAAATAACGCCAGCTCAAAGACGGCGGTTATTCTTAACCCTATAATCTGAGCTTACCGCTCCCGGTTAGACAGCCTGTGGGCTGACGTGTTAGAGCACGTCAGTCCTTTTCTTATATTATACCCATACAAGCGGTGTGGAAAAAATCTTGCCCGAGTAGGGACACTGGTTATTTTGTATTAATATTTTCTGAAATATTAAAATCTATATCTTTTAGGAGAGGTAATGATTCTCAAAATGGTTTATCCTAATGGTAAGTGTGATTAAAAGGACAAATCTGTTAATTGCATGATAGCTAAAGATGCTGTTATTACACCAAATAAATAAAGATAATAAAAAGGAAATTACTGCACAATAAGATCAAGGGGATAAACAAAAAAACGGGAGGGAAACAACGTGATTGTTTTTGATGAGGCTGTTGTAAAAAAGATGCTGTTAGAAGAAGGGTATTCAGATGAGGGTGAGATAGACATGATATTTAATGAATTAAATATCATTGATGCAAGTTTACAAAGAGTACTTGATGCCTATCTGGCAGATCGAACAATTGTAGATGAGTTTAAGGTGGAAGGTCTAACGATAAATATAATCATGAGTAAGTTTAAATGTGATTTTTGGAAGGCATTAGGCTTTATGAATACAAGTATTACAAACCATCAACTGGCTAAGGAGCTATATGATATGTAGCCAATGAATTGGAAGGATTCATTATGCGATGCTAGGAAACATACTACCAGAAGTTGCAGCTGCTTGCAGTGAAGACTTCTGGTTTTTATGTTCAAAATCATTTGTAAAAGGCAGAGATACAGGATGAGAATCGTTAAAGAGTCCTATTGTCATGCAGGATTTTGTATAGACTTGGCAAATAGAAGGAATATAGATAGTAGATTAAGATAGAGGTGATTGAAGATGAGTAAACCGAATGTAGTGGTCATTGGTGGACTGATGACTACAGCATTAGAACGACTGCAAAATTTTTGCAGTATTAAGCAATGGAAGAAAGAAAATGACATTCCCCGAGATATTTTATTGGAATGGGTTGCCGATGCTGAAGGTTTGATTGTAAATAATAGTGTCGCAGTAAATGAGGAATTATTACAGAATGCACCGAGGCTCAAAGTGATCGCTCAGATGGCTGTGGGATATGATAACGTTGATATTGAAGCGTGTTCAAAATACAATATACCCTTTGGCAATACGCCGGGAGTTCTTGTTGATGCTACTGCTGACCTGGCATTTTCTCTTTTGTTATGTTCAGCGCGGCGAATTCATGAAGGGTGGGATTTTGTAAGGGCAAACTCTTGGGCTCGTGGTCATAAACTATCTTTTGGTATTGATATTGCTGGTAAGACTCTCGGAATCGTCGGTATGGGGCAAATTGGAGCTGCAGTTGCTCAAAGAGCAAAGGCATTTGGCATGAATGTGATCTATTATAATCGGAATCGCCGTCATGATGACGACAAGATTGGTGCAGCATATCAATCTTTTGAGACTCTATTGGACAAATCCGATGCGATCATCGTCTTGACTCCTTTGTCTCAAGAGACCAGAGGTTTATTTGGTAAGGAAGAGTTTCGGAAAATGAAATCTACGGCTTATTTCATTAATGTATCAAGAGGTCCAGTTGTGGATACAGATTCATTAGTAGAGGCTTTGCAATCAGGGGAAATTGCTTATGCGGCCCTTGATGTTACTGATCCAGAACCTGTGACCCAGGATCATCCCTTGCTGAAGCTTTCTAACATTCTCATTACACCTCATATCGGCAGCGCAACGGTAGAAACTCGTACTGCAATGGCACAGCTTACCGTCGATAACCTTCTTGCAGGATTGGCAGATAGGCCTCTGGCAGCTTGTGTGAATGCAAGCAGGATCATTGGAAAGAATGAGAAGTCGTTATAACTGTATTTAGATTGTTTAATTTAATCCGAATCAGGTAATAGTATCAATGATCGCATGGCGATATTATAAAAGGTGAGGAGATCAAAATGCTGTCTTCTGCTTATTGGTACTATGGGCTAATCATGATAAGCCTGATTCTTGTAGCAGCATCACTCGTTTATAAAAAAGACTGGAAAATCCTCCTATTGCATTTGCAGACAAGCGCCGTGATTCACCCCTTTGAGATCATTATTTTAATTTTATTGGATGGGTATCGTTACTTCCCTGGTATTTTGCAGGATGCAAGGTTGGATAACTACTTGGGCTCCTATATATCCAATTCATTGATTGTTCCGGCTTCTGCTGTTGCAATCAATGCTTTTTCACTTTCCTGGAATTATGTAATTAGTATTGCGGCTGTTTTTACTGGGTTAGATTGGTATTTTACAGAACTAGGAATCTATCAGCACTTCTGGTGGAGATCTTTTTATACTGGAATTGGGCTTTGCATTCTTTATGCAATTAGTAAATGGATTTGGCGAGGGCTGCATGATAAAGAGCCTTCTTTCGTTTTTAAGTTTCTTACCATTTATATGATTTATGCATCCATCCACAATTTAATTATCTTTATTCTGAATGAAGGAGGACGATTATTTAGATTTGATGTTAACTGGTTTTCAGATCCAGAGAAAGGTCATCAGATTTTTTTCTTCCTCCATTTGATAATCACTAGTATTATTATTACAATGTGTATTGGCCTGCGATTACGATTTCGTTATAGGCTAATGGGGATCGTTGTTTTAGTCGCACTCAATTGGTTTCTTGGGCAATATCATATTTTTGTTCCCTCTGCGGAAAATATTTCAGCAGTTCAGTTCATCCTAGTTTCCATGCTGGCACTACCTCTTACCATTCTCCTTTTTAAACTAGCCAAATTAAAATATTTATTTCCGTAATATAAGAAATTCACACTCATAGCTATTTTGAGTATAAAAGAAAGCGGGAGAGGAAATTTGAAAACAAAAGAAATCGTTTTGACATCTCTATTTATCGCACTGAGCTTTATTGGAGCTAACATAAAAGTTATGGGTAGTATTGCTTTTGATTCGATGCCAGGATTTTTAGGAGCACTGCTGCTTGGTCCGGCCTATGGTGCTTTCATTGGTATGATGGGACATTTATTGACGGCGCTGCTGTCCGGATTTCCATTGTCCTTTCCTGTTCATATTGTCATCATGATCGATATGGCAGCAACAATGGCAATTTTTAGTCTTGTTTATCGCAAGGTGGCAGAGGATGAGGAGTTTTCTCTAAAGGCAATCACCTTAGCGGGAGTTTTGGGGGTTATCATGAATGGACCAGTCTCACTGCTAATGTTAACTCCATTGCTGCTGCCTTTGATCGGTCTAGCAGGAATGATCGCGTATCTTCCTGTACTTTCAGGTATTGCGGCGCTTAATATTGCCCTTGCATGCCTTGTATATAAGTTGTTGCCCAATAGGATAAAAAAGGTTAGGAAGAAAATATGAAGGTACAAAAAGTAAGAGATTTGACGTTGATTGATTTGGGCCAGGAAAAAACCGTAGTAGTTGCTTGTGACAGCTGTGGTGGAATCGGATTGAAAGAGTATGATGTTCTTAAGGTTTCTCCTTTTGTTACTGGAAAGTACACCGCAAGGGTTGCTCTTTTTGAGATTCTGTGTTCAGGAGCAGAGGTCGTTTGTTTGGCTAATACCATTTGCAATGAAATGGAAGTCACAGGTAAAAAAATCATAGCAGGTATTGAAGAGGAATTAGAAGAGGCTGGTATTGGTAAAATTGTACTGACGGGAAGTACAGAAGAAAATTTTGCAACTTTTGCAACTGGTTTTGGAGTTACGGCTGTGGGACTTGTCGAAAATAAAAATCTAAAAGTGAATAATGTTAAGCAGGATGCTTTGCTGATCGCTATTGGGAAACCCAAAGTTGGAGAAGAAGTACTAAAAAGTGAAAAAG
Organism: Pelosinus fermentans JBW45; assembly: GCF_000271665.2. GTDB lineage: Bacteria > Bacillota > Negativicutes > DSM-13327 > DSM-13327 > Pelosinus > Pelosinus baikalensis. The sequence goes on along the minus strand of NZ_CP010978.1, from coordinate 5,102,856 downwards.
GGGATATCGCCGGTTATCAATTGATAAAAACGTTGCTTGGCTCTGAACGTGTATATGAATTGGTTCCTGTAGGTTCTAAAGGAATCTTGTATGAGGCGAATCAGTTAGCTGAAAATAATAATATGCAATTGGTTTTACATAGTGGGATACAAATCGATATTCATAAATCTGCAGGACCAAGTACTGTAGTTGTAGCAGCAATGGAAGAGGCTTTATTCTATCAAATGGATTTTCCGGGGAGTATCGAAGTAATTGGAAGGCTCCGACATGTAAAGCGTTAATAAAAAAGATAATGAACCGCGAAAGTCGCGAAGCACACAAAGAACAGGTCGGAATTGTATGGATATTCCGACCTGTTCTTCATCGTCTTCGCGGTTCAAAAGGTTTTGTTTTTAGTAATAGCAAATATAATCTCTATAAATCAAGCAGATCAATAGCCGTCATGGCCATTGCTTTCGCTCCTATTAATAATCGCTCCTGAGCATAGGGTGATCCTGTTGCTGCGGCAAATTCCGGTGTGTGTGCTGAAAGGTTGCTTCCAATGAAAATATCGGGATGGATGGTAGGTGCCGCGTGACTGACATTACCTACATCGGTGGAGCCATCTGCATCATTTGGTTCTAACAGGGTGATTTTCTCACCCAGCAAGGTCATATTTTGTTGGAAGAATTTCATTAGCTCAGGATCATTGAGCAACTCTTTAAACAAAGGTTCATAATGCACAGTTTCAACCCTTGTATTTGTGGCTAGTGCGATGCCATCTGCCAGCCTTCGTACTGCAGGAATCACGGTTTCTTCTAAATAGTGAGATGATAAAGCCCGTATGGTAAATTTTCCTTCTGCCTCATCCGTTACAATATTAGGAGCTGTTCCTCCTTTGGTGATAATTCCTGCTAAGATGGTTTCTTGCGTAAAGGTTTGGCGTAAGGGTTTAATGCTCTGATAAAACATGACAAGGGCATCTAAAGCATTGACCCCTTTATTTATTTTGCTGGCTACATGGGCAGGGCGTCCGTGAAAGGTTACTTTTAAGGGATGAGTGGCATAAGACGTGCCACCCATGTTGTTGCTGTCTCCAGGATGAATAATGAGGGCTGCCCTTAAGTCATCAAAGATACCATCAGCAGCCATGGAGACTTTAGCACCGCTGGTCTCCTCTGCAGGGCAGCCAATCAAATAGGAAACGGCCCGATCTTTTGCCACCGCTGCAAATGCTGCTGCTGCACCCCAGCTCATAGCGGCAATGAGATTGTGTCCGCAGGCGTGACCTAGTCCTGGCAGCGCATCATATTCCGCGAGAAAAGCAATTTTAGGTCCGATAGTTCCTTTGTGGGCAATAAAGGCCGTTTCGTAACCGCTAATGTTTTTTTTCGCTAGAAAGCCTCGCTTTTCAGCTGCGCTAATAAGTCGCTGAGCTGCCTGATATTCCTGGCCGCTCAGTTCAGGATTTTCGTGTAAGAACAGGCTCATATCGATAAGCTCTGGAGCCATGGCATCCACTACGGCAATTACTTGTTCTTTCCATGCTTTTTTATCCATGATTGTCTTTCACCTCAGTTCCCCAGTCTTTAATCCGTAGTAGCAGTCTCAATAATTTCGAAGTTGTTTGAAAAAGAATTGAGTATCCCTCTGACTCCTAAGGGAAGCGTTGCTTTATCGGTGGTATGCCCAAAATGTAAATGATAGAGGACGGGTTTTTGTAAATTTCCTAAACGATCCCGCAAGACTTCTTCCACAGTGAAGTCAGGCGGTTCTAATTCTAATTCACAGTTGGCGCATACATCGAATACAATTCCTGCTGTATCTTGCAGTTTACCAGCTAACAGCAATTGGGTCAGCATTCGGTCTATGCGGTAGGGGGCTTCGGCGACTTCTTCCAGACACAGAATTTTTCCCCGGGTATCAATTTCATAAGGGGTTCCAAGAGTGGCTGTAATGAGGCTTAAATTTCCTCCTGTCAGTTGTCCCCGGGCCTCTCCCTGGGCGATAAAGCTGGGAGGCAATGAATCAGCAGGGTTTAGAATGGGACCGAGAGGCGCAGAAACCGTAATTGCTCGGGATAAATAATCCCAAGTATAATCCGATAGACCTTTTCCCATATCTGATCCTACCATAGGTCCATGAAAGGTAACGAGACCTGTATTTTGCCTGATACTTGTGTGTAGAGCGGTTATATCACTATAGCCAACAAATACTTTAGGATGCGTGCGTATCATGTCATAGTCTAATAATTCTAATAGCCGCATGGTACCATAGCCGCCCCGCAAACAAATAATGCCATCAATGTCAGGTGACGTAAACATAGTATTGATATCCGCTGCCCGCAAGGCGTCTGATCCTGCTAAATATCCGAAGGTTTGGTCGACTGTTTTTCCTAGATGAACATGAAAGCCCTGTGCTTCTAGCCATGCTATGCCTGCCAGGGTGGACTCTTCATCCCCAGGGCTGGCGGGAGCAACCACACCGATCGTGTCTCCAGGCAAGAGGCGCTTCGGTTTAATTTGAGGAATAGAAAAAATAAAATCACCTCCTATATAAAAATATTTCTTATCGCATCAGGATTTATAAGTTTTGGGAACGTTGAACGCAGAGGACACAGAGTTCGCAGAGAGCACAGAGGTTTTTAACCTTATCTATCTTTTCTCAGTGTTCTCTGCGCCTCTGCGGTTCGGTTTACTTTCTATGTTTTAAGGGCCGCAAAACGTTTTTCTTACTTCTCTATATATGCAGTTTTGAAATCAGCAAGACCAAGTACAGACCAGAAATAGCCTTTCACATAGGGTCTCGCAACAAATGGCTGGGTTGTGTAATAAAGGGGAAGGATCACTGCATCATCAAAGAGAACTTTCTCTCCATCATGCATGATCTGCATACGAACCTTTTGATCCATTGTGGATTGGGCCTTTTCTATCAGGTTATTATATGCTGGATTCTTATACTTGGCATCATTGGTGGGATCGTTAAATACATCCATAAAAGTCATGGGATCGGCATAGTCACCGACCCAAGAAGCCCGGGCAACTTGAAATTCACCTTGGGTTCGTGATTCTAAGAATACTTTTGATTCCTGATTGGTTAAGCTCGCGGATACCCCCAAGTTCTGTTTCCACATTTCTTGAATCGCTTCGGCAATGGATTTATGTATCTCGCCAGTATTAAACAAAATGGTAATAGGAGGCAATCCCTGTCCGCCGGGGTAGCCGGCTTCCGTTAATAGCTTTTTAGCTAACTCGATATCTTCTATGGCATAATTTCCGCCTTCTTCACGAAAATCTTTACCAGTGGAAGGATTCGTAAGACCTGGTGCCACCCAAGCGTAGGCTGGTTTTTTCCCACCTTTGATTACATTTTTAACAAGTGCATCGCGATTAATGCCCAAGGTAAGAGCTTTACGTACTTTAGGATTGTCAAAGGGAGCCTTTTGGGTATTAAATACATAGTAATAGGTGCCTAAGTAAGGTGATATTTGGAGAAGTCCCTCTTTATTCAGGCGGTCATGCTCTACAACAGGCGGCTCCACCATCATGTCAACTTGCTTATTTTCGATTAGTGATAGCCGGGTAGATTGGGAATCACTAATTGGCCATTCCATTTTTGTTATCTTCACAGCTGCTGCATCCCAGTATTGATCATTTTTTGCAAAATGAATTTGCCCACTGTGAACCCAATTGGTTATTTTGAAGGGACCATTACCAACTAAGGTATTTACTTCATTAGCCCATTTGTCCGGGCTGGTAGTTACTGTTTTTGAATGAACTGGATAAAAGGCATGGAAAGCTGCTAAACTTAGAAAATAAGCTGTAGGTTTTTCTAAGGTGACTTCCAGGGTATGCTCATTTAAGGCTTTCACCCCTACAGCGTCAGCTGCTGTTTTCTTTTCATTGTAAGCTTGGGCATTTTTTATGGAGAATAACATATAGGCATTTTCAGAAGCAAATTCAGGATTTAAGACTCGTTTCCAGGCAAACTCAAAATCTCCTGCAGTTACAGGATCACCATTGGACCATTTTGCATTCTGGCGTAAATAAAAAATATATTTAAGGCCGTCAGGAGTGACCTCCCAGCGTTCCGCCACGCCAGCTGCAGGTTGGTCTTTTGCATCCAGGCGGGTCAAACCTTCAAAGATCTGCAGTTCAACTAGGGATTCTGGAATGGCTGTGGACTTGGCAGGGTCTAAGGTTGCCGGTTCTGCCTCTAAGGCATAGCGAAGCACCTGCTCGTTGCTGTCAGATTTACTACAGCCTACCGTTAGGCTAAGGAGCATTACTAGCATCATCATAGCTAGAAGGATTTTCTTATACATTGTTTTTCCCCCTTAATGTGAAAATGAATTCTCGCCAAAACAACCATCAGGAATGGACTTTCTTGCCAGGGCATCCTACTTGGTTTGGATATGCCCAAAATGTTCGTATATTACCTTGCCAAGGGTGGCAACTAGCTGAAGTCCTTCTACATTAGCGGCAAGATCAGCAGTCATGATGCAAATGATATAAGGACCACCGGGTAAGAATAGGATTCCTCCATCATGCTCCACTCCCGGGAGAGTTCCTGTTTTATGAGCAATTACTATTTCTTCTGGTAAGAAAAAGGGTAATTTATCTCTAACTTGCTGCCTGGATAAAATTTCAATCATTAGTTTGCCATAATCAGCAGGAAGATCGGTATGATCGTAAATTGTTGTTAATAAACGTATGATATCTGCTGGGGAGGTTTCGTTTTCCTGACCTGCTGCAGCGGCGGCAAAATCCATCATTTGGCGGCGCAGTACTGTTGATTTTAATCCCAAACGCTCCATGGTTTGGTTGACTGGGCTCATACCAAGAAGATCAATGAGCATATTGGTTGCCGTATTATCACTGAGGATGATCATTAAGGTGACAAGTTCTCGAATCGTCATAGAGATACCTGGCCGCAGTTCTTTTAGAATACCAGCTCCATCTACGCGCAATTCATCCTTTACAATCAGAAGCTGTTCAAGGTCGATTCTGCCAGCTGCTGCTTGGCGCATTACTTCATACATAATAGGGATTTTAATCATACTCGCTGCGGGGAAGACCATATCAGGGTTTAATGCGAAATGCTGTCCACTGGAATGATTCAGAATCACCATTCCCCCGCGGCCCCTGTATGCTGCTAAGGTAGCTTCGATTTTTTTTTGCAATTCTTTCATTATTTTCTCCTAAATCGTAGAGTCTTTTAGCTACTTTTTTGAAATGAGATGGCATGCTGCCATGTGCCCGGCTCCGATATCTTGCAAGACGGGCTCTTGCTCAGAACATAAGGCCATAACATGGGGACAGCGAGAGGAAAATCGGCAGCCGGCAGGAGGATTAAGAGGACTTGGAACATCGCCTGTTAAGGGAATACGCTGCCGATTGGCCTCTGCTAACGGATCTGGAATGGGTATAGCGGATAGCAGCGCCTTAGTGTAAGGGTGCTGAGGTCTGCGATAGAACTCAACGCTATCGGCCAGTTCCACAATTTTACCGAGATACATGACCGCCACCCTATCGCTGATATGTTTTACCATGGCTAGGTCATGAGCAATAAACAAATAAGTCAGTCCTAGTTCGTCCTGCAAGCGTTCTAATAAATTAACCACTTGGGCTTGAATCGAAACATCTAAGGCAGAAATCGGCTCATCGCAAATGAGAAAACTTGGCTCTACCGCCAATGCACGGGCAATGCCGATTCGCTGCTGCTGACCGCCGCTAAACTCATGAGGAAAGCGGCTCATATGTTCTGCATTGAGTCCTACCATTTGTAAGAGAGTTAGAATTCTCTCTTTTCGTTCCCCAGAGGAAGCTAACTTGTGAATGTCTAGGGGTTCACCGACGATATCACTCACCGTCATGCGAGGATTTAGCGATGCATAGGGGTCTTGAAAAATCATTTGCATTTCACGGCGCAATTTCTTTTCTTCCATTAGATGATTGATATTTTTTCCATGAAAGAGAATTTCTCCAGCGGTAGGTTTATACAATTGAAGAATTGTTTTTCCTGTGGTGGATTTGCCGCAGCCGCTTTCGCCCACGAGGCCGAGGGTCTTACCCTTTTTAATAGAAAAGCTCACGTCATCTACCGCTTTTAGGTAAGAGGCAGGGCGTCCCAAAAAATCGGTGTCAGTAATAAAATACTTTTTAAGATTACGCACTTCCAGTAGCGCTGTCTGTTCCATTAGTCTGTTTCCTCCCGTTTTGGCTTAGGTGCATCGGGATGCTGCAGCCAACAGTGTACCATATGCTCCTTAGTCAGTACTGTTGTTTCAGGATAATGCTCCTGACAGATAGACATGGCATGAGGGCAGCGGGGATGAAAAGGGCATCCGGTTGGTGGTGACAAAAGATCAGGAGGCTGACCGGGGATGATAGAGAGTTTTTGTTTTTGCATCATATCGATGCGAGGTAAGGATTGTAAGAGCCCCCAAGTATAAGGATGCTGGGGCTGGTGAAAAATGTCGATTGCCGTACCTGCTTCTGCAATTTTACCCGCATACATTACAATGACACGGCTGCACAGACTGGCAATGGCACCAAGATCATGGGAGATTAAAATAATGGCGGTATTTAGTTTTCCCTGAAGTTCTTTCATTAAATCTAAAATTTGTGCTTGTATCGTAACATCCAGGGCCGTAGTGGGCTCGTCGGCAATCAATAGTTTCGGATTGCAGGAGAGAGCCATGGCAATCATGACCCGCTGGCGCATACCGCCGCTAAATTGATGGGGATATTCTTTAATCCTCTCTTCGGGAGATGGTATGCCGACCAGGCGCAGCATTTCTACTGCCCGTGCATAAGCATCCTGTTTATTCATATGCTGATGCAGCTGCAGGGATTCTCCAATCTGCATTCCAATCGTAAGGACTGGGTTTAAAGACGTCATAGCATCTTGAAAAATAATACTGATATCATTGCCACGAATTTTTGCCATTTCTGCCTCAGATTTCTGCAATAGATCATCTTTTCCAAAAAGGATTTTACCTTTAGCATAGCGGCCAGGAGGCGTAGGAATAAGCTGCATAATGGAATGGGCAGTAACACTTTTGCCGCAGCCTGATTCGCCAACGATGCCGATGGCTTCCCCTGGGTAAACCTGAAAACTAATACTATCCACGGCCTTTACTTCACCTGCGTAGGAATCAAAAGACACGGTTAATTCTTCTACTGTAAGCAATGGGTTGCTATTCATTCTATACCTCCTAACGCCGTACGCGAGGATCTAAGGCATCCCGCAGCCCATCCCCTAAAAAATTAAATGCCAGCATGGTGATGCTGATTGCCATTGCGGGAAAGAACAATTGGAAAGGATAGGAACGCAAACTGGTGATTCCCTCAGAGGCCAGCACTCCCCAGCTGGCCATAGGAGCGGCAACTCCTAAACCAATAAAACTTAAGAAGGCTTCGGTAAAGATGGCTTCGGGAATCGCCAGTGTCATGGTAATAATAATGGGACCCATACTGTTAGGAATCAGATGGTGGAATAAAATTCTCCAGTTGCTTGCTCCGAGAGTCCTTGCTGCAAGCACATAGTCTTGTTCTTTCAGACTCAAAATCTGGCCGCGGACAATCCGTGCCATACGCAGCCAGTACGCGATGCCCAATGCGATAAAAATATTGACTAGGCCAGGTTCTAAGACTACCATTAGCAATATTACATACAGTAAGACGGGTATACCATATAAGATGTCAACGATATTCATCATGATCTTATCAATACGTCCGCCAAAAAAGCCGGCGATACCTCCATAAATTACACCGATAGTAAGATTCAGTATGCTAGCGACAATACCGATGGACAGCGAGATTCGTGCACCATACAGAACACGAATAAATAAATCCCGACCAAGATTATCCGTACCGAACCAATGCTCAGCGCTGGGAGATTGGTTGGTTGCCATGAGATCTTGGTCAGAGTAAGAAAGAGAAGACAACCAGGGACCTGCAAGGGCAATGAGAAGAATGAGCAGTATGACATAGAGTCCGATCATGGCAAGTTTATTCTTTTTCAAACGACGCCAGGCATCTTGCCGATAGGTCATACTAGGACGAATATGGTTTGCAGCAGCATCCTTTTGCAGGATGGGTTCAAATGAGCGACTAGTAAGATGCATTGCTGTTATTCCCCCTGTTTCCCGTTTAGTTTAATACGGGGATTGAGCAGCGGATAGATCAGATCCACGATTAAATTTAAACCAATAATCAAGACGCTGTAAAAAATGGTCACACCGAGAATTACGGTATAGTCCCGGTTATAGATACTGGTAACGAAATGCCGTCCTAAACCAGGAATCGCAAAGATATTTTCAATAATGAAACTTCCCGTTAGAATACCTGCAGCCGTAGGTCCGATATAGGTGATTACTGGAATTAAGGCATTTTTCAGTGCATGACGATAGAGGATGAGGGCAGAGGATAAGCCTTTTGCCCGGGCGGTCTTAATATAATCCTGGGCCAGAACCTCTAGCATGCTGGAACGGGTAAGACGTGCGATGAAAGCTGTCGGTTGTCCCGCCAGGGTTAAGGCTGGTAAAATCATGTAAGTAATACCACCCCACATGGCAGCAGGTAATAAGGAAAGCTTGATTGCAAATATATAGATAAGTAGGGTAGCAAGAACAAAACTAGGTACGGAGACACCCAAGGTGGCAAAAAACATAGTAGCATAATCCTGCCACTTATTTTGGCGCAGAGCTGCTATGGCACCAGCGGGAATTCCCAACAAAATAGATAAGGCAATGCTCACCATACCCAACTGCAAGGAGACAGGAAAGCTTTCACGAATGAGATCGTTAACCGTACGACCTGCATACTTAAAGGAAGGTCCTAAGTCAAAGCGGATTAGATTGCCCAGATAGTCTATGTATTGTTTCCATAATGGGTCATGCAGGCGATAACGCTCTTCAATATTTTTCAAAACAGCCGCAGGAATATTCTTTTCGCTAGTAAAGGGTCCGCCGGGGATGGCATGCATTAAGAAAAATGTAATCGTAATGATGGCGAGCAGGACTAACAGAGAATTAAAGATGCGAATTAGCATGTAACGTAGCAAATAGGGGACTCTCCTTCCTGAATACAATAAAAAGGCATACTTACTGTACACCTTTTTATGAATTAATTATAGGCTCTCTTAGATGAGGTGGACTTATGTAGTATCCTTTTTATTTGATAAAGCTTTAAAGGTATGATACTGATTCTATAAAAATGTTTTAAAGTCCTTCTAAGAGATAGTATTCTTATTCTACATTTTTTAATACCCATGGTGACGATGCCCTATTTTGTGCCATTGTAAAATTTTTCGTTAAGCTTAGACAGTAGAGAACGTTAAACATAAAGAAGTATCTATTTTTTCTCAGCGTTCTCTGCGCCTCTGTGGTTCGGTATGTTTTATTGACTTTTAAGGAGCCTTTTTCTTAACGGAAGGGTTTAATTTTTCCTGAAAAATCGAATACTAGAGTATAAGGAATTAGAAAAATGTTTGAAAAATAATTGGGGAAAACGAGATGCAAATTGTTATACCTTCTATAAATTGGTCGTTTTCAATATTACTTTTAGTAGTTCTTGCGTTAATCTCAGTTCTAATTTTAGTAAAACCAATTATGCGTTATATCATTAAAATAATTGCAAATGATGTAGTAAAAAAGCTGCTCACGGATGATTATACGCAAAATGTTGCTGAGACGCTGCCGTCATTAAAGCGCTTTTCAGTAATTAATTTCATTGAGATGAGTTTACGGGCGCAAAGTGGTAAAGTGTTAACACGTCCATTAGGGTCTCCTAAGCATTTTCTGGGGTATGACCAGCTAATGTTTTCTCCCCGTCAAATGACGCAATTATCCTTGCCTGAAAGTGCGCAAATTGATATGAGTGTAACCATTGGCAGTAATGCAGAAAAACCGCTGACGATAAAGATCCCTCTCATGATTGGTGCTATGGCCTATGGATTGGCACTTAGCGAAGAAGCAAAGCTGGCTTTGGCTAGAGCATCAAAAACATTGCAAACTGCTACGAATTCTGGAGAAGGTCCCTTTTTACCCGAGGAGCCAGGTGAAGCGGGTAAGTTCGTATTACAGATTTGTCGTTGGTCATGGGGCGGGAGAACGAATGAACAAATTGCTAGTGCAGATATGTTAGAAGTACAAATGGGGCAAGGATCAGATATGGGGGTCGCCACCATAGAGGCTTCAGAGCTTGCGGGCAGAGCAAGCATTCTTGGAGGTTTAGAACCTGGTGAACCTGCTGTAGCGCTAAATGCACCTCCGGGAGTTCAGAAGCCTGAGGATTGGCCTAATTTTATGAAAAAACTGCGCCAGAGGGCAAAAGGGATTCCCATAGCATTAAAGATTATGGCTACAGATCGTCTTGAAGAAGAGCTGTCTACCGCCATTGAACTAGGTTTTGATGCCATCGTGATTGATGGGGCAGAGGGAGGAGCTCATGCGACAGTTCCGATTAAACAGGATGATTTTGGCATACCAAGCCTGCTTGCATTGATACGGGCAAAACGTTATTTGCAGGGAAGCTCTATTAGTATTATCATATCTGGCGGCTACTTTACACCTGGTCAATGCTTGAAAGCATTGGCTTTAGGAGCAGATGCAATTTATTTAGCGACGGTTCCTCTTTTTGCTCTAGGGCATAATCAACTTGAAAAAGTAATCCCTTGGGAGCCACCCACCACATTGGTCTATTATAACTCCCCAACAAAGACGCAGCTTAATATTAATCAAGCTGCAACCAGCGTGAAAAATGTGCTGACATCCATGATTTTGGAAATGGAAGAAGCAATGCGTGCCTTAGGCAAGGCATCTTTAAAAGAACTTAGCGCTGATGATCTTGTGGCATTAGATTCGCTTTCTGCTGAAATTACAGGAGTGAGGAGTGTATTGCAAGAGCCTGTACTGTCCATGCCAAATCAAACTGTTCATAAAATAAAAAAGCAACTGGATCAAAGTAAAAGCAGGATTATTTTAAAAGATCTGGCAATAGCAAGGAACAAAGCAGAGAACCATGAATCCAATACCGCCTTAGCTAAAAGCTTGATTGAAGAGCATTTACAGTTAATTAGGGAATTAAAGGAAGAAAATAAACTAATGTGGAAAGTTATCGATACCTATATAATGTCTCAATACAAAAAAAAGATTGAGCCTCCTGCACAGAAGAAGAAACACTTAATCGCTAAATATAAGAATTGTAAGTGAAATAGTTTTCTGACGCTTACTATTTAGCATACAAAAAAATGGTCTGTATCTCTTACATTGAGTAGCAGACTATTTTTATGCGATCTATTATGTCATACATAGAATTACAGGATTTGTTAGGTAAATATTACATAATAGAATTATATTTGGATTAGGCATTATATAGCCCACTTGCATATGTTATAGAGGAGGTGATAAATTGGCGTATTCAATTACTGTAAATTTGTCAGCCAAGCGACTTACCCTCTATCGGGATGGTTCCCAAGTCCGAGCTTTCCCTGTTGGTGTTGGTAAGAAAAATACTCCCACACCAATCGGTAACTATTACATTGCGAGTAAGATGGCGAATCCGGGTGGAGCATTTGGTACTATGTGGATGGGGTTAAATGTTCCCCATTATGGTATCCATGGAACCAATAATCCATCATCAATTGGTAAGATTGTATCCCATGGCTGCATTCGTATGTATAATAATGACGTCCTTGTGCTATCGCGATTGGTGTCCATCGGTACACCAGTAAGAATACATTATTAGTGAGGGATTCTTTTCTAGTAGGAAGTATAATCTTTATTATTTTTTTTGCCATGTTTGTTGATTATTTTCTTGAAGAATATTGTCAATTGCCAAAGTTAATACACTATGTGATATAAGCGAGTGAAAAAGGATGAAAAGAATACACATCCAATTTTAGAAAAATACACACATCATTTAGAGAAGATCATTTTAAGTTGCCAATGCATATCTTGGCGGCTTTTTTATTTTTATAAAAAATTCCTCAAGGCTTGTATTCTTTATAGGAAAGAGCTATTCTTGAACTTTTTTTAAAAGATGACAGATTTTTTTGAAAACATTGGCATAGTACTTGCAAAAAGTAAGAGTGAATGTAAAAAACAATTTTAAAGAGATCGATTGAATTCCAAGAAAAATAGGGTAACGCCAGAGCTTCTTATGAAGATCATTAATTGCATCATGCTGATCCAGGAAAGGAGGCCTAATGAGTTAGAGACGTAGGATCAGTATATGAGGTAATGGTAGATATGAGCTTGTTGGTTAGGGGATATGTAAGGAAATGTAGAAACTTAGATACATCCCTCTCCAATAAAGGTCAATTGTACAAGCAATGAACAGGTAAATTAAACCTAAGGAGAGATTGTAAATGAAAAAAAAGTTAGTCGCTTCTCTTGCAGCTGCAATGATACTTGGTGTAGCTGGTACGTCCTTCGCAGCGGTAGTAAATCCTTTCTCTGATGTACCTGCAAAACACTGGTCTTATGGCGCTGTTACAAAGTTGGCTCATGATGGTATTTTAGACGGATATGGTGATGGAACGTTTCGCGGTGATAAAACCATTAGCCGTTATGAAATGGCTATTATCGTAGCAAAGGCAATGTCGAAAGTCGATCAAGCTGATGCAAGCAACAAAGTTCTTATTGAGAAATTATCCAATGAATATGCCAGTGAACTTGATAAATTGGGTGCTCGCATGACGACCGTGGAAAGCAAAATTGATAATGTTAAATGGAACGGCTTCGTCCGCGCGAAATATGACAGCGATACCAGTGATGGTCATAATATTAACGGTGGTAACAAACATTATTTTCTGAGGTTGGACGGATCTGCCAAAATTAATGACAATTGGCAAGGGTATTGGGCAAGTGAGACAAGACATGACTACACTTCTAATGGCTGGAGCAAATTAGGCGAAAACCAGGATAATACTAATGATGGCGATGGTGCATGGTTCAGAATCTGGGCTCAAGGTAAAGTTGGTGCTGTAGGTGTTACTGCTGGTAGAGCATGGATCGGCTATGCTGATAATGCAGTGTGGGGTCATGAAGCAACTGGGATTTGGCTTGATGTTCCTACAGGAAAATTTAAAACTAGTGTCTTTGCAGCAAAACCTACGCAAGGTAATGGTGCAATAACTCTTGATGACGCCACCAATACCAATATTTATGGTATTAACTTTAATACTGACATCTCAAAGAAGCTAAATATTAACTTGCTAGTTGGTGGTAATGAAAAACATGAACGGACAATCAATACAGCAGGTCATTACGAAGATAAAGATGGTTCACCACACTGGGTTGATCCTGAAACTACTGTAGTAAAACAACAGATGGGCAGCTGGGGTGGGGTCACTCTTACGGCCAAATTAACGCAGGATTTGAAATTGACTGGTACCTATGCGAAAACCGATGCGGATGATTTTAACAAAACTCACCACATCAGACTGGATTACAAAGGTGCTGATCTTAATAAACCCGGCTCTTATGGGATTTATGCCAGATTTTTTAGATTCGGCGCAAATGGCGATCCCTCACATGATGATGAGTGGGATTCAATGAGACGTGACTCTAGGGGTTGGATAGTAGGGGTTGATTATGCAGTTGCGAAAAATGTTCAATGGACAAATTTCTACTCCGATCAAAAAGTATTGATCTCTGATTCAGCTAAAGAGTATAACAGAAAACTGATCCGCACCCAGTTTGACCTTCATTTCTAATTCACATATGCAAAAGACCGCTAACAAGTTGTTAACGGTCTTTTCAGACTTAAAAAGTACAAGGAGAGAAAAAGATGATTCATAAAACAATAGCAGATTTTCCGAAAGACTTTTTGTGGGGAGCAGCTTCTGCGGCATATCAGGTAGAGGGTGCTTGGAATGAAGACGGTAAGGGGCCTTCTAATTGGGATGTGTATGTAAGATTTCCTGGAACAACTTTTAAAGGGACGAATGGGGATGTGGCGGTGGATCATTATCACCGCTATAAAGAAGATATTGCTTTAATGGCCCAAATGGGACTGAAAGCCTATCGATTTTCCATTGCTTGGACTCGTATTTTCCCCAAAGGGCGAGGTGAGGTTAATGAGGCTGGCTTACGATTTTACGATAATCTAATCAATGAGTTGCTCAAGAATCAGATAGAACCGATTATCACCTTATATCATTGGGATTTGCCTCAGGAACTGCAAGACATCTATGGCGGGTGGGAATCGCGGGAAATTATTGAAGACTTTCATAACTACTCCGTAACCCTCTTTAAAAGGTATGGTAATCGAGTCAAATATTGGGTAACTCTAAATGAGCAAAATGTTTTTATTATGCATGGTTATTTAAATGCCATTCATCCACCTAAAGTTGCCGATCTTAAGAGAATGTATCAGGCGAACCATATCGCCAGCTTAGCAAATGCAAGAGTCATTGCGTCCTTTAGAAACTATGTTCCTGAAGGAAAAATCGGTCCGAGCTTTGCCTATGGTCCTGCCTATGCTCATACGGATAAACCAGAGGACGTTCTGGCCAGTGAGAATGCAGAAGAATTCAACAATCATTGGTGGATGGATGTATATGCCTGGGGGGAATATCCAAAGGTGATTTGGAATTATCTTACCAGAGAGGGGCTTGCCCCTAGCCTAGAAGAGGGTGATTTGGAAGTATTAAAAAAGGGCAAGCCGGACTTTATGGGAGTCAATTACTATCGGACGACTACTTTTGAGATGAATCCACTTGATGGTGTTAGTTCCGGTAAGATGAATACGACGGGCAAAAAAGGAACCACACCGGATACCGGCGTGCTAGGCTTATTTAAAACTATCAGAAATCCCAATTTGGAGGCAACAGACTGGGATTGGGAAATCGATCCTATGGGTTTACGAATTGCCTTACGCAGAATTACCAGCCGATACAGGCTGCCAATTCTGATTTCAGAAAATGGCTTAGGGGCTTTTGATGTTCTAGAAGAAAACGATGTAGTAAATGATGAATATCGAATTGCTTTTATTCGCAGACATCTTGAAGAATGTCAGCAAGCAATTACTGACGGAGTGGATTTATTAGGCTATTGCGTTTGGTCCTACACAGATCTATTGAGCTGGCTAAATGGTTATCAAAAACGATATGGTTTTGTATATATAAACCGGGATGAAGATAGTGAGAAAGATATGAGGCGAATCAAGAAAAACAGTTACTTCTGGTATCAAAAAGTGATTGAAACCAACGGGAAGCAATTATAAGAAATTACAGATGCTTATGAAAGCCGAGAGTACCTGCCAAATGATGATTTTGGCAGGTACTCTTGCACTCTGTTCGCAATGACAAAAAATAAGTTATAAAATAATCCCCTTTGTGTCCTTTGCGTTTTTTGTGGTTCGATTCGTTTTATGTTTTAAAGGACGAGAAGCATTTTTCTTTAGGCAGTTACAGACTTCAATGAAAAATAATACACGTTACTTGAAAAATAACCCAACATCTGTAAATGCAATACAGATGATCCTAGACATAAATACACATCGTAAGTAAGTGATAGGAATGCATTATGGCGCCAAGTAAAATAAGGGATGGATAAAAGCCATCAAGGCTTTACTTCCTCCATCTAGAATCATGCAATGACCCCTTTTTATAGACTTACTGCGTATTGGCATGTATCTTGCAAAACATAATACCGAGTAAGATAAAAAAAGGAGTGTTGCTTTATGGACAAATTTATCAAATGGCTTGAAGAGTACTATGCACCTGTTGCAACTCGCATTGGCGAGCAACGACACTTAAAAGCAATCAGAGACGGTATCGTATCCTTAATACCATTGCTCTTAATGGGGTCGTTGTTTCTAATTATCGCCTTTCCTCCCATTCCTGCATTGGCGAAAATGGTTGAACCTTACGTAGCAAGTCTATGTTCGGTTAATAATGCCACAATGGGACTTATGGGATTAATGGCATCATTTTCTATCGCCTATTCATTGGCTAACTCGTATAAAATGGACCCATTAGGAAATGGATTAATCAGTGTTGCTACCTTTATGCTGGCTACCCCATTTACCAAAGATGGTAATATTACTGCAGGATGGATGGGAAGTAAGGGTTTGTTTGTAGCCATGATCATCGCCATTTTTGCAGTAGAAGTACAACGTTTTATGATTCGAAAAAATTTAGTTATCAGAATGCCGGAGGGCGTGCCTCCAGCGGTTGCTCGTTCCTTTATGTCACTGATTCCCGGTTTTATTACGGTCACTGTTGTTTGGTTCATTAACAGCGTATTATCTCTTAGTGCAACCAATGTACAGGATATCATTTATAAAATACTGGCAGCACCTCTTCTGAGTCTCGGCGGCAGTTTGCCAGCCTTCTTACTTGCCATATTTTTCGCTCAATTATTGTGGTCTATCGGTATTCATGGAGCAGCTTTAGTAGGTGGCGTAATGAGTCCAGTTTATTTAACACTTGCTCAGCAAAATGCTGCAGCGAAAGCTGCAGGACTGCCTGTTCCTAACATTGTTTGTCAGCAATTATGGGACGTATATGGAAATATTGGCGGTTCAGGTGCCACCTTTGCCTTGGTACTCATGTTAATCTTTGCAGCAAGATCTACACAGTTAAGAGCTCTTGGTAAATCTGGGATAGGACCTGCGTTCTTTGCTATTAATGAGCCCATTCTTTTTGGTATGCCGATTGTTATGAATCCTGTGTTAATGATTCCCTTTATCTTTGCCCCTCTAGTCTCGATAACTATTGCCTATTTTGCAATGGATGCTGGTCTGGTAGACAAGTTATTTGCTATGGCACCATGGACTACACCTCCAATCATTAATGCTTTTCTTGATTCAGGTGATATGAGATCAGCAATATTACAATTATTCTGCTTTGGGGTTACCGGTGTTATTTATTATCCTTTCTTTAGGATGTGGGATGATGCTAAATACAAAGAAGAAGCGGGTGCAAAACAAAGCAAAAAAAGTGACCCTAATGTCATTATCGGAGCCTAAATGAAGAGTGTCGCGATGCTATGTTCGAGGATGTTTAAAATAATAAGGCGTTCATAGCATCGTGATAAAACATTGAATCGTATGTCTGATACTAAGAGAGAGAGGTATGTCATTGTGAAAATACTATTAGTGTGTGCATCTGGGATGTCTACTAGCTTATTGGTGACTAAAATGCAAAAAGAAAGTAATGAGAATGGCAGCAATGATGAAATTTTTGCTTGTTCAGTAGATCAGCTGGAAGAGTTTATCGATAATTGTGAAGTAATTTTGATCGGGCCCCAAATCAGATATAAAGCAAAGGCCATTGGTGAAATTGCTGCTGGCAAGAAGAAAGGCTTTGCAGTCATTGATTCTGTAAGCTATGGCATGGTAGATGGCAAAAAAGTTCTTGAGCAAGCATATGCATTAAAACAATCGTAATTTTTATAGAAGGAGATAACCATGGAGAAGGAACAAGTTGCTTTTACAATTATATTGCATGCGGGCGATGCCCGCAGTCATGCCTTGGAAGCATTGAAATATGCGCGTGAAAAGAATTTTATTGCAGCAGAGGAGAGTATTGGCCAGGCAAAGAAACAATTAATAGCAGCTCATCAGATTCAGACGGAGTTATTGCAGTCTGAAGCCCGAGGCGAAAAACAAGAAATAAACCTCTTGTTAATTCACGCTCAGGATCATTTAATGACGGCCATTTTGGCAAAAGATTTAATTGAAGAAATGATTTTAATGTTTAAAGAGTAGCATATAATGAGGAAATTTTCATCTAAGCAGCTCTTTGTAGATACTGCTAAGCAGCAGCTGGATTATGAAATTTAAATTATACACTCGATGTATGATCTTCCATATAAAATAACGTCAGATCCATGGAGAGATCTGACGTTATTTTTATATGAGTGATTCACTTATCCTTTCGAGGCAAAATAAGCTGAAAATTGGGGCAAATCCTTTTCATGGGCTTCTAGCATCTCATCCAATAAGACTTTCGCCATTGTGTCAGAAGAGACAAGAGGATTGATTGTCATTGCCAGCAGCGCTTTATTGTAGTCACCGGTAACGGCAGCATCAATAACGACTCTTTCAAAAGATTTGATTTGCTGTACCAGTCCGTTTATTTCGATAGGGAGTTCACCCATAGTAAGCGGGCGGGGCCCATTCTTGGTAATCACACAGCTTACTTCGACAACAGAGTCAGGAGAAATGCCAGCAAGAGCACCATTGTTCCTTGTATCAACTGGCTGGATATCACCTTTGTCGTTGTAGATTGAGCTGATTAATCGGCAGGCAGCATCGCTGTAATATGCTCCGCCACGCTGCTCTAACTGGGGTGGTTTAGAGTCTAATGCAGGATCTTTGTACAACTGAAAAAGATCATCTTCCAGCTTTTTTACAATTTCGGCTCTCGTCTCCCCTTTCGAAAATTCTTCTAATTCTTTCTCCAGCATTTCTTGCCGTTTGAAATAATATCGATGATAGGGGCAGGGTATTATCGATAGACCAGCAACAAATTCTGGAACCCAATCAATGTTCATAATGTTTTTTACCGTGCTTCCCATCTTGCCCTCAGCAATTTTGTCAATGACAGATTTCGTAATGTCGTTGCCATCCATATAGGCAGACAAACCAAATACCATATGATTCAAACCAGCAAAATCAATTCGGATTCTATTGCTTTCAACATCAAAGAGTTTCGCCACACCCATTTCCATTCCGATAGGTACATTGCATAAGCCGATAATTTTTTTTGTTTTGCCATAGCGAAGTACTCCCTCTGTTACGATTCCGGAAGGATTCGTAAAATTAATAAGCCAAGCATCAGGACACAGCTCTGCCATGTCCTGGTCAATTTCCAGCATGACAGGAATGGTTCGCAGTGCCTTGAACATTCCGCCGGCGCCATTGGTTTCTTGCCCGATATAACCATGACGCAACGGAATTCTTTCATCTTTTATTCTGGCATCTAACGAACCTACTCGAAACTGGGTTGTGACAAAGTCTGCGTTTGGCAGCGCTTCTCTTCGGTTCAAAGTCGTGTAGATGGCAATCGGTACTCCGGCTTTCTTTACCATTCTTTTGGCAAGATTACCGATAATCTCTAATTTCTCCTTGCCAGTTTCAATATCCACCAGCCATAGTTCGCGAACTGGCAATTCCTCATATCGTCTAATAAAGCCTTCAACAATCTCTGGTGTATAACTGGAACCACCGCCAATAGTCACAATTTTTAATCCGCTCATCAAGATTCCCTCCTACCAATTGAATATATTTCCTATAATTAATCATATCCCCATACCAGAGGGGCTGCAATCAGCTTTGGAGGCAACTGTACTAGTACAGTTTGGAGGTTATAATGAAGGATATTTATCAAATTATTACAGAAGATCTGGAAGTACAGTGGTTTGTAATCCATTAGGAACCGCATGCGGTTCCAGCCAGAGAAAAGCGATTGCAGCCTTGGCTGATAAGTATAATGTATTCATTGTGGAAGACGACTACTGCAGCGATATTTCTTTAAATCACAAATACGATCTAATTTATGCTTACGGTGATCATTTTCACCATATTTATTTGAAACGTTTTTCTAAGCGTATTCCTTGGTTTCGCATGGGATTGTAGTGTTTCCCACACATTTAATTCCGATTTTTGAGAAGCACTCAATATGGTTTTGAAATTATTTATAAAAGATTTGCACAATATGTAAAATCATAATGTATATTTCAATATGGGTAGGATGCAAATACTATTGGGTTGCAGGATTTCTCACAGAAAATCACGAAGTAAAATGGGAATATTTACATAAATTATAATATCGTCCAGATCGTAGTTGCCTTTACTCACCGAATGTAGCCCTTAGCTAATCATATAAATACATTCAACACAAAATAAGATTTCAATTAGTGAAAGGCTGGAGGTAGGAATGAAACGAATTGAAAGTGTAATGATGGTTGTAAAAACATTATGTGAAGAACAATATCGTATAGATGGAATGGTATCGGGTGTTTCTACTGACCAGGTAGCCATGGAGCTTAGTATTTTAAGACCAAATGCTTCTGGTGACTTAAATGCGTTGGTAAAAGCAGGGAAGTTAGAAAAACTGGAAGGTAAACCAGTGCTATATAAAACTCTGGATAGTGAAGCCGATGAAGAGGATGCAACGGAGAAATCTGTATTAGATGCTATTATTGGTGCGGATAAAAGTCTTAAGAATGCGGTTAAGCAAGCAAAAGCGGCGGTGAGATACCCGCCATTAGGGCTGCATACCTTACTATTGGGGGAGACTGGTGTTGGTAAATCCATGTTTGCCGAGACTATTTTTCATTATGCGCAGGATATAGGTCGGTTACATGATAATGCTCCCTTCGTTGCTTTTAATTGCGCCGATTATGCTCATAATCCCCAATTGTTATTAGCTCAGCTTTTTGGAGCAAAGAAGGGAAGCTATACAGGGGCAGAACGGGATCGGGTAGGTTTAGTAGAAAAAGCAAATGGCGGTATTTTATTTTTAGACGAGGTTCATCGATTGTCGCCAGAGGGTCAGGAAATGCTGTTCTATCTGATTGATAAAGGATTATTTCGCAGCATGGGAGAGGTTGAGGAGTATAGAAAGGTAGAAATACTCATTATCTGTGCTACCACAGAAAATGCGGATTCTACTTTGCTCAGGACCTTTACTCGGCGTATTCCCATGATTATTAAACTCCCAGTTATCAGGGAACGAACGATAGGAGAGCGGTGGGAATTAATTAAAACCTTTTTTAAACAAGAGGTACAATGTATTCATGTTCCCATTCGGGTATCGCCAAATGCATTAAAAGCCTTTCTGCTATATGATTGTCCCAATAACATCGGACAATTAAAGAGTGATATTAAACTTAGCTGCGCCAGAGCCTTTTTAGATTATGTAGGAAATAAGGATGAAAATTTGAAAGTCAGCAGTGAGGAACTGCCCGAATATATTCTAAAAGGGTTTGTAAAATACAAGGAGCATCGGGATGACCTTGATATTCTTGGTTTAACAGAAGATATTATTTTTCAAGTTACAGATGGAAAGCAAATTAATGTCAAATATAAAGATACTATAAGTATTTATGAAGTTTTAGAGCAGAAAATTCAAAACCTTAGAATGAAAGGAATGAGCGAGAAAAATATCCAGCTGATTATGGGACTGGATATTGATACCTATATTAAGCAGTATATGGCCAAGTTCCGCAAAGACAATTTGGAAGCGTTATATAAAATTGTTGATAAAAAAGTAGTAGATATAACCCAGAGGTTTCTAAGGTATGCTAGTAATAAAATTGGTAAAAAATTTAGTGATAAAATTTTATTTGGTATGTCGATACATATCTCCAGTACACTGGAAAGAATTCGGGAAGGGAAGGAAATTTCAAATCCCAATCTCGCAGAAATCCAGAAATCCTATAGTAAAGAGTTTGCGGCTGCCATGCATTTTAGCATTTTATTAAAGAACAGCTTTGATATACAAATACCTCTTGATGAAATTGGATTTATTACCATGTTTATTGTATTAGATGAATATGTGGGCAAAGAATATCCTGGCAGGGTTGGCGTGATTGTTGCCATGCATGGCGTTAGTACTGCTACTTCTATGGTGGAAGTTGCCAATCGGCTATTAGGGGAAAGCCATGCAGTGGGATATGACATGCCTTTAGAGAAAAAGACGGAAACGGCCTTGGCGGAAATTACGCAGCTGGTAGAGGACAACAATGAAGGACAAGGTGTCATCATGCTGGTTGACATGGGATCGTTAGTGATGTTTGGCCATATGATTTATGAAAATACAGCCATTCCCATAAAAACCATAGAGATGGCTAGTACGCCAATGGTGCTGGAAGCAGCACGAAAGTCTTTAATGCGAGTTCCTTTAGATGACATCTATTATGCCGTGACCAATCTTAGTCCCTATATTGGCCGTATATACGGAAATACTTCGGATATTAATAATTATTTTAAAGATAACGTAATCGTTGTAGCCTGTATTACGGGTAAAGGTACTGCTATCAAATTAAAGGAAATTATTGAAGGCTTACTATTGGAAAAAGACAGAAAAATCGATATTATTCCCCTGGAAATTGCTAGTATGAATGATTTCACTGCAAAAGTAAAGAAAATAAAACGAGAGAAAAATTTAATAGCAGTGGTAAGCAGCATTAAACCCCAGGATGGCACAGTGCAATATCTTTCCCCAAAACAATTGCTGGAAGGTAAGCTTGACATTGTATTATCAGAGCTTTTCCCTAATATGATTGTAGAGGTTCCTTGTGCTAGTTGTTCTGATCAAAGCAGAAGCTGTAATTCTGTTGATTTGGAATCGGATGTGGAGAAAGTTCCAGACGGCTTGGCAGCGCCCTTTGCATTAGATCGGTTAGCCTTTATGAAAAATGTTATCAATGAACATACCAGCCTTGATGGCGAAGAATTCATGGAAGTCTTTGCGCTGTTTTATTTAGAGCTTGCAAAACATAACTTCATCATTAGTGAAGATGCAAGTATTGGTTTGATTCTACATCTTGCTTGTGCAATTGAAAAATTATTGTCAGGAGAAGTGATTGGTTCTTCTAATCGCTGTAAAAGGGTAGATTGGCATAAAGATGAGAAGAGCCATGCCATTGTAGGGGCAGCTTTGCGGCCAATTGAAGAAAGGCTGCATGTTACATTGCCTGATAATGAATATTGCAATATCGTGGATCTTATGCATTACATGTAGGTGCAGTAAAATAACTCAGAATGTGTGGCTGTGCTCTAATAGTAAAAACGCAAGATAAACAAGGCGAGAAGAATAAAAAGGAGTGTTATTTGTTGGAAAGAGTTATTCAATTTCTCGAAAGACACCTCCTTCCAGTTGTAAGAATCATTGCGGAGCAGCGACATTTGCAAGCCTTACGGGATGGGATTGTTTCCACGGTTCCCCTATTATTGATTGGATCATCTTTTTTAATTTGTGCATTTCCGCCCATACCTTATCTTGCCAGATTGGTAGATCCTTATGTTAGTGCTTTATTGGCCGTTGTGAATGCTACTTTTGGCATTATGGGACTGGTTGCCTCTTTTTCAATCGCCTATTCTTTGGCGGCTTATTACGCCATTGATGCTCTCTCTTCTGGATTGCTGAGTGTTTCTGCATTTATTCTTGCTTCGCCTTTCACGAAGGAGGGGCATATTGATTCAGGATTAATGGGGAGTAAAGGATTATTTGTTGCCATGATTATCGGGCTTTTAGTTGTAGAAGTTCAGCGTTTCATGATTAAAAAGAACATTATTATTAAAATGCCCGAAGGTGTCCCTCTCTCTGTAGGGCGCTCTTTTGCAGTCTTACTGCCCGGCGTTGTGATTTTAGTCAGTATCTTTATCATCAATGTAATGCTAGCAAAAATAGGGGAAGGATCGATCCCGGAAGTGATTAATCGAGTGGTTACAGCTCCCCTCTTACATCTTGGAGGTACATTGCCTGCCGTGTTAATCGCTGTGTTTGCCATTCAACTGTTATGGTGTTTTGGAATTCATGGACAAGCTTTAGTGGGAACAGGTGTTATGGCTCCGATTTGGTTAGCCTTTACACAGCAAAATGCGGTGGCAAAAATGGCTGGTGAAGCGGTTCCCAATATTATTTGCCAGCAATTTATTGATGTCTTTATCTTAATTGGTGGTTCTGGTACCACTCTTGCATTAGCAGTATTATTGTTTACGACAGTAAAATCCAATCAATTAAAAGCATTGGGGAGAACGTCCCTTTTACCAGGAATTTTCAACATTAATGAACCGATTATTTTTGGCATGCCAATTGTAATGAATCCAATCATGATTATTCCTTTTATTGTGGCTCCATTACTATGTATAATAACAACCTATTTATTTATGACCTCAGGATTTGTTGACAAGCCTTATGCCCTAGCGCCTTGGACGACCCCGGCCTTTGTCAGTGGTTTCTTAGTTACGGGGGACTGGAAAGGAACTGCACTACAAGTATTGAATTTTATCATTTCCGGCATTATTTATTATCCTTTCCTAAAAATATGGGATGAAAATAAGGTAAAAGAAGAACAAGAGAAAATCAGCGCTGAGCAAATGAATAACCAGCTACCCCAGGAGTGAAACCGCTTTTTATGGTGGATTTGCCGCAGATGAAGAAGCAGGCACACGCAATACAAGCAATACAAGGAGGACGAGATGAATATTTTACTGGTATGTTCATCAGGCATGTCGACAGGTCTCTTAGTGGATAAAATGCGTATGGAGGGAGAGAACCGTAATATTCAAGATCTAAAGATTGTCGCTTGCTCCGTTGATGAAATAGAGAAATATATCAGCAACTGCGATGTAGTGCTGGTTGCGCCACAAATTCGTTATAAAGAAAAATATATTTATGCGTTAGCGATGTCAAAAAATAAAGGGTATGCTATTATTGATGGGGTGCATTATGGACTTGTAGACGGGAATAAAATACTGGATCAAGCCTTTGGACTAATGAGGAAGTGACGGGATTTTGAGAGGTGTAATGTGGACAAAGAGCAAATTGTATTTACCATCATTCTACATGCAGGCAATGCACGCAGTTATTGCTTTGAAGCTCTAGCGTTAGCTCGCGAGGGGAAACATACAGAAGCATCAGCGCGCCTTGGTAAGGCTACCCAGGAACTAAAAAAAGCACATAGTATGCAATTTGATTTATTACAAGCCGAAGCAAATGGTGAAAAACAAGAAATGAGTTTATTATTAATTCATGCCCAGGATCATCTAATGAACGCATCCTTAGCGAAAGATTTAATTAAAGAGCTGATTAGTATGGTGCGTGAAAAACAGCTTAGCTCTGTAGGGATGAATAACGTGGAGCAGGGAGAATGAACAATGAAAATCAAAGGCATTGAGACTAGACTTGTGATAAATGCACAAGAATAATTGATATTGCTATGAATATCTCACAATGGCTTTCTGTTGACTGACCTGTAAGAGTCTGTTATTCTAAAAAAAACAATATAATTCCTACAAGGAATTGGTAGTCAATGGAGACTGAAAGATCATGTATAGGAAGCATGATTTTCAGTCTCTTTTGTACGAGTAAAGGACATCGTGTTTTGCTTGCAAAAAAGAACTAGGGTTTCGCCGTTTCTGTAGTATGGCAAAAATCCAAATTTTCTAATGTGGATAAGGAGGTAGTAAGGTGAAAGAATATGGTTTATTTATTAATGGCGAATGGAAAGTAACAGATGAAAAGATTGGTGTCGTGAGTAAAGCAACAGGCAGTGAGGTTGCCTTGATTTCCGTGGCCGGTGAGGCAGAAGTAAAGGACGCGGTGGATGCTGCTGAAAAGGCATTTAAAACAATACATATAGAGCCATATCGGCGTTATGAAATATTGATGAAAGCTAGCCGAATTCTCATGGAGAAGCAGAAACAAATGGCAGAATTTCTTGTACAAGAAGTGGGGAAACCCATCAAAGAAGCAATGGCTGAAGTGGCGCGGGCAGAACAAACACTGATTCTTTCTGCTGAAGAAGCAAAGCGGATGACTGGTGAAATGGTACCGTTGGAGGGAGCACCCGGCTGCGATAATCGCTGGGCTTTTACGATGCGGATTCCTGTAGGGGTTGTTTGTGCCATTACACCATTTAATTTTCCTCTTAATTTAGCCTGTCATAAGATCGGTCCGGCTCTCGCCGCTGGAAATTCAGTGGTGTACAAACCCGCTACCGTGACTCCTTTATCGGCAGTGCTGTTATGCGAAATTTTTGCAGAAGCAGGGTTGCCTGATGGCTATCTCAATTTGTTGACAGGGTCGGGTGCCAAACTTGGCAAACTGTTGACCGAAGAACAGCGAATTGGTTTTTACAGCTTTACTGGAAGCCCTGCTGTCGGGAAGACTTTGTTGCAAAATGCAGGGTTTCGCCGTGTAGCCCTTGAGTTAGGATCAAACTCGGCAAATATTGTCCATCACGATGCGGATATTAAACTGACGGCAGGATTGTGCGTTAAACATGCCTTTGCAAATGCAGGTCAAGTTTGCATATCCTGCCAGAGAGTGTATGTTCATCGCAGTGCCTATAAAGAATTCTGCGATGAGGCAGCAATACACACAGCCCAATTAGTTATGGGTGATCCATTTGATCCTGCTACGGACATTGGCCCTATGATCAGTGGAGCTGAAGCAATCAGAGCAGAAGAATGGGTAAATGAGGCGATCTCTCAAGGAGCCAGAGTACTGGCAGGCGGCAAACGCCGCGGAACTTGGTTTGAACCTACCATTTTAACCGATGTGCAGCATGGTATGAATATTGTGAGTATGGAAGCCTTTGCACCTGTTTTTTCCATTGTACCTTATGATGAGATTGAGGAAGCCATTGATTTGGTGAATGCTTCTATATATGGACTGCAAGCAGGTGTATTTACGAATTCTCTAGAGCTTGCCAGACTATGCGCTATGAAAATTGAGACTGGCGGGGTTATCTTCAATGATGGGGCGACCTTCAGGACGGATAACATGCCTTATGGCGGTATTAAGGAAAGCGGTATTGGCCGAGAAGGTCCACAGTATGCAGTGAAAGAAATGACAGAAGAGAAATTAATCGTTTTCAAATTTTAGTAAATTGAAAGTTTTCAAATTGATAGGAGGATACCAGTTATGATCAGCTGCCGGGAAATAATGAATTTACCTTCTCTAACCAAGCTTACTCTTGTGGCTGGAAAGTCAGGTTTGGATCGATTGGTGCGTTGGGTCCATTTTATTGATCTGCCTGACGTGATTCCCTGGGTGCAGGGCGGAGAACTCCTGATTATCACTGGTATCGGCTTGAATGGTGATGAAAATAAGCTCAAAGAGATAGTGCAAGGAATTATAAAGAAGAAGCTGGCTGGGCTGATTATTAATATTGGTCCTTATATCAAAGCGGTCCCTGTTGAGGTTATCAATTTAGCAGACCAAGAGAACTTTCCTATTTTTGAACTTCCCTGGGAAGTAAAACTCATTGAGGTAACGCGGGAAATATGCGGTCATATTGTCATGAAGCAAACAGAGCAGCGCTCCATAAAAGATTTTTTGGAGCAACTGCTGCTTTGTCCTCTGGAGAACCCTGAAGTATTAATTCAGCGGGCGGCTTATTACGGCTATGACTTGGCAAAACCTCACCAGGTAGCGATCTTAAGTCCAGACTGTTTGGCTGCATTTTTGCAGACGCAAAAGGCAAGAGGCGAAAAAGCCTTAGTAGCTCTTAAGGTACGTTTTGAACAAATTGTCCATGAGGTTTTGACGGCACAAGGCAGAAAAATTCTGCAAATGCTATGGGCAGATGATATTGTTCTCTTAGTGCCCTATGAGGATGAAAGTACAGGGGGACATCAAAACATTAGGATTTTAACTCAGATATTGGAAAAACTTGCAGTTAAAATGCCAGGCTTAGGAGTTACTGTTGGTTTAGGCGGCAGATTTGAAAGTTTGCAAGCTGCTAGACAAGGTTATCTCCAGGCCGTTAAGGTTCTGCGCTTTGCTAAATTAAAGAAGGTTTCTCGGTCTATATATGCTTATGAACAGCTAGGAATCTATAAACTGCTATTTGAGATTGAGCCTGAGAAACTAGTAATGTATTATCAGGACGTAATTGAACCCCTTAATGCATATGATGGTAAACATCACATGGATATGGTTTCTAGCTTGTTTGTATATTTTGAAGAAAATTGTAATGCTGTAAAAACAGCTAAACGACTGTATGTGCACCGTAATACTCTTGATTATCGTTTGAAAAAAATTGAGGAAATCACTGGAAGGAGTTTAGATGACCCTTATGATCGCCTGACGCTGCAGCTAGGGGTTATTGTGGGAAAACTGCTGACGAGTGAGATTTTTCCTAACGTATTGCGAGAATAAAAGAGTAAGCCGCTCTAAGTACCCGTTTTTAAAGAAAAGGGTCTTAGAGCGGCTTATTTTTAACTCCATTTTTATATCTCAAATCAGCTCAGATAGATCTTACTATAATTCAGCTGACTTTTTCCTGTCATAATATGTTTTTATATAATTTACAAAAGCATGTACTGCGGATAGTTCTAATGATGAGTTTCGATACAACATCCATGTTCTTCGCAAAACTGGCGTACCGTCACGCCAATGTAACTCTTGGGTGTAGAGGGAGTCATGTTCTTTTAATCCAATGAAGGGTAAGATTGCCCAGCCGAGACCGTGGAGGACCATTTGCCGACAGGTATCCATACTATCAACTTCCATCGTTATATTGGGAGGACAGGGAAAGATTTCAAGCCACCAATTTTCTAGCATTTCGCGTAAAGAGGAGTCTGTTCCATAGTTAATTCGCGGGAGATGGGGCAGATCGTGAAATTTGATCACATTTCGTGAAGTAAGACAAATATGTTCTTCCTGCAGCATATGTTTTTCTTCAGGCCAGAAAGGGTCTCCACGTAAAATTGCTACGGCAAATTCATCTTTTTGTAACATTTTATTTATTCGGGAACTTAAACCAGTTTTTAAGGAGATATCCACATCTGGATAGGATTCAAGGAATCCTTTTAATATCTCGGGTAGTTCATAATGGGCGAAGATTGCGGAAGTCCCGATGCGCAGTGTTCCTTGTATTTTGTTTTCCATATTCTGAATGTGTTCTTTAGCTGATGTTAACTGTGTTAACATCTTCAGCGCATAGTTCAATAAATACTCGCCTTGATGAGTAAATACAACTCCTGTAGTATTGCGTAATACGATTTTCGCTCCGAATTCTTTTTCCAGATTCTTTAGCCGATAACTAAGAGCAGGCTGTGAAATATAGAGTCTCTCAGCAGCCTTAGTAATATTTTTTTCTTCGGAAATCGTTCGTAACATTAGCCAATCTTTATTGTCCATAGTCATTACCTCTTATCTTTCGGTCCATAAATTTTTTTTATGGATTTTAATAAAATATCAATATTAGATTTATTAAAATCATTATAGTACAATTTTATTGAAATTAAAAGATTCAGAAGATAATGAAAATACCTGATTTGTTAGGTGTTTTTATAATAAAGCTGGAGGTGTCTTATGCTAATGAATATACAGCCTAGTCAAGCCGGTACAGTTGAATCAAATGATATCTTAATTATCCTTAATCCTGCCGAGACCGGCAGCGGGATTAAGATTGATTTGACAAGCCCGGTATTGAAAAAATATGGAAGTCAAATAAAAATTGTTATTCAGGAAGTGTTAAATGGACAAGGAATTGTGGATGCCCATGTGTCAGCAAATGACAGAGGAGCATTGGATTGTACGATTCGAGCCCGTATGATGACAGCAATTGATAGGGCAAAATTAGGAGAGGAGGTGCAAGGATGAAATTACGCAGAACAATGATGTTTGTACCAGGCAATAATCCAGGAATGCTAATAAATGCTGGTATTTATGGTGCTGATACCATTATCTTTGATTTAGAGGATTCAGTAGCAATTAGTGAGAAAGATGCTGCTCGCCATTTGGTATATAACGCTATGAAATCCATTAAATATCCTTGCGAAGTGGCGGTACGGATTAACCATATTAGTACTCCTTTTGGATATAAAGATTTAGAAACTATTTTGCCAGTAAAACCTGACTTGATACGCCTGCCTAAAGCGGAAACAGCTGCTGATATTGAGGAAATTGATGTTATCATAACTGCTGCCGAAATAAAACATGGATTCGCTTCCGGTAGTATAAAAATGATGGCAGCCATTGAAACAGCAAGAGGTGTACGTAATGCCTATGAGATTGCTGCCGCGAGCCCGCGGATGGTGGCAATTGCTATCGGTGGAGAAGATTTTTTAGCGGATTTGCAAACGTCTCGGACAAAAGATGGCAAAGAATTTCACTCAGCTAGGGGACAATTGATCTTAGCAGCACGGGAAGCAGGGATTCATGCCATTGACACGGTGTTTGGTGATGTGAGTAATGAGGAGGATTTTATTGCTGAAACCATTCGCATCAAAGAAATGGGGTTCGATGGTAAATCTGTAGTGAATCCGCGGCAAATCAATATTGTACACCAGATCTATATGCCTACCACAAAAGAAGTAGAGCATGCTGAAAGAGTCATTGCCGCATATAAAGAGTCCCTGGATCGTAAGTCGGGCGTAGTATCTTTAAACGGTAAGATGATCGATGTTCCTGTTGTAAAGAGGGCAGAAAGAGCCCTTGCATATGCGAATGCTGCGGGTAGGAACAATAGGAGGGCAAATTTGTGATTAATGCAATAGGTAGAGAAATACCAGAAAATATAGCAGGAATAAAAAATATAAAACCCTATAGTGGTCCTTTTGCGTATACACCTGCCGGTCGATTGACAGGTCCTACCATTATTTTGAATAAACCTCGTTCAGAGAAAGTCCTAAAGTCAATCGAACAAGCAATTGATGCAACTGGTTTAAAAGATGGTATGACAATTTCTTTTCACCATCATTTTCGTAATGGAGATTATGTTCTCAACATGGTAGTTGCTGCTATAGCTAGAAAAGGTATCAGAGATCTTACTTTGGCTCCTAGTTCATTAAATAATATCAATGAAGAAATTATTCCGTACATTGAGCAGGGAGTCATAACGGCTATTGAAACTAGCGGTGCCAGGGGGAAGTTGGGT
The DNA here is from genome assembly GCF_000271665.2 of Pelosinus fermentans JBW45. Taxonomy (GTDB): domain Bacteria; phylum Bacillota; class Negativicutes; order DSM-13327; family DSM-13327; genus Pelosinus; species Pelosinus baikalensis. The sequence goes on along the minus strand of NZ_CP010978.1, from coordinate 5,072,294 downwards.
AAACTTTTGACCAACGGTAAAATGAAAAAGACGACCATTATTCGTTCTCATGGTGGGCGGGCAAGGGCGATTGAATGCGGTGAACTTCATATCGATGTGGCTTTCCTTGGAGCACCAGCTTGCGATACGTATGGCAATATGAATGGCGTAGAAGGAAAATCAGCCTGCGGTTCTCTAGGTTATGCAATGGTAGATGCGGCTTATGCGGATAAAGTTGTTGCTATTACCGATCATTTAGTACCATACCCTCTCTACCCCGTTAGCATTCCTCAAACTCAGGTAGATTATATCGTGCCTGTGGAAGCAATTGGTGATCCCAAAGGCATTGCATCAGGTGCCCTTAGGATTAGTAAAGATCCGAGAGAATTATTGATCGCTCAATATGCTACTACAGCTATCGAATACTCTGGTTATTTTAACCAAGACTATTCGATTCAGTTAGGCAGTGGTGGAGCATCCTTAGCAGCAGCTCAATTTTTAAAAGAAAAAATGAAGCAGCAAGGTATTACCGCAAGTTTCGGTTTGGGTGGCGTAACAGCACCCTTTATTGAAATGTTGGATGAAGGTTTAATAAAGGCTATCTATGATGTACAGGATTTTGATATTCCATCCATACAATCGATGAAGAAAAACGCTAATCATCAAGAGATGTCAGCCTCTTTTTATGCCAATCCTCATAACCGCGGTCCAATTGTGAATCAGCTTGATGTGGTTATTTTGAGTGCTACAGAAGTGGATGTAGACTTTAATGTCAACGTAATCACTGACTCAAATGGTGTCATTATGGGGGCGGTAGGTGGGCATCAGGATACAGCGGCAGGGGCTGCTCTGTCTATAGTGGTAGCACCATTGTTACGCGGCCGTTTGCCAATGGTTATTGATCAGGTTCATACCGTTTGTACACCTGGAGAGACTGTTGATATTATTGTTACTGAGCGTGGCGTGGCTGTCAATCCTCGACGTAAAGACTTACGAGATAACTTAAGGGAAGCTAATATTCCCTTAATGGATATAGAAGAGTTAAGAGATATTGCTTATGAATTTGCTGGTAAGCCTGATCCTATTCTGGTAAGTGATGAAGTGGCTGCTGCTGTTGAATATCGGGATGGTACGTTAATTGATGTCATTCGTAAGCCTTTGTAATTGTAAATTAGGGTGGAATTGAGAAAAGGAGTGCAATATTGTATGGGACAAAATTTGTTTAAAAAAATTATATCCGCCCACTTACTGTCGGGCACTATGGAGCCAGGCAGTGAAGTAGGGATACGTATAGATCAAACACTTACGCAGGATGCTTTAGGCACTATGGCCTATCTTCAATTTGAGGCTATGGGTGTTCCTGTGGTTACAACTAAATCGGTATCCTATGTTGATCATAATACGCTGCAAGATGGTTTTGAAAATGCAGATGATCATCGGTATTTGCAGACTGTTGCTGATAAACATGGTATTAAATACTCTAAAGCTGGTAATGGAATATGCCATCAAGTACATTTGGAGCGTTTTAGCCGCCCAGGGGATACGCTTATTGGTTCTGACAGTCATACGCCAACCTGTGGAGCAGTAGGTATGGTTGCTATGGGAGTTGGTGGTATGGACGTTGCAGTAGCTATGGCGGGTGGACCTTTCTATCTTACGTATCCCAAAATCCTTCGAGTAAATCTAAAAGAGAAGCTTAAGCCTTGGTGTGCGGCTAAGGACATTATATTAGAATTACTTAAAATTCTTACGACAAAAGGGAATGTGGGAACCGTTATTGAGTATGGAGGAGATGGACTAGAAAGTCTAACAGTTCCAGAACGGGCTACCATTACGAATATGGGGGCAGAACTTGGAGTGACGACCTCTCTATTTCCTAGTGATGAAATGACCAGAGCATTTTTTAAAGCACAAGCCAGAGAAGAGGAGTGGCAGGAATTACAGCCGGATAGAGATGCGGAATATGATAGGATCATTGAGCTTGATTTATCCGAAATTGTGCCCAATATCGCCTGTCCCCATTCACCGGATAATGTTCGGACCGTAAAGGAAGTAGCCGGGCTGGAAGTTCAGCAGGTTTTGGTGGGCAGTTGTACCAATTCTTCCTATCGGGACTTGATGATGGTAGCTGCTATGCTAAAAGGGCGAAAAGTTCATCCTAATGTGAGCTTCGGAATTGCTCCAGGCAGTAAGCAAGTGCTATCCATGATTGCTCAAAATGGTGCCCTACAAGATATGATTGCTGCGGGGGCGCGTATTTTAGAATCTACCTGCGGTTTTTGCGTAGGCTGCGGTCAAGCACCTCAGACTAAAGGCGTGTCACTGCGGAGTAATAATCGTAATTTTGAAGGCAGGAGCGGTACTAAAGACGGTCAAGTATATTTAGTTAGTCCCGAAACATGTGTGGCAGCAGCTCTTACCGGCAAAGTTACCGATCCCAGGGTCTTGGGCTTAGAGTATCCCAATATTGTTTTGCCTGAGGTCTATGAGATTGATGATAGTATGGTTATTCAGCCTTCCAAAGATCAGATCGTGGCAGTGTTCCGTGGTCCCAATATAGGTGAACCACCGAAAAATTCACCTATGCCTGAGCAGCTTGCTGCAAAAGTCGCCATTAAAGTGGAGGATAAGATTACTACTGACCATATTATGCCGGCGGGACCGTATTTAAAATATCGTTCCAATGTTCCTAAATATGCTAATTATGTGTTTTATCATGTCGATCCTGAGTTTGCAGTTAAATGTGCCCATAACAAAGAGCAAGGCCTAGCTTCAGTGATTGTGGCAGGTCTCAGTTATGGTCAAGGTTCATCGCGAGAACATGCTGCCTTATGTCCTATGTATTTGGGAGTTCGGGTTTTATTGGCCAAGAGTGTAGAGCGCATTCATGGTGCAAACTTAACTAATTTTGGTATTCTGCAGCTTACTTTTGCTGATGATGCTGATTATGAACGGATTCAGACTGGTGACGAATTGGTTGTTGATAATATGCAGCAGGCGATAATGCAAGATAAAGTTTGGGTGCGCAATGTAACTCAGGGGTATGCGTTTGAAACAAACTGTACTCTTACAAGAAGACAGAGAGAAATTGTTCTCTGTGGTGGATTGCTGAATTATACTGCAAAATGAAAAGAATAGATTTGTTATAGCAGAGCAGGAAAAATAGATGGAATGAGTAAAACACTTTCCCAGTTGATTAGGAGTAGAACCAGAAAACAGGAGGGAAGAAAGATGGAGGAGTATGTAAAAATACCCGCAGTTATTATGCGCGGCGGAACGAGTAAAGGTGCTTATTTGATGATGGAAGACTTACCGGAAGATCCGGTACTGCGAGACAAGGTTATTCTTGCTATTTATGGGAGTCCAGATGCTAGGCAAATCAACGGAATAGGTGGCGCTGATCCTCTTACAAGTAAAGTAGCGCTCATAGCACGATCCAATCGGGAAAACGTAGATGTGGACTACACTTTTGGCTATGTGGGAATTAAAGATGCGGTTGTAGATTATGAAGGTAATTGTGGCAATATGTCTTCAGGTGTCGGTCCTTTTGCTATTCAGAAAGGTTTGGTGGTAATCGAAGAACCTATCACCAAGGTGAGAATTTACAACACCAATACAAAAAAAATAATTGAAGCTGAGATTCCGGTAAAAGACGGCGAAGTCATTACAGAAGGTGATTATTCCATTGATGGGGTGCCGGGAACTGGTGCGAGAATAACTCTGAATTTTCTGAATTCTGGCGGATCTAAGACTGGAAAATTACTGCCCACAGGTAATGTGGTTGATGAAATCATATTGAGGAATGGTAATCTAATTCGGGTAAGCATTGTGGATGCTGCCAATCCTTCCATTTTTGTCAAAGCCGAAGATATTGGTCTAACAGGTTTGGAGATGCCTAAAGACACGGAAAATAATCCTGATATTTTAGAAGTTATGGAAGACATCAGGACAACTGCGGCAGTTATGATGGGATTATCTTTGACAAAAGAAAAGACGGGACCTGCTGTTCCCAAAGTGGCTTTTGTAAGCAGTCCGAAGGATTATGTAGCTCTAAATGGATCTAAGGTAAAAGCTGATGATATTGATTTGGTTGCCAGAACAAAAGCTCTGACAGTGATGCATAAGGCTTATGCTGTGACTGGCGGTATCTGTGTGGCAGCAGCTGCATTGATTCAGGGTACGGTAGTAAATGAGATCGTCAGTAGTCAAGCCAAGGCAAGTGGTATCGTAAGACTTGGTCATCCTTCAGGTACCTTAGATTTTGAAATCAGCCTGGAGAAAATGTTAAATGGAGGATGGAATCTGTCAAAAGCCGGAGTAAGCCGTACTGCAAAACCGATTATGGATGGACATGTATATGTTTCGCGCCGTATTTTTAATCCACAATAGTTGAGATAATTAATATGATGATAGGAGAAAAAGGATGAACTCAAAACTGATAAAAGGTTTGATTTGTTTAGGAGTTCCTGGGATTGTTCTACTATGTCCTACACCCGTTGGGTTAAAGCTTTGGGCTTGGCAGCTTTTTGCAGTATATCTTGGTGCAGTGCTTGGACTTATTTTAAGACCTGTAAAAGAACCAATCGTTTTAATTACAGCAATGGGTGTCGTATCAGTATGTTTTAACCAGACTAAAGTGGCTTTAGCAGCATTTGGTGAAACAACACCATGGCTGGTATTCTCTGCATTTATTATCGGACAATGTTTTGTGGAAACGGGGTTAGGCAGTCGAATTGCATATCTTTTAATAGATAAGTTCGGCAAGTCTAGTTTGCGACTAGGGTATATAGCCGCTCTCTCGGACTTGATATTGTCACCAGCAATCCCATCAAATACTGCCAGATCAGGCGGGTTGGTCTATCCAATCTTTCAAAGTCTAGCACTCACTCTTAATTCCCGTCCTGATGATGGAACTGAGCGGCGGATTGGTTCTTATTTAATGGTCTTGATGTATCAGAATAGTTTGATCACTGGGACGATGTTTATCACTGCTGGAGCCATTATGCCGCTGATGATTAAATTGACCAATGATATTATGCATGCCGATATTTCCTGGATTCAATGGGCAGTAGCAATGTCGGTGCCGGGTTTACTCTGCTTATTGTTAGCTCCTTATGTGGTTTATAAAATTTATCCTCCTGAGCTTAAAGAAGTTGATAATAAAACTGTTGCACAAGAGGGGTATAAAAGAATAGGAGCAATGAGCCAACAAGAAAAGACCTTGGCAGTACTATTTGTGTTTGCTATCATCGGTTGGGCAACAGGAACAATTACTAAAATTGATTCTACAGCAGTTGCCTTAGCTTTACTGTCTTTGAGCTTGCTTTCGGGTGTAATATCATGGGAAAAAGTATTAGCAAGTAAGAGCGCATGGAGTACATTTATCTGGTATGGGGGAATTATTTCATTAGCAAATGGGTTGAATAAAGCCGGATTCTTTGTATGGTTGGGGAATTTATTTTCAGCGCATTTAGATTTTACTGGCGTCAATAGCATAGTGATACTTGGTGGTTTAATTTTTATTACCATTATTGTTCGTTACTTATTTGCATCAACGATTGCTTTTGTTGTCACTTTCATTCCTGTAATTTATACATTAGGAGCTGTAGCGAATGTGCCTGCTCTCCCACTGCTATTAATGACAGCGGCTTCAGCGCAAATTGCAAGTTTGATGACCCACTACGGCAACGCGGTAGGTACTGTTTTATATGGTGCCGGCTACGTGCCACAAGGGATATGGTGGAAGGTTGGACATCTTGTAATGGCTATTTCAATGGCCATTTACTTTATTATTGGTCTCTCGTGGTGGAAATATTTAGGTATTTGGTAGAGCCGTTAATACGAATTAGCAAATGATTTACAGTAGTAAATCGTTTGCTAATTATTCTATACAGTAAGATTTTTTACAATTTATATAAATATCATGTAAATAGGAATAGCAAGTATAGCAAAGAGTGTTGTTATAGTGACTAATACTGCAGCATATTCTGAATCGGCTTCGTATACCTTTGCGAGTATTGTAGTCTGAGTCATGGATGGTAAGGCCGCTTGAATAACGAACACTTTTTTCATTAATTCTGGAATGGGGATAAAAGAGGCAACTAGTAGTACTGCAATTGGGGAGATAATAAACCTTCCTAGTAATACGGCAATAACATCATTGCTAAATTTAATTGTATTTAATTTGACTCCGTATATCGCGATTCCAATAAAAAGCATGGACAACGGAGTTGTCATATTACCTAAATATTTGCAAGTATTCATTATGAAATTGGGTACGGGAATTTTTAAGAGGATCAGCATAACTGCGAGCATAAATCCAATAAATGGCGGTGAAAATACTCTTTTAATAGTAGCGATACTAATTATTTTAGAGGGAGCTGCCTTACCGTCCAAACTGATGGAGTAGTTTCCAATTGTCCAGAAAAGAAAAGCATTTGCAAGAAAATATACAAGTACATAAGGTATGCTACTCTCTCCCATTAGAGCTAGGTTTACTGGGACTCCTATAAAAAGAGAACTTGAGCAGAAAAAGGCCGATCGAAAAGTACCTTTCCGGTTAGTCGCTAAATCAAGAAGGTTAGAGATTAGAACGCTAATCATGAAGCTTATGATCATTGAAAGAACAGGAACGATGATTCCACTAAACAGGGTTATAAAATGTTCCTTGTTAAAAGTATTGAGTAGATTCCAAAGCATGTAAGTTGGCAAGGAAACGTAGGTAACCAATTTAGGGAGTAGTTTTGAGTTTTCTTGAGTAAACCACCCTTTGCCAGTAAGTATGTATCCTAATGAAACCATAATAATAATGCTAATTAGTCCTTCAACTGCGTGTAAAAATACCATAGTTACCTCCTACGTTTGCTACGTTATAATCATGTAATTTGTCATAGATATTGCTTTGATTTTTTTAAAGGGTGTTTCTTTATCAGTCAGAAATACACTATTAGGTAAAATTTGGGCTTTGAGGGAAGGGTACTTTACCTTTGTATTTATCAAAGTCAGCTTGGTTTAAAGCATCCTTGCAAGTAAGTTTTCTCCGAAATTCACAGTAGGAAAGTAAAGAATCTTTAAGTCGATCGATTATAAAGGGTTTACATATGTAATCAAATATTCCGTGACGTAAGGCCCATTTGATTGTAGTACTATTAGTTATCGCAGTAATTATAATAAAATCAATTGGTAGATCCTCTTTTCTAGTAAATGTTATCAACTCTACGTTACTAAGATCTGGCACACAATCATTAATGATTACTAAATCAGGTTTTTTTCTGTTTAATAATTCGAAAACCTCACTCCGATTTATGCCAATCCCAACTACTTCGAAGCCGCTTATCTCATCAATATTAGCATCTATAATTTCAAGACCTACAATTAATACCTTAATATCAGCCATAGTTGCTATCCCCCAATAGGCTCGTGTTTTCTTATTGTTCTTACTTGTCTTTTAATTAAGAGCCATTAGATAGAATAATGAGGCTCTTTATTCAAATAAATCAATCTCCTTTTGACATTCATTAACCTTTCTTATATTATAGCAAGATAAAATATATACGAAAAATATTAAAAAAGTTTCTTATCTATATGAAAAAAATATGTCAAGAGTAGGGGATATGTATGGATATAAAGCAGCTTAAGTATTTTCTGACTATCGCTGAAGAGGGGCAAATCACAAGGGCTGCCAAACGGCTACATATGGCTCAGCCTCCATTAAGTCAACAACTTAAAGTATTGGAAGAAGATTTAGGCGTAAATTTAGTAGAACGAGAAAGCCGTGGAATTGTATTGACGGAAGCAGGTCATTTGCTGTATAAGCGGGCAGCACACATGTTGGAGCTTCTAAAGGCAACTAGGAAAGAACTAAAAGAGATAGATGAAGGACGTAGTGGAACTCTATCAATTGGTGCGGTTGCATCTTCAGGTACGACGTTCTTGCCGATTAAAATTGTTAGCTTCCATGAGCGCTATCCCCATGTAAATTTTAACCTGCGAGAAGGTGATACAAATAAAATACTGGAGTTGCTGAATACTGGAGTTATTGAAATTGGCATTGTAAGAACTATCTTTGATCCGAAAACGTATCATTCAGTGAGTCTGCCCGAGGAGCCTATGGTCGTTGCTATGTGCCATGAGTGGAACTGTAACAAAGAGAAGTTTCAGATAAATGTGGAGGAACTCGCAAATAAGCCATTATTACTGCATCGGAGTAATGAGAACATGATTGTAGAGTGTTGTCAGCAAAATGGCTTTGAGCCACAAATTTTCTGTAGGGGAGATGATGTTAGATCCCTACTCGTATGGGCAGATGCAGGACTGGGCATGGCTATTGTTCCCAAATCAGCAGTAGGTCTTGTTCCAAGCAATAAATTACTATATAAAGAAATAATTGATACTTCTTTAGAAATAAGAAAAGCAATTATTTGGCTACGAAATCGTTATCTATCGGCCAGCACCAGAAACTTTATAGAGATGATACTTTCAGACTTATCCTAAGAAGTTTCGTCGAATAAGAGTATCTTACATAATTTACTCATTATTAAGAATTCGGGTTGAAAACTAAAGGGGGACGTAATATGAGCCTTAAAATTATATATCGGATCCTTTGCTTACAAGAGGTACTGGAAAGTTAAGTATGATTATTGCTGTTCCAGTATTGGAAGAAGGTAAACTTGTAAAAATAATAACGGGTAATGTCTCTTTGCAACGGATTAGTGATTTAATTAAAGAGATTAAATTCAAAGAAAATGGATTTGCCACTCTGATTGATGATTCAGGAATGATAATTGCTCATGGAAAAAGACCAGAATTAAATGGTAAGTTGAACATTTCTACAAAGAAGCTTGATCCTGAGCTTCAGGTAGAAAATACCGGAGTGGATGATCATTACAAACAACTTTTTGAAGATGCTAAAAGTGGCAGCAAGACTTCTGGACTTTATACGGATCTAGATGGAATCAGAAATATTGATCAAATCGCAGTAGGAAGTCAAGAGTTGGTTAAATCAATACAAAGCATTGATTGTGAAAGTAAGACGAATGCTGCCGAAACTCTCAATGTTTCAGCAGTAAGTGAAGAACAGTTAGCTTCTATGGAGGAAATTGCTTCTGCTAGTCAAGTATCTCATCCAATATAGGTGAGGGGAGCTTTTTAAGATAAACGTGAAAAGATCACAAAAAGGCATAGCATATTCTGTGACCTGCTCACATAGACGCAGGTGACATCTGGTGGTAGTATTCATATATAAACCAAATGTGAATGATGTATTTAGCAATGGCGCTGAATGTATATCTGACGAGATATATTCAGTGCCTTAATTTTAAATACTAGGGGGATTTACAATGAGTATTGCAGAAACCAAAACAGAAAAATTGATTCAGAGAAAAAACAATGCCGTTGCAAGGGGAATTGCCAATTCTACAGGTATTTTTGTAGAGAAAGCCAGCGGAGCGGTGATTACCGATGTAGAAGGAAGAGAATTTCTTGATTTTTATGCAGGTGTAGGGGTTTTAAATGTTGGGCATTGCCCAGAACCTGTGGTGAAGACCATACAAAAACAAGCAGAGCAATTACTTCATTCGTTCTTTGCTATCGCTATGTATGAACCATATGTAGAGTTGGCAGAAAAAATGAATTCCTTGATGCCGGGCGGGTCTTTGAAAAAGACCATGTTTGCCAACAGTGGTGCGGAAGCCGTGGAAAATGCGGTCAAAATTGCTCGCCATGCTACAAAAAGAACAGGAATTATTTCTTTCGAAGGCGCATTCCATGGGCGTACATTTATGACCATGAGTCTTACTAGCAAGGTGAAGCCCTATAAATATGGTTTTGGACCTTTTGCCCCAGAAACTTACAAGGTACCTTCCGCTTACTGTTATCGCTGTCATTATCGTTCCACTTATCCAGGCTGTGGTATGCACTGTCTAGAAAATTTTGAACGGTTTTTTACGGCGGAAATTGATGCGGAGCATATTGCCGCTATGATTATTGAACCGGTGCAGGGCGAAGGTGGTTTTATTGTACCGCCGCCAGAATTCTTGCCAGGTCTTAAGGCGATTTGTGAAAGTAAAGGAATCTTGTTTATTGCAGATGAGGTACAAACAGGGTTCGGCCGTACTGGAAAAATGTTTGCCATTGAAAACTGGGGAGTGGAACCTGACATAATGACTACGGCAAAATCCATTGCTGCCGGTATGCCTCTCAGTGCTATTACTGGAAAGGCTGAATACATGGATGCACCTGATGCTGGAAATATTGGCGGGACCTATGGTGGAAATCCCTTAGCTTGTGCGGCTGGTTTAGAAACCATAAAGTTTATTGAGGATAACAACCTCTGTAGTCGGGCTGCACAAATAGGCAGCACAACGATGAAGAGACTGAAAGCATTGCAGGAAAGATGCACTGTTGTTGGTGATGTGAGAGGCGTCGGTGCGATGATTGGGATTGAGCTGGTTAAAGATCGGCAAACGAAAGAACCAGCCAAGGAAATTACGAGTAAGGTTGTGAAATATTGTCTGGAGCAAGGGGTAATGTTAATCAGTGCTGGAATTTTTAGTAACGTAATTCGTTTATTGATCCCTCTAGTGGTTACGGATGAACAGCTGGATCGTGGACTTACTGTTTTAGAGCAAAGTATCTTAAAGGCGGCGAAAGAAGGCTAGTATAACAGCATATTTGCAAGCAAAGGCGCTTGTCGGCAACTGGTAAGGTTGTTGATGAGCGCCTTTTTATATAAAAAAAGGAGGCGAACCGAATATGAAAGAACAATCCTTACATTTAGAGAAAGAAAACTTAAAAAAGGATCTCAAAAATAGGCATATTCAATTGATTGCCATTGGTGGTGTTATTGGTGTTGCACTATTTATGGGTTCTGCTCAAGCAAGTAAGATGGCAGGTCCAGCCCTCACTTTAGCCTATGCTCTTGGGGGTATCGTCATGTATTTCGTACTGCGTGCCCTTGGTGAGGTTGCTGTAGAACATCCTGTTGCTGCATCATTCGCTGGTTACGCACGAGCTTTTTGCGGACCATTAGTTTCCTTTATTACTGGATGGACCTACTGGTATCAATGGGTTGTGTTAGCTATGTGTGAAATTTCGGCAGTAGGCATGTATATGAAATATTGGGCACCGGATATACAGCAATGGATTCCGGCACTCATTTGCCTGGCTGTAATTCTTGCCATTAACCTAGTTTCTGTTAAATACTATGGTGAGTTTGAATTCTGGTTTGCACTGATTAAAGTTGTGACGATTATAGCCATGCTCCTTGTTGGTTTTGCAATGATACTCTTTGGATTTGGTAATGATGGTGTGGCAATTGGCTTTTCCAACTTGTGGACTCATGGTGGCTTTATGCCCTTTGGCTGGACGGGTGTATCCATGGCTTTGGTTATGGTCGTATTTGCTTATTCAGGAGTGGAACTTATCGGTATCACCGCAGGTGAAGCCGCTGACCCGGAAGCCTCCCTTAAATCCGCTATTGATAAGGTATTCTGGCGGGTCCTGGTGTTTTATGTTGGTTCAATGGTAGCCATACTATCAATATTTCCTTATGAGACGCTGCCGAAAGGTGTGAGTCCTTTTGTAATGATATTTGAGAAAGCAGGTATCCCCTATGCGGCGTCCATTATAAACATTGTCATTATTTCTTCTGCTGCTTCTTGCTTAAATAGTGGTATGTATGTTTGCGGACGTATGCTATACGGTCTGGCTCTAAGGAACGAAGCTCCCGCATTTTTAGGTAAACTCTCTGCTAATCAGGTTCCCGCCAATGGTATATTAGTCTCCAGTGGGGTTTGTCTAATTGGTGTCTACTTGAACTATGCATCTCCTGACAGCGTTTTTTATTATATGTCTGCGATTACGACAACAGGCTGCATGTGGACTTGGTCTTTAATTATGTATATTCAGTTCAAATGGCGCAAAAGTCTAAGCAACGAGGCAATTGCCAATCTGAAATATCCTATGCCGTGCTACCCATATGCCAATTATGCAGTAGGGGCATTTATGCTTGCAGTAACACTGGGTATGGGGTATGATCATGATAATTTAGTTGGTTTATATGTTGCTCCTGTCTGGTATGGTGGTCTTTTTCTTCTATATAAATTATTCAAAATAGGTGAAGCCCAGCAAAAGGCTGATTTGAGCATTCAGACGGAATGGTAGATTGACAATCTAAGATTACATGAGGTGTTCATTGTAAGCAGCAAAAATCCTGAGGAAATTCTAATGCTGAATTTCCTCAGGATTTATTTTTTTCTCTCCCGATTAAAGGTAGAATATTTGCCTCTTAGCATGGTTACGTTATATCCAGCTATTGTGGTATTCTAGCAAACATATGCACCAATACTCCTAATGTGACTGCACCGATTGCTGCCAATCCGTATAAAAGAACTAACATAGTATACCTCCTCAAAAGCAAGTTGAAACAATACAGTATTCTATGCGGCTACTTGCGAATTGATACATGTACATTCAAAAAAACGTCTGCCTTATATAAGGCAGACGAAATGAAAAAGTTGTATCAACAATGCTATGATAAAGGGAGATCAAATAATTCACGATACTCGGAAAGAATACTAAATTGATACAAGTACATCAAAATAAATAGAATTGCAAATAATAAGAAGAAAATAGTAGTGGATTTGTCAGACATACGAATCACCTGCACTTCTTACTTAACATCTACTACAAGCATACCAGCTTTTATGTGAGTGTATATTATGTTCATGTTATGAATGGATTAAATTTTATGTTTAGAAAGAGACTCTTCAATTCCTTTTTGCCTGATTATCGGCTATAATTATACTATTAATGATTTTCATATAATAAATATGAGTAAAAGGCGGCTAACTTTATGAAAAAACCATTATTTATCGGATCAGCAGTAGCGATTGTAACTCCCTTTACTGACAATGGTGTTAATTATCAAACCTTAAAAGAACTGATTGAGTTCCAGATTAAAGGTGGCTCTGATGCCATTGTAATCTGTGGAACCACAGGAGAGGCTTCTACTATGCCAGATGATGAGCATATTGCCGTTATCAAATTTGCGGTAGAAGCAATCAACAAGCGCGTACCAGTCATAGCTGGTACAGGCAGCAATGATACCCGTCATGCCATCGAATTATCGAAAGCGGCGGAAGAAGTTGGTGCTGATGGCATTTTATCGGTCACCCCATATTATAATAAAGCTACGCAAAAAGGTTTATATGAACATTTTAAAGTCATTGCCAATAACGTAAAGATACCCATGGTCTTGTATAATGTGCCTAGCAGAACCAATTTGAATATTAATCCTGAGACCGTAAAGGCATTATCACAAATTGATAATATTGTCGCTATTAAAGAATGCAATCTTGGGCAAGTAGGAGATGTTGTAAATTTATGCGGAGAAGATTTTGCAGTATATTCTGGTGATGACAATACTGTATTGCCCATGTTGTCACTAGGTGGCAAAGGCGTCATTTCTGTTATGGCAAATATTATTCCCCAAGATACTCACAATATGGTTGATCGTTTTTTCCAAGGTGACACAAAGGGTGCTATCAAACTGCAACTTCAAACATTGAATCTCATAAAAGCATTATTCAGCGAAGTCAACCCGATTCCTATTAAAGCTGCTGTAAATTTACTGGGCTTTAAAGCTGGTCACTGTCGTATGCCACTAACAGAAATCAGCGAGAATAACCTTGAGTTTCTTCGCACTGAAATGAAAGCTTACAAATTACTATAATTGGTTCATTCATCGCTGCACGGTTGTGTATTAACTGCCCAGTAAAAAATGTACCTGAGCAATAGAGCTAGAGTCTCGATTGTTCAGGTACATTTTTTACTATTTGCTTATTCAGATGTTTTAAGTATTTTGCTTTATCTTCCGATATAACTAGTAGAATTAACAGGTAACATGTTTATCGTAGGAGGCGGATTCTTATACAAAGTGTAACGATAGATGAAATTCAGCCAGGCATGTACTTATCAAAACCGCTCATGTCAGCTGATGGTACAGTTTTGCTCCATGAGGGCATCGTTATGAAGGAACGGTACATTGAGTATCTTCGAAATAAAGGCTTCACCTCTCTCTTTGTAGGTGAACCGCAAATTCAAGAGATCATCGCCCTGGAGGAAGATTTTTATGGTTCTAAAAACAAAAAGGAAGCCATTGGTGCTGCGCGAGATGCAATTCATCACTTTAGTGTAGGCAAAGGCGTAAACCTCAATAAAGTAAAAAGCCTTGTCAGTGAATGGATTAATCAGCTCGGCGAGAAGCCGGAGAACATGATGAATCTTCTGGATATACGCCGTAAAAAGGGGTATATGTTCTCTCATGCCGTCAATACTTGCATTTTGTCAATTATGACGGGTATTGCTATGGGATATGATGCTAAACAGTTAGATGAGCTGGGTCTCGCTGCGATACTTCATGATGTTGGCAAAATTAAATTTTCAAAGAACGTAGCACGGCAGTTTCCTGGTTATTTGACAAGACGTGAAAAAGAAGAGTACAAGCGGCATCCGTTTTACTCTTTGGAGATCCTTCGGAGGAATAATACAGTATCTGTCAATGTTCTTAACGCCTGCTTTCAGCATCACGAACGCTGGAACGGCAGTGGTTACCCCATGGGTCTTAAAGGGGACTCTATTTCTGAATATGCCCAAATTATTAGTATTGCTGATGTCTATGAACGTTTGATCGTGGGGATGCCACATCGCCTGCCGACGCCTGTGTATTATGCAGCTGCGATTTTAAGTAAAGCTGCAGGAGAGTATTTTAATCCGGTCATTGTTGACAAGTTTAACCAGAATGTTGCCATCTATCCGATTGGAAAGACGGTGCGGCTAAACAATCAGCAAAGTGGTGTAATTCTTGGTGTTGATCTAAAGAATAAAACTACGCCAGTTGTCCGCATTACGTCCAGTCAAGATGAGCAGGACATCGATCGAATTGTTGAACTTGATCTAATAAAAACGCCTGAACTTTTCATCGTCGATTTTGAAGAAATACCTCCAAGTTATTCGCAAGTTCATGCTGATCAGGCATATATTTCTCACATCAAAGAGTAGCAGTCATATCTTCAGCTACTCTTTTCTGGCAAACGTATAATGGATATACCAATTTCAAAATTGCATCGTATGCAAAAAAACGAAAACCTCCAATCCATCTTTAGCAATGAGATGAATTGGAGATTTTTCATAATTATTGATGATTGGCATAGATACTATTGATTTCAGCATAGATAATTAGTAGTAAAGATAAATATCTATTAAATTGTTCTGCAAAAAAATAAAAAAATCTTTGCAGGAATTTCCAGAATGATAACGAAAAAGTTTATCCATACAACAACCTTTTTTTAATTTTGACTTAGTTTATCCAAACGACAAATTAAGTCAAAAAAGCAGGAAGAATGGAGAGATACTGTGACCATTTTTTAGGCATTGATTTAGAACATCTTCTGTGAAGTTATGCCAGCCTTGTTATGGTGTGATCAAAGGACGCAGCTGAATGTGATTATATTGCAGAACAATTAGGAGAAACATTATCCGAATATACTGCCAAGGTGCTTGCAGGTTTTACAGTACCAAAAGTGTTATAGGTAAAACGGCATCGACCAGAGATTTTATGAATGAGAAGATGGGAGTCTTAGAGCGACTTGGTCATCGGATAAATTTAATCAAAGAAAGGAGTAAAAATGAAAATTAGTGATGGTAATTGGCTTATACAGGAAAATTTAAATGTGATAAACCCAATGTGTGTACATGAAGTACGAGTAGGTAAGAAGGAACTGATTGTTTTAGCTGCACCTCGTGATGTAATTGCACGGGGAGACCAATTGGATATTCCATTGTTTACGATACGCTTTTTTTCACCACAAGTTGGAGTAATTGGTGTACGGATAGAACATTTTAAAGGTATATATCCTACTGCTCCGGAGTTTGTATTAGCTTATGATCCTGATATAAATATTGAATGTAGTGAGGATAAAGACCGAGCTACTCTAAAAAGCGGGGATCTTTCAGTATGCATTAAGCAATTGGGAGATTGGCAAATGGATTTTTTACATGATGGGAAACGTATTACTGGTAGCGGGGTTAAGTCAACAGGTTATGCAACAGAAATTTTAAATAATCAAACGTATATGTATGAGCGATTGGATTTAGGAGTAGGAGAAACATGCTATGGTTTTGGTGAACGATTTACAGCTTTTGTGAAAAACGGTCAGGTTGTTGAAACGTGGAATAAAGACGGAGGAACGAGTACCGAACAAGCATATAAAAATATCCCATTTTATTTAACAAATCGTGGGTATGGTGTATTTGTAAATCATCCTGAGATGGTATCCTTTGAGGTGGCTTCAGAGAAAGTTTCCAAAGTGCAATTTAGCGTGTCTGGAGAATCACTTGAATACTATGTTATTGATGGGCCCACACCGAAACAGGTGCTTGAACGATATACTCGGTTAACTGGCCGCCCGTCATTACCGCCTGCCTGGTCGTTTGGACTATGGCTGACAACCTCATTTACTACTAATTATGACGAAGATACTGTTAATAGCTTCATCAATGGCATGCAGGAACGATCATTACCATTACATGTATTTCATTTTGACTGTTTTTGGATGAAGGCGTTCCATTGGTGTAATTTTCAATGGGATCCCGCTGTTTTCCCTGATCCTAAAAGAATGTTAACTCGGTTGAAAGCCAAAGGATTGCAGATATGTGTTTGGATTAACCCTTATATTAGCCAGCAGTCGGAATTATTTAAAGAAGGCATGGTTCATGGTTATTTACTTAAAACTCCCCAGGGGCGGGTTTGGCAATGGGATAAATGGCAACCAGGACAAGGGATAGTCGACTTTACCAATCCGGCTGCTTGTAAATGGTATGGGGATCATTTGCGGCGGCTTATGGATATGGGTGTAGATTGCTTTAAAACAGACTTTGGTGAACGGATACCTACTGAAGTAGTGTATTATGACGGTTCAGATCCACAAAAGATGCACAATTATTATACATACCTTTTTAATAAAGTAGTATATGAAATATTGCAAGAAAAGAAAGGGAAAAAGAATGCTGTTGTATTTGCACGTTCTGCGACTGTCGGCAGTCAAAGTTTCCCAGTACATTGGGGCGGTGATTGTTATGCCAACTACGAATCAATGGCAGAAAGTTTACGTGGGGGACTATCGTTAGGGTTATCTGGTTTTGGATTCTGGAGCCATGATATAGGTGGTTTTGAGAATACAGCCTCTGCTTCTGTTTATAAACGGTGGTGCGCTTTTGGTCTTTTGTCAAGTCATAGCAGATTGCATGGCAGTAAATCATATAGAGTGCCGTGGTTATACGATGATGAGGCTGTTGATGTTCTGCGGTTCTTTACAAACTGGAAGTGCCGCTTGATGCCTTATCTTTATGATATGTCTGTAGCAGCTGCACAACATGGATTACCTGTAATGCGAGCAATGCTCCTTGAGTTCCCTAAAGATCCTAGTTGCGATTATCTTGATAGGCAATATATGCTTGGTGATTCTATTTTGGTTGCGCCAATATTTAGTGAGAGTGGGACCGTTTTGGTATATTTGCCAGAAGGGCGTTGGACACACCTCTTTAATAATGAGGAAGTCAGCGGCGGATGCTGGCGTGAAGAAACACATGGTTTTATGAGCTTGCCTGTTTATATGCGTGAAAATACACTTTTGGCAGTTGGTGCAAATGATCAACGACCCGATTATGCTGATGGTGTGGAACTACATCTTTTTGCTCTTCAAGATGGCTGCGAAGCAACTGCAACCGTACGTAATTTGGATGGTGAAGTCGCACTAACAGCTACTGTAATTCGTCAGGGCAGGTGTTTGCAGGTAGCGCTGCTTGGAGTCGCCAAACCATGTTCATTGTTATTACGTGGTGTAGAGAAACTTACAGCAGCACCAACTGAGAATGTTGTATTAGAACAAAAAGAGTTAGGTTTGCAAATTATAATTGGCCCTGGCACTAAGCAATTAGAGCTTAGGTTCTAAAAAGTGTACATAAAATCGTAAATAAAACTGGGGGTATTTGAAATGGACGTACTTTCTAGGACTGAGAAAATAGGTTATGGTTTGGGTGATGCAGCAAGCCATATTGTTTTTGATAATGTAATGTTATACATGATGTTTTTTTATACCGATATTTTTGGAATTCCATCTGGTTTTGTTGGAACGATGTTTTTATTAGCACGTGGCTTGGATGCGGTTTCTGATCCTATTATGGGTCTGATTGCAGACCGTACTCGTACTCGCTGGGGCCAGTTCAGACCCTATTTGTTGTTTGGGGCAATTCCATTTGGATTGTCTTGTATCCTGGCTTATAGTACTCCGGATTTTGGAATGAGTGGTAAGATGATCTTTGCTGCTATTACTTATACGGTATTAACTTTAATGTATACGGTAGTAAATATACCTTATTGTGCGTTAGGAGGTGTAATTACCCTTGATCCAGATCAGAGGATGTCATTGCAATCCTATCGTTTTGTACTAGCAACTGCTGGTGGTATGCTAAGTACCGTATTAATGACTCCATTAGCACAATTTATCGGCGGGGATAATCGGGTATTAGGGTATCAAGGTGGTATTGCTATATTATCAATTGTAGCTGTTATAATGCTTATTCTTTGTTTTGCTTTCACAAAGGAGAGAGTACAGGTTGTTGAGAAGAACAAGTCAAGTATGCGCGAAGATATTCGTGACATTTTTCATAATGATCAATGGCGCATTGTGGGGGCACTGACGATTCTCAACATATTGGCAGTATCAGTCCGTGGCGGTGCAATGATGTACTATGTAACGTATATACTTGGTAATGTGGGATATTTTGCTGCTTTTCTGGCTACCTATTCCGTCGGCAATCTCTTGGGCAGTGCCTTAGCAAAACCGGTTACTGATCATATTTGCAAAGTTAGGGTGTTTTGCTGGACCAATGTGTTACTTGGAATTATTAGTACCGGTATGTTTTTTACTCCGATGAATGCAGTCAGCACAATGTTTACATTCATTTTCATTATTGGGGTATTGCATCAAATGATTACACCCATTCAATGGGTCATGATGTCTGATACAGTTGAATATGGAGAATGGAAATATGGTAAACGATTGACTGGTATTAGTTTTGCTGGCACATTATTTGTACTTAAGCTTGGTCTCGCTATTGGCGGGGCGTTGATTGGTTGGGTGCTGGCTGGCAGTAATTATCAAGCCGGAGCGGCAGCACAAAATGACATAGCAATCCAAAGTATTATTGCATTATTTACTATTGCACCAGCAATCGCATACTTAGTTAGTGCATTTATTAGTAGATATTATACTTTGCGAACTGATCTTCTTAAGAAAATTCTTTATGACATTAAACTTAGTGTCTGAAAAAGCAACGCGGTTGTATGCCGTACCTATACCCCAAGATACGAGTGGCACACTTTTTGATGCCCCCAATCTATTGATGCAAAAATTCCCAGTGTCCGTGTATAGATTTTGAGTTTTTCCATGTCACGCCTTAACGATAATGATAGAAATGCAAGAAGAAATAATTTCGCTTGCAAATGACTCTTTATGGTTCCTTTCATAGATAAAAGACCTGTCATTTTACAAGTAAGATGACAGGTCTTTTATCTTATTGCCACTCTGGTCTGCAACTTCTTTTTAAAAGTCGAAGCTTTTCCTAGATCGGCTGAGAATGCTGTATTATATTTTACGTTTGGCAATTGACTTACGTACCTTGTTCATATTTTCGATGATTGTATCCTGCTGGCGGAGAAGCGATCCAATGTATAAAACATCGACAATGGCCAGGTGAATTAAGCGTGAGGCCATAGCTTCTGAACGGTAATTGATTTCTCTGCCCATACCATGAAGTGAAATATCGGCCAATTGACTGAGAGGTGATCGTATATAACTAGTAATTGCAATGGTGGTAACATGATTGCTTTTTGCCATAGCAACAGCATCGAGTATATCACGATTAGCGCCAGTATGAGATACCGCAATAACTAAATCACCAGGTTGGAGCAAAGTGGCTGATGCGATTTGTAGATGTGGGTCAGAGTAAGCCCTTACGGAAATACCAAAGCGCATAAAACGGTGCTCAATGTCGGAAGCGATTACTGCCGATCCGCCTGAGCCGTAAACATCAATCCGACGTGTGTTGGTGATCGCTTGGATCGCATTTTCAATTGCTTCTTCGTCAATGATCTTAAGGGTATCTTGCAGACCTTCATTTATGCCTAAGAAAATCTTGTTAGTCATATTTCTGATGGAATCGGTAGGATCAACTTCTTTATAGACGGATTCTAAGGGAGTATATAAATCCCCGGCAAGAGCAATCTTCAATTCTTGGTACCCCGAAAAACCTAATTTTTTGCAAAGACGAAAAACTGTTGCTTCTGCATTCTTCGCAGCTTCCGCTAATTCCGTGATGGTCATATGTATGACTTCAGAAGGATTTTCCAGAATATAAGTTGCAGTTTTTTGTTCGGTCTTAGTTAAATCATTAAAACCACTGCGTATACGCGGTAAGCATGAATTCAAGGTGCTTTCCGTTCTTTCCATTTCTTAACCTCCAACCTTTGTGAGAAGAGAAAATTGGATTTTTATGTATCAATATTGTATCAGACACCTTAAAACCATGCAAGTTTGCTATTTGGTATAGTAATTCTTTTAATAAAAACTTGCAGAATTTTTTTGAGATATTGCCTTTCCCAAAAAAAGAGTATATTATAATAAGTGAAAATATTTTTCAATAATTACATATATTGAGACAATAAATTTCAGGAGATGTATTTTATTGGAATTTCTATTACATCGCTATTGATTTCTGTATTACTTAGTTTATTTACTTTTGGTTTATGGCGTGGTTTTCTAAAGTATAAAAAGGCAAGATTGATTGCTTGTGTTACTCTTTAAGTGATTGTACATGAACAAGAAAGAAATGATCAAACCATTAGTTTGGATCATTTCTTTCTACTACTACTATATAGAAGATAAATGTGTTATAAAAGGGGAGGTTGTTAATATGAATACACAAAAGATAATTGGTGTAGATATTGGCACAACCGGTTGCCGAGCCGTTATATATCAGCAAGATGGTACGACGGTTGGCAGTAAATCTGTAGAATATCCATTATATACACCACAAGCTGCCTGGGCTGAACAAGATGCAGAAGAGATATTGCAAGGGGTGTTAGTCGTATTAAAAGAAGTTATCGCTGAGGCAAGATTAGCTCCCCATGATATTGCAGGAGTATGTTTTAGTTCTGTTATGCATAGCATGATTCCTGTAGATGCTGCTGGTCATCCTCTAGATCGTATGCAAACATGGGCTGATTCCCGTGGACAGGACTACATTGAAAAAATAAAAGCATCTCATGATGCTGACTCTATATATTTTAAAACGGGTTGCCCAATTCATCCTATGTATCCTTTGTTTAAAATGATTTGGTTAAAAAATGAAAGAGCGGAGATTTTTTCTCGTGCGGTTAAGTTTATTGGAATTAAAGAATATATCTGTCATCACTTACTAGGCAAATATCTGGTAGATGAATCCATTGCTTCTGCTACGGCTGTTTACAATATTCATGCTCGCACGTGGGATAAAGACTTACTTGATATGGTAGGAATTACAGCAGATAAATTATCAGAGATACTGCCTACTACTCATATTGAAAGGAGTATCAAACCGGAGATTGCTGCTATGCTAGGTTTAGCACCAGATACTGCTATCATTTTGGGCGCTAGTGATGGGGTTTTATCTACCTTAGGTTCAGGTGCTGTCAATCCTGGTCAAGTTACAGCTATGATTGGTACTAGTGGTGCTGTACGGATGATCACTAACAAACCACAGGCTGATGAAAAACAACGCACCTGGTGCTATAATTTAGCTGGTGATACCTGGGTTTTAGGTGGTGCACTTAGCAACGGTGGTGTAGCATTTCGGTGGGCTCGGGATAAATTTGCCACAACAGAACAGCGTGTTGCTGCAAATTTAGGGCTTGATACTTATGAAATTTTAGGTCGCTATGCAGAGCAAAAGCCTGCGGGTTGTGAGGGTTTAATTATGTTGCCTCATTTCTCTGGAGAACGGGCACCTTATTACAATGCCAATTCTCGAGGCGTATTATTTGGTCTTAACCTTAATCATGGTAAACGCCACTTGATTCGAGCAACGCTAGAAGGAATTATTTATGGGATGTTTAGTATTTTTAAATCCTTAGAAGAAGTTGCAGGAGCAGTAAATGAGATCCGGGTTGGGGGTAGCTTTACTCGTTCAAAAGTATGGGTTCAGATCATGGCAGATGTTTTTGGCCGAACCATTCATGTTCCCGGAGAACCAGAAGGATCAGCTTTTGGTGCTGCAGTTTTGGGTATGTATGCTTTAGGCATAATTGGTGACCTTAAAGAAGTGGAAAAGCTTATTACAATAAAAGAAACGTACAATCCTAATGAAGACAATAAAGAAATTTACCAGAAACTCTTTGGTATTTATGAAAGAATATACTGGAACCTGCAAAAGGAATATGAAGAAATAGCTGAAATTCAACGTAATTGGAAAAAATGAAGGCTGAGTAGTTGAATTCTCTTTGTAAAAATAGTGTATAGTAGGCTCCTAGGGGTCTACAATACACTACTAAGAGTAATACCATCCATTGGGATTTTAATCCTTACATATTCTTGTTGACAATATTGTTGAGAAATGATATTATATTTCTTGCAGTCAAGTAATATAAATTTAACTGGTGTAAACACCTTGGAGAGATGTCCGAGCGGTTGAAGGAGCACGCCTGGAAAGCGTGTGTACGGGAAACTGTACCGAGGGTTCGAATCCCTCTCTCTCCGCCATAAAATTTTAATAGGGATGTCAGTAAGTACTGATAGTTGTTGGCGTAAAATTTAATATTTTAGCCATTTATTTATTTTAGAGTGGGGCCACAGCAAAAGTTGGGTCTTACGCAATGGGAACTCATGAACCCCGTCAGATCCGGAAGGAAGCAGCGGTAAGTGATAATTTTTATGTGCCGTGAGGTTGCCTGACTTTTGTTGTGGCCCGACGCTAAAATGATGAATGCAACCTAAGAAGCAACCAGATTTCTGGTTGCTTCTTAGTGTATTCTATGGAAGAAATGATCAGAGTGTTAGCCGCTCTTGACTTTACAACGATAGAAAAGCGAGCCTAACTGTAGTTTGCTCATCAAAGAAAAAGGGAAAGCTACTTTCGTGTAGAATACCATAAATGTTGTAAGGAGGTGTTGGGTAGATGGCTTATGTTGCGTTGTACCGCCAGTGGCGCCCACAGGATTTTGAAAATCTAGTAGGACAAAAGCATATTAGTGTTACTTTGAAAAATGCAATTGTATCGGGGAAAATTGCCCATGCTTATTTATTTTCGGGACCACGAGGTACAGGAAAAACAAGTACTGCCAAGATTTTGGCGAAATCTTTAAATTGCATACATGGTCCGACACCTGAGCCTTGTAATGTGTGCTTAAATTGTCAGTCGATTAATACTGGAACCTCTATGGATGTATTTGAAATTGATGCTGCCTCTAATCGGGGGATTGATGAAATTCGCGAACTTCGGGAGACTGTTAAGTTTGCGCCTGTAGATGGTCGGTATAAGGTATATATCATCGATGAAGTACATATGTTAACAACTGAGGCGTTTAATGCACTATTAAAGACATTAGAAGAACCGCCTGCCCATGTAGTATTTATTCTGGCCACGACGGAAGCGCATAAAATTCCAGCGACAATTCATTCGCGTTGTCAACGTTATGATTTTAGACGTATCGATGCTGAAGCAATAGAAGGTCGCTTAACTGCAGTTGTTCAGCACGAAGGGCTAAATGTAGCACCAGATGCATTAAAGTTGATTGCTTCTCATGCAGATGGAGGGCTTAGGGATGCTCTAAGTATTCTTGATCAATGTACTACCATGGAAAATGGGATAATTACTGCAGAGAAGGTTCGACAATTATTAGGTCTTATCGGTCATGAGTGGGTATGGAGTATTACCGAAGCGTTGGCGGAACGTGATTTTAAAGCGGTATTGATGGCATTAGGAGAATTAATTGCACTAGGTAAAGAAGTACGTCAGATACTCTTAGAAGTGGCTTTATATATGAGAAGTATCATGCTATTCAAAGCTGCTCCTGATATTGATAGCATTGAATTATATGGAGATGACCGAAATGTATTAGCCAAGCATGGAGAACAGTTTAAGCATGATGAATTAATTGATATGATCAAAATATTAAATGAAGGTGCCAATGATGCAAAATGGGCGCCTGAGCCTCGAATTACAGCAGAGATGACCCTGTTGTCCCTTTGCCGTCGTTCAGCACAAGCAGATATGGCGAACTTGCTGGAACGAATAGCAATATTAGAAGAGAAAGTATCGGGGCAGTCCTTTCCACGAATAGAGCCCCCAATTATAAAACAAGTAGAAACTGTGCGTCCCCCTACCCCGGTAAAGCCGGTTGTTGTTCAACCCGTGAGTCCAAAGTCGATAGAAAAAGTTGAGGTAAAGCAGGAAATATCCAATGAGCAACCACAGACAGAACCCGTTGTGAGTAGCAGCTCGTCATCAAGCGATGTAAAAGAGATTTGGGACAATGTCCTTAAAGAATTGGTGGCAGGTGGTAAGCGTTCTGTACATGCCTGTGTTTCTCAAGGGAAATTGATAAGCTTGGATGATAAACAGGCTATTGTGCAGTTTGCAGCTGCTTTTCCTAAGGAACGTACTGAAAAAGAAGATTATCGAATTATGATAGAAAAAGTATTAACCCAATTTTGTGGAAAAACAGTGCAACTTTGTTGTATACTGGGAAGTGCAGCGGTAGCCCCAAAGGCAGCTGCTCTACCACCTAAGGAGAAGCCGGTCACGACTGCATCGCCGCTGGAAGAAGTTCACCCGGCTTTGCGTCAGGCTATACATATGTTTGGTGGTAAGGTTATAAAAAAAGAAGAATACAAGGGGGATTAAGATATGTTTGGGAATATGGGAAACATGGCTGGTATGATGAAGAAAATGCAAAAGCTGCAAGGTGAAATGAGTAAAATGCAAGAAGAGCTTAAAACGCGTACCTTGGAAGCTACCGCAGGTGGTGGCGCAATAAAAGTAGTTATTACTGGTGAAAAACAAATTCAATCTTTGAAAATTGATCCCAGCGTAGTGGATGCAGAAGACATGGAGATGCTGGAAGACTTGGTGACAGCAGCCGTCAATGAGGCTATTAAAAAAGTCGACGATATGATGGCTCAAGAAATGGGAAAACTCACTGGTGGTATGAATCTGCCTTCTGGTTTATTTTAAACGATGCAATATATAGCACCATTGGCGAAATTGATAGAGCAGTTTCGCGCACTGCCGGGAATCGGTTCTAAATCAGCTGCACGTTTAGCGTATCATGTTTTAGAGATGGATAAATCTCGAGCAGAAAGCTTAGCTCAGGCGATTATAGAGGCCAAAGAGAAAATTGGTTATTGTGATGTTTGTTTTAATTTAACAGATTGTAATCCTTGTTCTATTTGTCGGGATGCTGGACGGGACGTCAGCATCGTGTGCGTGATGGAAGAACCGCGGGATGTAGCTGCTGTGGAACGTACGCGAGAATATCGCGGCAGGTATCATGTATTGCATGGACAGTTATCTCCTTTAGAAGGGGTTGGACCTAATGATATTAGAATAAAGGAATTGCTAACACGTATTGGAGAGGGAGAGATCCAAGAAGTGATTATGGCAACCAATCCGGATGTAGAAGGTGAGGCTACAGCAATGTATATTGCGAGGCTATTAAAACCTCTAGGGATAAAAGTCACCCGAATTGCTCATGGATTGCCAGTAGGTGGCGATTTGGAGTATGCTGATGAAGTGACTTTGTCCAAGGCTATGGAAAATCGCCGAGAAATGTAATGTTTAAATACTCCTGTTTTTGGTAAAAATAACCGTAAGACAGGAGGGGAATTATGAATATAATAGAAGCATTACAGAAAATACAAGATTATATTTATGGTAACGAAAATTTGGATGCCAAACCCTTGCCCTCTTTATCCATTGTGGTGGAAGAAGCCAGGCAAGAATGGTTAAATGCCCAGCATTATTATAATAGTGTTTCTGATCAAGATTTGGTTGACCATGCTGTTTATTTAATGCAGGCAGCTGAAAAGAAATATGTATACCTATTAAAAAAAGCTCGTCAAGAAGGTATTGTACGCTCTCCTTATACTGTTGCTGATAGTGATGAGTACAAAAAACAATAAAATTCATTCTTAAAAAGACCAGAGTCTTCACTCTGGTTCTTCTTCGTGAAGGGAAAGTAAAATCACCTCTTCTTTATCATACTTGGACCAGAATGACAATATATTGTATTACAAATATATATTAGAAGAAAGGTGAGAACGAGAGATAGAAGAGAGTGGGATTATAAGTTATAATAAGGTGTTAGTAAAGAGTTTAAGACGTGTGAAAAGAAACAGTAAGAGGGGGAGGGTGTGCTATGCTTGGTGGATTTGGAGAATTTAATGTAATTCTGGCATATGTTTTTGGCATTATTCTATTATATGTTGTGGGGCGAATGTTCTTAATGCCTATCAAATTAATTTTTCGTTTGATATATAATGGTTTAATTGGTGGTGCCATGTTGTGGGCATTGAATTTTGTGGGGCTGCATATAGGATTTACAATTGCAATTAATCCAATTACGGCATTAGTGGCAGGGTTTCTAGGACTGCCAGGGGTAATATTACTTATTTTGTTTAAGTTGTTTGTTGCCTAACTGTGGGGAAGCAACAAGGTTTGTTTGCTTCCCGATTTATAATTGCATATAATGAAAAAACATTACAGCATTGAAGCCAATTACTAGCATTACAATGTATTTAATTAAAAACAATAAAAATATAAAAAAGATAAATGAAAAGTATTGACATGTATGAATTATTTATGATATTATAAGTGAGTCGCCACAAGCGGCAACGTGTTCCTTGAAAACTAAACAATGTAAGTAAGGTTAAAATAAGCCAGATGTGCGGTACTCGTTTCGAGTGCAAAACAAAGTTGATCTGCGAAAGCGAGAACAACAAAAACAAGTTTTTTAAAGAGCCATCAAGGTTCTTCATAATATAACTTTTATGGAGAGTTTGATCCTGGCTCAGGACGAACGCTGGCGGCGTGCCTAACACATGCAAGTCGAACGGAGATTTCAGCAATGGAATTTTAGTGGCGAACGGGTGAGTAACGCGTAGACAACCTACCTTCTAGCTGGGGACAACACTGCGAAAGTGGTGCTAATACCGAATGTTGTATTTTGAGTGCATACTTAAAATACTAAAGGTGGCCTCTATTTATAAGCTATCACTAGAAGATGGGTCTGCGTCTGATTAGCTAGTTGGTGAGGTAACGGCTCACCAAGGCGACGATCAGTAGCCGGTCTGAGAGGATGAACGGCCACACTGGGACTGAGACACGGCCCAGACTCCTACGGGAGGCAGCAGTGGGGAATCTTCCGCAATGGACGAAAGTCTGACGGAGCAACGCCGCGTGAGTGAAGAAGGTTTTCGGATCGTAAAACTCTGTTTTCAGGGACGAATGTGTGGATTGTAAATAATGATCCATAATGACGGTACCTGACAAGAAAGCCACGGCTAACTACGTGCCAGCAGCCGCGGTAATACGTAGGTGGCAAGCGTTGTCCGGAATTATTGGGCGTAAAGCGCGCGCAGGTGGGATAATCAGTCTGATGTTAAAGTTCGGGGCTTAACCCCGTGAAGCATTGGATACTGTTATTCTTGAGTGCAGGAGAGGAAAGTGGAATTCCTAGTGTAGCGGTGAAATGCGTAGATATTAGGAGGAACACCAGTGGCGAAGGCGACTTTCTGGACTGTGTCTGACACTGAGGCGCGAAAGCCAGGGTAGTGAACGGGATTAGATACCCCGGTAATCCTGGCCGTAAACGATGGGTACTAGGTGTTGGGGGTATCGACCCCTCCAGTGCCGGAGTTAACGCAATAAGTACCCCGCCTGGGGAGTACGGCCGCAAGGTTGAAACTCAAAGGAATTGACGGGGGCCCGCACAAGCGGTGGAGTATGTGGTTTAATTCGACGCAACGCGAAGAACCTTACCAAGGCTTGACATCGTCTGATGACTCTAGAGATAGAGAGTTCTTCTTCGGAAGACAGATAGACAGGTGGTGCATGGCTGTCGTCAGCTCGTGTCGTGAGATGTTGGGTTAAGTCCCGCAACGAGCGCAACCCTTATCCTATGTTGCCAGCACGTAAAGGTGGGAACTCATGGGAGACTGCCGTGGATAACACGGAGGAAGGTGGGGATGACGTCAAGTCATCATGCCCCTTATGTCTTGGGCTACACACGTACTACAATGGGCTTAAATAGAGGGTAGCGAAGCCGCGAGGTGAAGCCAAACCCAAAAACAAGCTCTCAGTTCGGATTGCAGGCTGCAACTCGCCTGCATGAAGTCGGAATCGCTAGTAATCGCAGATCAGCATGCTGCGGTGAATACGTTCCCGGGCCTTGTACACACCGCCCGTCACACCACGAAAGTTGAGAGCACCCGAAGCCGGTGAGGTAACCAGCAATGGAACCAGCCGTCGAAGGTGAGATCAGTGATTGGGGTGAAGTCGTAACAAGGTAGCCGTATCGGAAGGTGCGGCTGGATCACCTCCTTTCTATGGAGATTTGAAAAGCTGAAATATGTTTTTCTAATCCAAGGTCGACACATCTGGATTATATACTAGACGGAGCTTATGTGCTTGCTGTAGTATTATAAATCTACTTACATTGCTTAGTTTTGAGGGAATACAAAAACATGCCTGTTGAATAAAGTAAGCAGGCATGATAATATATATCCTCATATAGTGGGGGATTAGCTCAGCTGGGAGAGCACCTGCCTTGCACGCAGGGGGTCAACGGTTCGATCCCGTTATCCTCCACCATTTTTTATGTTCTTTGAAAACTGCACAGAAGAAAGCAACGTAATAATTCTAATAGCAATATTAGGGTGATTACCGAGCATGTTAGGATTATTTGAAACATGTATATTCTTGTTTTAGAACTCGAATATACCACCAAGTAAAGGTTGGCAAGAAGCTGTCAGCTGCTAGGCGGAGCGAGGACATGAATGGAGTCGTACTACTTGTACGTCGACATGAATGCCCACAGCGACAACAACGCAGATGATAGGTTATTGCAAACCGACTATTAGAGTGACGAAGTCAAGCTAATAAGGGCATACGGTGGATGCCTTGGCGCCAAGAGCCGAAGAAGGACGGGGTAAGCTCCGATAAGCTAGGGGGAATCGCAAGCAGGTATTGATCCCTAGATTTCCGAATGGGGAAACCCAACAATGGTAATGCATTGTTACCCATACCTGAGAGTATGAGGAGGGCACCTGGGGAACTGAAACATCTAAGTACCCAGAGGAAAAGTAATCAAGTGAGATTCCCTAAGTAGCGGCGAGCGAACGGGGAAGAGCCCAAACCGAGTCAGTTTACTGATTCGGGGTTGAGGACCAGCATAATTCGAGTCAGGCTTAGTCGAACTACCTGGAAAGGTAGACCATAGGGGGTAACAGTCCCGTAGACGAAAAGCAGAGCGAGATGGCTGAGATCCAGAGTACCACGAGACACGTGAAACCTTGTGGGAAGCAGGGGGGACCACCCTCCAAGGCAAAATACTCCTTGGCGACCGATAGCGTATAGTACCGTGAGGGAAAGGTGAAAAGCACCCCGGGAGGGGAGTGAAAAAGAACCTGAAACCGTATGTCTACAAGCAGTCGAAGACCCT